>NZ_JACVVI010000003.1:0-520736 GCF_016658625.1 Pantoea sp. S62 | reverse complement strand
CGCATGCGGTCGTTCTCCGGCGGGGCTTCTCACCCCCCTTACTGTGCAATAGGCAAAAAAAAAGCCTGAACATAAGTTCAGGCTCTTCTTTAGAATGTGGCGGTGAGAGGGGGATTCGAACCCCCGATACGTTGCCGTATACACACTTTCCAGGCGTGCTCCTTCAGCCACTCGGACACCTCACCACATTTACTTCGCTGACCGCGCTGGGTCAACGGGGCGGTACTATAGGGAGTCGGCTGAAAAGGGTCAAGCACTATTTTTTTCTTTCGATCTATTCGCTTAAGCTCTGAACGAATCGATTTACTGCGGCTTAAAATCGGGCATTTATGCGCCATATTCCACAGTAATAAAGAAGCCGATCGGGTCATGTTAAGGACCGCGTGACGACTGAAATAACCCGGAGCGACGTCCGGGCCTGTATCCCAGCCAGACGCCGCTCCGTCAGACGCTAAATCAGCTCTTCACCCGATTAGCGAAGCTCTTACGCAGCTTCTGCAGTTTCGGTGGGATGACCGCCATGCAGTAACCGTTGCGCTGACCGGCGCCTTCCCAGTAATCCTGATGATAGGCTTCAGCCGGATACCACTCTTTCAGCGGCTCAATGGTGGTCACAACCGGCACATCATGATCAGCCTGGGCGCGTTCAATGGCGGCGCGCGCTTCTGCTTCCTGCTCGGCATTCGCCGGGAAAATGGCAGAGCGATACTGGGTGCCGATATCATTGCCCTGACGGTTCAGCTGGGTCGGATCATGCGTGACAAAGCTGATATCCAGCAGATCGCCATAAGTTACCTGCTCCGGATCAAAACCAATGCGGATCGCTTCTGCATGACCGGTTGCGCCACTGCAGACCTGCTCATAGGTCGGATTAGGACGCGCACCACCGGTATAGCCGCTTTCAACCGACTCTACGCCGATCACATCTTTAAATACCGCTTCGGTACACCAGAAACAGCCGCCAGCGATAACTGCGTATTCGATTGCCATAATAATTTACTCCTGTCAGGTCGAAAGAGGTGAATGGGGGCGCAGCAGAGCGCTTTCAACTAGATGAGCATCTCCGGTTTAAAATCTCCGCTCTTATCCAGCATTTTATCGCTCATCACGCTAAACCGGCCTTCACCGGTGTAGTGCAGGGTCGGGGGATATTCCGGCTGCTCAGCGACGTGCGCTTTGACGATCTCAAAAATAAACAGGTTGTAGCGGGCGACCATGGCGTCGTCATAAAGCTGGCATTCAAAGCTGGCAAAACATTCGGCAATCATCGGCGCACCCACTACCTGAGCCGGCTCCGGCGTCAGGCCAAACGCTTCAAACTTATCAATACTGTCACCGTGGCTATTGCCGACAGCCACCACTTCATTAATCAGCGAGGCGGAAGGAATATTCAGCACGCACTGACCGCTGTTGCGGATCAGCTCGTGGCTGTGATTCATACCGGCAATCATGCAGCCGACCAGGGACGGCGAGAACTCCAGCACCGTGTGCCAGCCGAGCGTCATGATGTCATGCTGATCCTGATACTGCGAGCTGAGCAGCAGCACCGGTCCCGGCTCAAGGTATTTGCGGGCTTTGCTGACCGGAAAAGCATATTTGTGCATGCGTTGGCTCATGGCGTAGCTCCTTTAACGGAAGGGTGCCATTAAGTGTAGAGCACACTGCGGGTGCGGCGGAAAGGTCAGCAGCCATAAAGGCAAGGTCAACGGGGAAACAGGGCAGAGCAGACATTTTTAACGACAGTCTCACGAGCTTAAGGTTTCCTTAATATGCAGTCGCGATACTGCCTGCTTTAACGGAGGATAATGCTATGAAAACTGCGCCTGCTACCCTGTCTGTCACTGCTTCACGTCCGATGAGCGAATATGCGGCACTGCTGATCGCCGCAGCAACGGTTGTTCTGTTCCTGTCTGCCTGGTTTACCGCTTAAAACTTAATGACGGCCCGGCAACCGCTCCGGTCGCGACGGTTCTCTAAGAAAAACTGAAAACGGTGTAACTGGACGATGCGGCTGACAATGCTCAGCCCGAGTCCGATACCGCCATAGCGACTGTCCATCCGGATAAACGCTTTACTCAGCTCGCCACTTTTACTCTCATCAATGCCCGGTCCCTCATCTTCCACTACCATCATGGGCTGTGGCACAGACAACAGCTGCACGCTGATGGTGCTGTTATCCGGGCTATAGCGATGGGCGTTCTCAACCAGATTACGCAGCAACATCTTCAGCAGGGTCGCATCACCACGCACAAACTGCTCCTGCGGCAGATCCAGCACCAGCGTCTGCTGATGCGCCTCCAGCATAATACTCAGCTCCGCTTCCATCGGCAGGATTACATCTTCAATCAGCCCGACGTTCTGATAGGTGCCCGAAGTGAATGACTGTCCGGCACGCGCCAGATTCAGCAGCTGCGACACGCTGTGCGTCATCTGATCAAGACGCTGCACCAGCGGCTGAACTTTGACATCGCTGTTGCGTTCGATTAACTCCAGATGCAGCCGTAATCCCGCCAGCGGTGTGCGCAACTCATGCGCCACGTCGGCGGTAAACAGCCGCTCGCGCTCCAGACTGCTGTTGAGGCGGGCGACCAGCTGATTGATCGCCTGAGTCACCGCATCGATCTCATGAACCTGACTGTGACAGGCGACGGGATCGAGATTCTCTTCGCTGCGGCTTTCGAGTTCCCGCTGCAGCTGATAGAGCGGCCGGGTGATCCATTTCACCGCCTGATAGCAAAGCAGCAGCGTCAGCGTAATCATCACCAGGCTCGGCACCGCCAGGCTGGCCACCGCTTCATGGACTTCTCGCTTCACGTGACTGTCCATGTTGCGCTTCTGCAGTTGGGCTTCCACCAGAAACTGAATCTGTTCTTTACTCTCATGCCACAGCCAGACCACGCTGATCACCTGGAAGACCAGCAGAATCAGACCAATGGTCAGGATCAGGCGAAAGCGCATACTGCGGTGATCGAAACGTTTTATCATGTGGCCTCGCGAACGCCATCCTGCGTCACCAGCGCATAACCAAACCCGCGCACGGTACGAATGGCGCTTTTGCCAATTTTGTCGCGCAGATTATGGATATGCACTTCCAGCGTATTAGTAGAAGGCTCGGTCTCCCAGTTATAGATGTCCTGATAGAGAATTTCCCGGTGAACCGGATTGCCGGCCTTCAGCATCAGTCGTGACAGAATCGCAAACTCTTTGGGTGTCAGATCCAGCAGCACATCGCTGAGGGTGATCTGACGATGGGTCATATCCAGCGCCAGCGCACCCACTCTGACATGACTGTCGCCCTGATTGACGTGACGGCGAATCAACGCGCGGATCCGCGCCAGCAACTCATCCAGCGAAAACGGTTTGATCAGATAGTCGTCCGCCCCGGCATCGAGTCCGGCAATGCGCTCGCTGATGGTGTCGCGCGCGGTCAGTATCAGCACCGGCGTCATCTTTTTCTGCCGCCGCAGTCGTATCAGGAAATGCAGGCCATCTTCGTCCGGCAAACCCAGATCCAGCACCACCAGACTATAGAGGCCGCTGGCGAAATGCGCTTCAGCATCCCGCACCCGCGTCACGCCATCGCAGACATAGCCTTCGCCTTCCAGCGCCAGCATCAGGCCCTGCAGCAGCAGCGCATCATCTTCAACAATCAGTATCTTCATTAAGGTTGGCTCCGACACGACGTCAAAATATCATCCGCAGGCACATATTCGTGGGTCGCGGTGCCGGTTAATCCCAGCATGGTTGAAAACAGATTATCCTGTGAAAAATCGTCTGTCGCCGCCAGTTTATTCAGACAGCCACGATTAACCGCATAACGTTTCTGATAATCATCGGACAGCCAGATCAGCATCGGCACATGTTTCTGCGTATCCGGGGCAATAGCATAGGGCAGGCCATGCAGGTAAGCGCCATTTTCACCCAGCGATTCACCGTGATCAGAAAGATAGACCAGGCTGGTGGTGAAGCGATCCTGATGCGCGCGCAGGACATTGATTGCTTTATCGACAATATGATCCACATTGACCAGCGTGTTGTCATAGGTGTTGATCAGCTGTTGTTGCGAACAGTCCTGAATCTGATTGGTGTCACAGGTCGGTTCAAACTGACGGAACTGTGGCGGATACCGATGGCTGTAGGTCGGGCCATGACTGCCAATGGTATGCAGGACAATGACCCCGTTGCCTTTCAGCTGACTGATGTAGTCGTCCAGCCCGTGGAACAGCACGTCGTCATAACACTCACCATTAATACACATGCCGGGCAGGTTCAGGCTGGTCATGTCCTGATGCGGCACCCGGTCACAGGCACCTTTGCAGCCACCATCATTTTCATTCCATAACACACTGATGCCAGCGCGCTGAATAATATCCAGTAGTCCCTCCTGATGCGCAGCCAGCACATCATCATAGTGCGCGCGCGGCATGTTGGAGAACATGCAGGGCACCGAAACCGCCGTCGCCGTGCCGCACGAGGTGGTGTGCGGGAAATAGATCACATCGTCTTTCGCCAGTAAAGGATTGGTCAGACGACCGTAACCACCCAGCGAGAAGTTTTGCGCGCGCGACGTCTCTCCCAGCACCAGAATCGTCAGATTCGGCTTACCGCTGCTGCGGCTGGGCTGCAGATGGGCATCTTCACCGATGCGCACCAGCGGTACATTCTGCAGTTGCTCATGCTTATACCAGGAGAGCGTTGCCGCAATGCTGTTCGACGGGCTGAGCGCTTTAACCAGCTCGCGGTTGTTGCGGAACAGCGAAGCGTAATCTTTATAGAAGAGCAGGGCGACCAGCACGATCAGCGCGGCGGAAAGCAGCACGCTAAGCAGTCGCGCCAGTATGCCACGCCACTGCTGCCGTTTTATGCGCGGCCAGAACACCAGCAACGCCATCAGCACGCCCGAGGTGAGCAGGGTGAAGAGCAGCTGCGGCGTAATCAGCGCAAAGGATTCAGAAGCGGTGGTATCCATCATGTTGGTGATCATCGAACGATCGACCACGATGTTATAAGTCTGAATAAAAAACTGTGCCGACGCAGAGAGCAGAATAAACAGGGCGGCCAGCAGCCGATCCAGCCAGACAAACGAGGCCAGAGTAATCACGATGTTAATCACGCTAAAGGCGACGAAAGGCATAGATAAAAATACCAGCGTGGTATGCAGGTTGTTCAGCGGCATGACCGCCAGCACCTGACGGTAATAAGCGATATTAAGGAAAACCGCGATATAAACCGCAGCCAGGATCAGCAAACTTAGGCGGCTAATCAGCGGCCTCTTCAGGGTAAACGCCATGTGAGCAGGAACCAGAGTAATAAAAGTGTCACGAGATTGCGCTTTCTATATTAGGAAAACCTTAAGAAACTTAAGCTTTGAAGAATGTCATTCGTATGGAATACGTAACGGGTATCACTCCAGCGTGATGCGGACCGATACCGCTACGATTATTAAAAAAGGAACAGGTGTAAATGGCGCTTTTCTGCTGGCTTAACCGCAGCGGCTGGCATGAAAAGTGCATATTTCTGGCATAACCCCTGTTAATGACTACACTTAATGTGAAGATGTTCTCAGTTAGCCAGTATTGTCAGCAATGCGCTTGCAAGTTTGAGGAGAGTGACCTATCCAATCACCGCGTTTTACCCCTCAATCACCGCTTTATCAGAATTTCCCGCTTGCTGACCTGACTGCGTCAGGACATTCTTGTTTTAACTCAATGTTTTATTAAATTTGATTTTCAGGAGAAGTAACGTGACCCAAGCGGCAGACACCCATGCCAGGTACCCGACATTAAGCAGCGGGCAGTACGCCTTCTTTTTTGATGTCGACGGTACGCTGGCAGCGATACAGTCCCGTCCCGAAGCGGTATTTATTCCTGAGCAGGTTATCGCACAACTTCAACAACTCTCTGCGCTTTCTCAGGGCGCACTGGCGCTGGTCTCCGGCAGACCCATCGAACAACTGGATGCGCTGGCTGCGCCGTGGTACGGCCCGGCGGCGGGCGTGCATGGCGCTGAGCGTCGTGATGCAGAGGGGCATATGCAGCGCATCAGCCTGCCTGTTGAGGTCGAAAAAAATCTCAGGAAGGAATTGCAGGATGCGATGGCATGCTGGCCTGGCACTCAGCTTGAGGTGAAAGGCATGGCCTTTGCACTTCACTACCGTCAGGCGATGCAGCATGAGCAGGATGTGTTGCGACTGGCTGAACAGTCAGTGAAGCGTTTCCCGGGACTGGCGCTTCAGCCAGGGAAATGCGTGGTTGAGATTAAACCGGCAGGCATCGATAAAGGTGCCGCAATCAGCGACTTTATGCAGCAGCCCCCTTTTGCCGGACGCACGCCAGTCTTTATTGGCGACGATTTGACGGATGAGAAGGGCTTCCTGGCCGTTAACGAACGGCAGGGCGTCTCAGTTAAAGTCGGCGAAGGGTCAAGCCAGGCCGGTTATCGGCTAAATGATGTCGATGCCGTTTATGGCTGGCTGGAAAGAACATTATTACTATTAGAGAAAGACAACGTCGGTAAGGAGTTTAGGTTATGAGTCGTTTAGTGGTTGTATCTAACCGTGTCGCCATGCCAGATGGGTCTAAAACCAGCGCAGGCGGCCTGGCCGTCGGCATTCTCGATGCACTGAAAAGCACCGGTGGATTATGGTTTGGCTGGAACGGTGAAATCAGCGAGTTCACCGGCGAAGAAGTAGAAGACGTCAGTGTGCAGGAACATGAAGGTATCGAGTATGCTTCCTTCCCGCTGAGCCAGAACGATTACGATCTCTATTATTGCCAGTTCTCAAACACGGTTATCTGGCCCGCCTTCCATTATCGCCTCGATCTGGTGCAGTTCCAGCGTGAAGCGTGGGAAGGGTATTGCGAGGTTAATGACGCGGTGGCGCAGCGCTTAAAACCGCTGATCAAACCGGATGATATTGTCTGGATCCACGATTATCATTTCTTACCCTTTGCTGCCGCGCTGCGTCGGGCCGGTATTAATAACCGCATCGGCTTCTTCCTGCATATTCCGTTCCCGACGCCAGAAATATTCAATGCACTGCCTCCGCACAAAGAGCTGCTGGAAATGCTGTGTGAATATGACCTGCTTGGCTTCCAGACTGAATCGGATCGGGTGGCGTTCCTGGACAGCGTCAGTCAGCTTACGCAACTGCAGAATAAAGGCGACAAAAAGCATCGCGCCTTTGGCAACACCTTTATGACTGAAGTCTATCCAATCGGGATTGAGCCAGACAGTATTAAAGAGATGGCCGAAGGGCCACTGCCGCCGAAAATGGCTGCCATGAAGAAAGAGCTGGGCGATGCACGCAACATTATTGCCTGCGAACGTCTCGACTATTCTAAAGGACTGCCGGAGCGCTTTCTTGCCTATGAAGCGCTGCTGGAAAACTTCCCGCAGCATCGCGGCAAAATCCGTTACTCGCAGATTGCACCGACCTCACGTGGTGATGTGCAGGCCTATCAGGATATCCGGCATCAGCTGGAGACCGAAGCAGGACGGATTAACGGTAAGTACGGTACGCTGGGCTGGACCCCGCTTTACTACCTTAACCAGCATTTCGACCGTCGCCTGCTGATGAAAATCTTCCGCCTGACCGATGTGGGTCTGGTGACGCCGCTGCGTGATGGCATGAACCTCGTCGCGAAAGAGTATGTGGCTGCGCAGGACCCGGACGATCCGGGTGTACTGGTGCTGTCGCGCTTTGCCGGTGCCGCCAACGAACTGACTTCAGCGCTGATAGTGAATCCGTATGACCGCGATGAAGTTGCTGCTGCGCTGGACAAGGCGATTACTATGCCGCGCACCGAAAGGATTTCACGCTACAACGACATGATGGCGGTATTGCGCAAAAACGACATTACCGCCTGGCGTGAGAGCTTCCTGAAGGACCTGGAGCGTATTGACCCACGCAGTGTTGACCACAGCACCGTGAATAAGGTAGCGACCTTCCCGAAACTCGCCTGACCTGAGCCTTTATCGCAATAATGGAAGCAGTGATACCACCCTGGTATCGCTGCTTTTTTTTCGGCCCAGCTCACAGAAAACTCGCCTGCTATCTGTTAATGACGCTGTGCGGTGATTTTGTGCCGATGTCCTCAGTGGCAGCTCAGAGTGGCCCGATATATGCAGGGAATCCCGAAAACCCAGTCATACCGCTGCCCGCCGCTTTCTTTAACTACTTTGCTAAAGTTTTTTTTCAGACTGCCGATAGTGATAGAGCCAACGTATAACCTGCCGTTAATTCATTCGTCTTTCTTATGTAACCCCTTGTTACATCGGGTGTCGGAGCCTGAACATTCTGCTGTCACTGTTAACGCCAGGTTGCCAGAAGCCCCTCTTACTGCCGTAGAAATCTTAACGATTTCATTACTCACACCCTGCGATACTCCCCTTAAGTAACTAATTTAACAGCAAATAAGGCCCCGCCTTGCCAGCATAATATGCTGACAACCCTCTTTTAGATGGTTCTAAATAGGGTATTAAAACGATTAACACCCGATAATCATTCCGGATTGCTTAAAGCGTCGAATAGCGATGCTTTTACCCCCTATTAAACCTTTCTCAGGACGAATTGGACTTAAAAACACACTTTTTTGTTCAAAAAGTGACCGGTCGGTAAGTAATCGTAAAGGGTTGCTGAAGAAATTTGCGTTAAAAGTGTGATCTGCGTCACACTTTATCTAAAATTTCATCTGACTGTCGTTGTATGTCGAAATCAGACGATATAGATTTGCGTTGTTTTCGGAATAGTCCTAAAAAATGTAAGAAGACGTCACGGAAAATGTCCGGAACTCGAAAATAGAATGGCATGGATTTTCGACCTTCAGTGGGTCTGAAACCCACGAAAATAGAAGGCGAAAAACAGTGACATTGAAATTATGTGAAGTTTTTTTGCCATCTTTTGATTTAACAAACAGCAGCTCGAACCGCAGGTTTTAATCTGCGATACAGTTACGTCGCATCTCTCAGGATGGAAAAATAATGGGCACATCTGAAGTACTGAAACATATTTATGACCTCAATTTGTCTTATTTACTGCTCGCGCAGCGTTTAATTAACCAGGATAAAGCTTCTGCAATGTTTCGCCTCGGCATTGACGAGAAAATGGCGAACGCATTATCTGAATTAACATTGCCTGAGATGGTAAAAATGGCGGAAACCAATCAACTGGTTTGCCAGTTCCGTTTTACCGATAGCAGCACCATTAATCGCCTGACGCAGGAATCACGCGTGGATGATTTACAACAAATCCACACCGGCATTTTATTATCGAGCCGTTTATTGCGTAATGCGTCTAAAGATGTAGCGCCTGCTAAAAAGAGAGCAATGTCATGAGTGAGAAAAGTATTGTTCAGGAAGCACGTGATATTCAGCTCGCGATGGAGCTGATCACTTTAGGTGCGCGCTTACAAATGTTAGAGAGTGAAACTCAGCTGAGCCGTGGTCGTCTGATCAAGCTCTATAAAGAATTACGTGGCAGTCCGCCGCCAAAAGGCATGCTGCCGTTCTCCACGGACTGGTTTATGACGTGGGAGCAGAACATCCATGCTTCTATGTTTTGCAACGCCTGGAAATTTTTACTGAAAACCGGTTTGTGCAGCGGTGTCGATGCCGTAATTAAAGCCTACCGTTTATATCTCGAACAGTGTCCGCAATCGGACGAGGGCCCGCTGTTGGCGCTGACCCGCGCCTGGACCCTGGTCCGATTCGTTGAAAGTGGCATGCTGGAACTGGCGGATTGCAAATGCTGCAACGGCAGCTTTATTAATCATGCGCATCAGCCAGTTGGCAGCTTTACCTGCAGCCTGTGCCAGCCGCCATCACGTGCCGTAAAAAGACGTAAACTTTCTGCAGAACCTGCCGATATGTTTCCACAACTGCTGGATGAACAGGTTAAACACGCCGTTTAAGTTTGTTCGCACTGTGGAAGCCATCCAGCAGCGGTTAATACCGCTGCTTTTTTTTTGCTTGCGGTTCAGGAATAACCTCTGCGGCTCTCTGGCTTAACTTCCACCAACACGTTACGGACGTAAGGATTTTTTTGTGCTGATAATTATAGGTTACCTGATTGTTTTAGGCTCCGTGTTGGGCGGATATGCGCTGGTAGGTGGCCATCTGGGCGCACTTTATCAGCCAGCCGAATTATTAATGATCGGCGGTGCCGGTGCCGGTGCTTTTTTAGTCGGTAACAATGGCAAGTCGATTAAAAAAACGCTGAAAGCGCTGCCTAAGTTATTTCGCGGCTCCAAATACAACAAAGCGGTTTACATGGATTTGATGGCGCTGCTTTATCGCCTGATGGCGAAGTCGCGTCAGCAGGGGATGTTATCGCTGGAACGCGATATTGAAGATCCCAGCCAGAGTGAAATTTTTGCTAATTATCCCCGCATCCTTGCCGATAAACAGTTAGTAGATTTTATTACTGACTATTTGCGTCTGATGGTCAGCGGCAACATGAACGCCTTTGAAATCGAAGCGTTGATGGATGAAGAGATTGAGACCTACGAACACGAGTGTGACGTACCAGCGCAAAGTATTGCTGCGGTGGGTGATGGTCTTCCGGCATTTGGTATCGTGGCCGCGGTAATGGGCGTCGTCCATGCGCTGGCTTCGGCCGATCGTCCGGCCGCTGAACTGGGTGCGCTGGTCGCGCATGCGATGGTGGGAACTTTCCTGGGCATTCTGCTGGCGTACGGGTTTGTCTCTCCGCTGTCGTCAGTACTGCGTCAGAAATGTGCGGAAACCACCAAGATGATGCAGTGCATTAAAGTGACATTGCTCTCGAGCCTCAATGGTTACGCGCCGCAGATTGCGGTGGAGTTTGGTCGTAAGACGCTCTATTCCGCCGAGCGTCCGTCGTTCAGCGAACTGGAAGAGCATGTGCGTAACGCCAAGAACCCGGCTAAACAGACTTCTGACGAGGCTTCATGAAACACGGCAATCGCCCCATTGTGCTGATCAAAAAGCGCAAACATAAAGGCCATGAAGGCAGCCACGGATCGTGGAAGATTGCCTACGCCGACTTTATGACGGCGATGATGGCCTTTTTTATGGTGATGTGGCTGCTGTCGATCGCCAACCCGCAGGAGCTGGTGCAGATTGCAGACTACTTCAAAACGCCGCTGAAAGTTGCAATTACCGGCGGCGCACGCAGCAGTGACAGTGACAGCCCGATCCCAGGTGGCGGCGACGATCCGACCAAAAAGATTGGCGAAGTGAAAAAAGTCGTCGATATGGACGCCCAGAAACGCAAGCTGGATGAGATTCGCCTTAACCGGCTGCGTGAAAAGCTCGACCAGATGATTGAAGCGGATCCGCGTCTGAAAGCGCTGCGGCCGCATCTGATCATCAACATGGTGGAAGAGGGGCTGCGTATTCAGATCATCGACAGCCAGAATCGCCCGATGTTTAAGACCGGTCGGGCCGAGGTGGAGCCGTATATGCGCGATATTCTGCGTGCCATTGCGCCGATCCTTAACGACATTCCGAACCGCATCAGCCTGGCCGGACATACCGATGATTTTCAGTATGCCGGCGGTGACAAGGGATACAGCAACTGGGAACTCTCTACCGACCGCGCTAACGCTTCACGCCGGGAACTGGTGATGGGCGGCCTGGATAGCGGCAAAGTTTTACGGGTGTTAGGTATGGCCGACACCATGCGCCTGAAAAATCGTGGCGGTAACGACGCAGTTAACCGCCGCATCAGCCTGCTGGTGTTGAACCACGACACCGAAGCAGCAATAGAAAAAGAGAACGCAGAAAGTGATGCCGTCCAGATCAGCGATCCGGCGGCCATTGAACAGATTACCGCACCTGCAACACCAGGCAGCGCGGTGAATACAGCAGCCCCCTCACAGCCGAGGTGATTCCCGTGAGTATGGACATCAGCGATTTTTACCAGACGTTTTTTGATGAAGCCGATGAGCTGTTAGCGGATATGGAACAACACCTGTTGGGCCTTGACCCGCAGGAGCCAGATTCGGAACAGCTTAACGCCATCTTCCGTGCCGCTCACTCCATTAAGGGTGGGGCCGGAACCTTTGGTTTTACGGTATTACAGGAAACGACTCATATCCTGGAAAACATTCTGGATGGTGCTCGTCGCGGCGAGATGCAGCTCAGCACCGACATCATCAACCTGTTTTTGGAAACCAAAGATATTATGCAGGAACAGCTCGATGCTTATAAAACCGCGCAGGAGCCTAACGCGGAGAGCTTCAAATATATCTGTGAAGCGCTGCGCCAGCTGGCGCTCGAGGCCAAAGGTCTGCCGGTTGATGTTCCGGCTACGGTAACCACTGCCAGCGCGGAACCGGCCAGCACCAGCGGTCTGCGTGTACAGCTGATCGACCTCAAAGAGAAAGAAGTCGACCTGATGCTGGAAGAGATGAGCAATCTCGGCACCCTGACTAATGTGCAGAAGGGCAGCACCACGCTGGACGTCTGCATTGATGGCGTCGGTAAAGATGACATCGTGGCGGTGCTCTGCTTCGTGATCGACGAAGCTCAGATCCGCTTCCCGGCCGCTGACGAAGCCGTTGCCGCGCCGGTCGCTGCTGCTGTTGCAGCCGCACCAGTGGCGGAAGAGGTTCACACCGCCAGCGTAACCGAACTGCCCGTGGCAGCGGTGAAACGTGAAAGTAAGCGCGTCGCGGCACCGGCCAAGTCGAGCGAATCGACCAGCATCCGTGTTGCGGTCGAGAAGGTCGATCAGCTGATCAACCTGGTCGGTGAACTGGTGATTACCCAGTCGATGCTCGCCCAGCGTTCCGGTGAACTCGACCCGGTGGCGCACGGCGACCTGCTGAACAGCATGGGCCAGCTGGAGCGTAACGCCCGCGACCTGCAGGAATCGGTGATGTCGATTCGTATGATGCCAATGGAATATGTCTTCAGCCGCTTCCCGCGTCTGGTGCGTGACCTGGCAAGCAAACTCGGCAAAGAGGTCGAACTGACCCTGCTGGGCAGCTCAACCGAACTCGATAAGAGCCTGATCGAACGCATTATCGACCCGTTAACGCACCTGGTGCGTAACAGTCTTGACCACGGTATCGAAACGCCAGAGAAACGTCTGGTGGCCGGTAAAGTGGCAACCGGTAACCTGACGCTTTCTGCGGAACACCAGGGCGGCAACATCTGTATCGAAGTGTCAGATGATGGTGCTGGTCTGAACCGTGAACGTATTCTGGCTAAAGCCCTGTCATCGGGTCTGCCGGTTCACGAGAACATGAGCGATGAAGAGGTCGGCATGCTGATCTTCGCACCGGGCTTCTCTACCGCGGAGCAGGTGACGGATGTTTCAGGACGCGGCGTCGGAATGGACGTGGTGAAACGAAATATTCAGGAGATGGGCGGTCACGTTGAAATCGCCTCGAAGCAGGGCAAAGGCACCACCATCCGTATCCTGCTGCCGCTGACGCTGGCCATTCTTGATGGCATGTCCGTTCGCGTGGCTGATGAAGTCTTTATTCTGCCGCTGAATGCGGTAATGGAATCACTGCAACCGCGTGCCGAAGAGCTGAAACCGCTGGCGGGTGGCGAGTGCGTGCTGGAAGTGCGTGGTGAATATCTGCCACTGGTCGAGTTGTGGAACGTCTTTGATGTGCAGGGTGCCAAAACCGAGGCCACGCAGGGCATCGTAGTGATCCTGCAGAGCGCGGGCAAACGTTACGCGCTGCTGGTTGATCAGCTGATTGGTCAGCATCAGGTGGTGGTGAAGAACCTGGAAAGTAACTATCGCAAAGTGCCGGGCATCTCTGCCGCGACCATTCTTGGCGATGGTAGCGTAGCGCTGATTGTTGATGTATCAGCACTGCAGTCACTTAACCGTGAAAAACGTGTGGCCGGCGCTGCCGCCTGACAGATAACGAAAGGGTAAATAACATGAATGGAATGGCAACCGTGACAAAAATCGCTGGCGAAACTGTGGGTCAGGAGTTTCTGGTCTTCACGCTGGGCGACGAAGAGTACGGCATCGATATCCTCAAAGTTCAGGAAATTCGCGGTTACGATCAGGTAACGCGTATTGCGAATACCCCTGAATTCATCCGCGGCGTCACTAACCTGCGCGGCGTAATCGTGCCGATTATCGATCTGCGCGTTAAGTTTGCGCAGCCTGACGTTGAGTATAATGACAACACCGTGGTCATCGTACTGAATCTGGAAAATCGCGTGGTCGGTATCGTGGTCGATGGCGTTTCTGACGTGCTGTCACTGACCCAGGATCAGATCCGCCCTTCACCGGAGTTCGCGGTAACCATGTCTACCGAGTACCTGACCGGTCTGGGTGCGCTGGGCGATCGCATGCTGATTCTGGTCGACATTGAGAAGCTGCTGAGCAGCGACGAGATGGCGCTGGTGGATAACCTGCGTACCGCGTAATAGCCTCTTCACGGGCTGGCTCTGGCTGGCCCGTGATTGTTACATCATGTAATAATTTCCTTCTGATTCATATATTTAAAATCGCTGCTTCCCCTAATTTCCCGCTGTCACCTGCCGATAATCTCACTGTCACTTTTAAATCACCTACATTGTTCAGGGTTACTCATGTTAACGAAAATCCGTGTGGTCACCAGCCTGTTACTGGTGTTGCTGGTGTTCGGGCTGTTACAGGCCTTCTCCGGTTCAGTTTTTTACTCCGCATTAAGCCACGACAAGCAGAGCTTCGCCGTGTCGCAGCTGGCGATGCAAAACACACAGGCGCTTAATGACGCCTATATGAGTCTCAACCAGAGCCGTGTGCTGCTGACCCGCATTCAGCTACGTATCGCCACCAGTAAACTGGAGGGTAAAACGGCCGATATCGCCGGTCTGTTCGGAGAGAGCAAAGGATTTCAGCAGGCAGCAGATGGTTATTATAAAGAATTCAAGGCGATCCCTGACACACCGGGTCAGGACGCGACGCTGAACGATCAGCTTGATCAGCGCTTCAGCGCCTATGACGGGGCCCTTAATCAGTTGCAGACCGCCCTGGAAGCTAATGATCCGATTGCCGCCGCCAAAGCTCCCGTTGCACCGAGCCAGAGTGCGTTTCTGACGCTTTACCGCGAATGGCGCGCCGATCAGAGTCGCCTGACCACACTGGGCGTGGCTGAGAACAGTAGTGCCTATACCCGAATGATGTGGATCCTTTCTGCCATCATGGCTGCCGTGGTCGCGGTGATTGTGCTTTGCTGGTTTGGCCTGCGCAAAATCGTGATAACGCCGCTGAATGGTAGCATTAATCACATTCAGCATATCGCCCAGGGTGATTTAACCCAGCCGATCGCGGTGGAAGGGCGTAACGAGATGACGCAGCTCGCCGCCAGCCTGCACGAAATGCAGCAGTCGCTGGTCCGCACCGTGACCAATGTCCGTGAAGGATCGGATGCGATCTTCACCGGTGCCAGTGAAATCTCTGCGGGAAACAATGACCTGTCCGCCCGTACAGAGCAGCAGGCGGCGTCACTGGAGCAGACGGCGGCCAGTATGGAGCAGCTCACCGCCACCGTGAAACAGAACGCCGAGAACGCCCGCCAGGCGTCACAGCTGGCACTCAGCGCGTCTGAAACCGCAGAAAAAGGCGGCAGCGTCGTAGCTGGCGTGGTGAAAACCATGAGCGAAATCGCCGGCAGTTCGAAGAAGATTGCCGATATCACCAGCGTGATTGATGGCATCGCGTTCCAGACCAATATTCTGGCGCTTAACGCCGCCGTTGAAGCGGCGCGTGCCGGTGAACAGGGTCGCGGTTTTGCAGTGGTCGCGGGCGAAGTACGTAGTCTGGCGCAGCGCAGCGCCCAGGCCGCCAAAGAGATCAAAGGGCTGATTGATGATTCAGTCAACCGCGTCAGCGTGGGTTCGCAGCTGGTCGGCACCGCCGGGGAAACCATGAGCGATATCGTCAGTGCGGTCACGCGCGTCACCGACATCATGGGCGAAATCGCCTCCGCATCGGACGAGCAGAGTCGCGGTATCGACCAGGTCGGGCAGGCCGTCACCGAGATGGATCGCGTCACCCAGCAGAACGCCTCGCTGGTGGAAGAGTCCGCGGCAGCAGCCGCCTCGCTGGAAGATCAGGCCAGCCGGTTAAGCCAGTCAGTTTCGGTCTTTAAAATCAAACGTGAAGCCAGGCCGACGCTGACAAAGCATCTGCCGATTGCTTCTACCGTAACAAAGGCGCTGGCACCGCGCAAAGCCCTGACTGCCCCGGTGAATGATACAAACTGGGAAACCTTCTGATCTGACGCTGCGCATCCTGCGGGATGCGCAGCCCCTTCCACTATCCCGCCTCCTGGCGTCAGACCCCGCACTCTCTTTTGATAAAAATAATTACAAAAGCCCGCTATCGCCTGAAAGCGCCGAAAAG
The DNA here is from genome assembly GCF_016658625.1 of Pantoea sp. S62. NCBI lineage: Bacteria > Pseudomonadati > Pseudomonadota > Gammaproteobacteria > Enterobacterales > Erwiniaceae > Pantoea > Pantoea sp. S62. The sequence continues at coordinate 504,388 of NZ_JACVVI010000003.1, read as the reverse complement.
CATTAATTAATCGCCAGAACCCGCCGATATAGCCGCTGCACCTTAATCAACCTGCAGGGGAACGAGATGTTAAAAAAAATAAAAGTGGTCACCAGTTTAATCGCCGTACTGGTTATCTTTGGCGCGCTTCAGCTGATTTCTGGCAGCCTTTTCTGGTCGGCGCTGAATAATGATAAAGAGGCGTTTGCGCTGTCGCAGATTTCTAATCGCAACGTCACGTCGATGACAGATGCCTATATCGCCCTGAACAACAGCCGTACCACGCTGAACCGCGCCATGCTGCGCTTACAGACCAGCATGGCATCGCAGATGAATGGCGGTCAGCTCGACGATCTGATGAACAAAGCCAACGCCCAGCTGGTGGAGGCCGACCGTCACTTTAAAATCTATTACGATCTGCCCGCCACGCCGGGGCTTGAAGTGGCGCTGCGTGACAAACTCGAAGCGGATTACGCGCAATATGAAAAAGGGCTGAAAGGCATGGTCACCAGCCTGCAGGCCCGCGATCTGGAAGGGATGTTTAAACAGAATATTGAACAGAAACAGGTCGCGATGCAGGGCAGCTACGGTGAGTGGCGTGCACGTCAGACCGAGCTTTCCGATCAGGGTATGGCACAGAACCATAAAGCCTTTACTCAGATGATGTGGCTGCTGGGCACCATTGGCGTCGCGGTAATCGTGGTGATCCTGGCCTGCTGGTTTGGCCTGCGTCAGGTTCTGATTCAGCCGCTGCAACAGCTGCTGGCGCAGATTCGCGCTATCGCCTCCGGCGATTTGACCCAGCCGATTATGGTTGAGGGCCGTAATGAGATGAGCCAGCTGGCAGCCGGCATCCAGGAGATGCAGCAATCGCTGGTGATGACGGTCGGTAATGTGCGTGACGGCTCTGACGCCATCTTCACTGGTGCCAGCGAAATTGCCGCCGGTAATAACGACCTGTCAGCCCGCACCGAAGAGCAGGCCGCCTCGCTGGAGCAGACTGCGGCCAGCATGGAACAGCTCACCGCCACGGTGAAACAGAATGCTGACAACGCCCGTCAGGCCTCGCAGCTGGCGCTGACCGCCTCTGAAACCGCGCAGCAGGGCGGCAAAGTGGTGAATGGCGTGGTGACGACCATGAAAGAGATTGCGGGCAGCTCGAAGAAGATTGCAGACATCATCAGCGTGATCGACGGTATCGCCTTCCAGACCAACATCCTGGCGCTGAATGCCGCGGTTGAAGCGGCGCGTGCCGGTGAACAGGGTCGCGGTTTTGCGGTAGTGGCCGGTGAAGTGCGCAGCCTGGCACAGCGCAGTGCTCAGGCCGCCAAAGAGATCAAAGGCCTGATTGAGGACTCGGTGTCGCGCGTCAACAGCGGTTCACTGCAGGTTGAAAGCGCCGGCAGCACCATGAATGAGATTGTGGGTGCCGTGACCCGCGTGACCGACATCATGGGCGAGATCGCCTCTGCATCAGACGAGCAGAGCCGCGGTATTGAGCAGGTCGGTCTGGCCGTCACCGAAATGGATCGCGTGACCCAGCAGAACGCCTCGCTGGTGGAGGAGTCTGCCGCTGCCGCTGCCGCACTGGAGCAGCAGGCCAGCGTCCTCACTCAGGCCGTTTCGGTTTTCAAAATTTCCCGCGCCTGATTTCTGCCTTTCAGCGTGGCGGCGGTTTAAAGCCGTTGCCACGCATAAAGTTCCCCCCGACGCCGCCGATAAATAAACACGAATCGCCAACCAATGAGGTGTTTATGTTTAGTCGAGTACGCGTTGTTTCCGGCCTGCTGTGTGTGCTGGCGCTGTTTGCGCTGCTGCAGCTGTTTTCCGGCGGAATGTTTTTCAAAACTGTCAGTTCAGATAAAGAGAATTTTGCCTACAACCAGCGTCTGAATACGTTGCAACAGGCGATGGGCACCTCATGGGTTTCGCTGGTTCAGGCGCGTAACACCCTTAACCGCGCCGGTATCCGTTTTCTGCAGGATGCGCAGATGTCGGGATCGGGCGCCAGCGTAAAAGAGCTGGTTGCACTGGCGGGCGAGGAGCTGAAACAGGCTGAAATCAACTATCAGATTTTCAACGATAACCTGTCAGAACAGGGTAAAACGGCTGAAAACGTCGTGGCATTGCAGGCGAACTATAAGGCCTATCACGATGCGCTGGCAGAGCTGATGGTGTTCTTCACTACCGGCAACTTCAAAGGGTTTGTGGATCAGCCAACGCAGAGTTTCCAGGACAAGTTTCAGAAAGATTACAGCGCCTGGCTGGAGAACAACAAAGCCCTGTCACAGCAGGGCGTGGAAGCTAACCAGCAGGCTTATAGCCGCTCCATCACTATCGTCATCGCCACGCTGGCCGTGACGTTGCTGATGATTATCCTGGTGTGGAACGTGATGCGTTCAGTGCTGATCCGTCCTCTGCGTCAGAGCATTGAGCATATCCAGCACATCGCGCGTGGCGATCTGACCCAGCCGGTTGAAATTACCGTGCGCAACGAAATTGGTGAGTTACTGACGTCACTGCAGCATATGCAGCAGGAGCTGGCACGCACTGTCCGCACCGTGCGTGACGGCTCAGATGCCATCTATACCGGTGCCAGCGAAATCTCCATCGGTAACAACGATCTCTCCTCGCGTACCGAACAGCAGGCCGCCTCGCTGGAGCAGACCGCTGCCAGCATGGAGCAGCTCACCGCGACCGTGAAGCAGAATGCCGAAAATGCCCGTCAGGCGTCGAAGCTGGCGCTGACCGCCTCGGAAACCGCGCAGCAGGGCGGCAAAGTGGTGGATGGCGTGGTCACCACCATGAAAGAGATTGCGGGCAGCTCCAAGAAGATTGCCGATATTACCAGCGTGATTGACGGCATTGCCTTCCAGACCAACATCCTGGCACTGAACGCGGCGGTTGAAGCCGCTCGCGCCGGTGAGCAGGGGCGCGGCTTTGCCGTCGTGGCGGGTGAAGTACGCAGCCTTGCGCAGCGCAGCGCCCAGGCCGCCAAAGAGATCAAGGGTCTTATTGAGGATTCCGTAAGCCGCGTTAATACCGGCTCGGTGCTGGTAGAGAGCGCCGGTGACACCATGAGCAACATCGTCAGCGCCGTCACACGCGTCACCGACATCATGGGCGAGATCGCCTCTGCGTCAGACGAACAGAGCCGTGGCATTGACCAGGTGGGCCTTGCGGTCACCGAGATGGATCGCGTCACGCAGCAGAACGCCTCACTGGTTGAAGAGTCAGCGGCAGCGGCTGCAGCGCTCGAAGATCAGGCAAGTCACTTAAAACAAGCGGTATCAGTGTTCAATATTGGTAAAGAATTTGTCGCGCAGGCCGTTAACAAGACAACGGCGACAAAAACGCTCCAGTCAGATGCACCGTTAGCCGTTGGTCGTTCGTCTGCGGTACGCAGCGACGACAACTGGGAAACCTTTTAATCGCCCGTGGCCCGGCCGCCATTGAGCCGCCGGGCATCGCAGCAGACAGTTAATGTATTCAGTTCGGGCCAGGTGCAGAGATGAAAAAATCGACGATTTTAGATCAAAATGAGACGACAACGCTGCTGTCGCAGATGGTGCAGCGTTTACCGCTCTCCGATACGCATTTTCGCCGTATCAGCCAGCTGATCTATCAGCGTGCCGGTATCGTACTGGCCGATCACAAGCGTGAGATGGTTTATAACCGTCTGGTTCGTCGCCTGCGCACGCTGAATATCGATGATTTCGGTCGTTACCTGGCGCTGCTGGAGTCCGATCCGAACAGTGCCGAGTGGCAGGCGTTTATCAACGCCCTGACCACCAACCTGACCGCGTTCTTCCGCGAAGCGCATCACTTCCCGATTCTGGCGGAGCATGCACGTAAGCGCCAGGGCAACTTCAGCGTCTGGAGTACCGCGGCGTCAACCGGTGAGGAGCCTTATTCCATCGCCATGACGCTGGCCGAAACGCTGGGTACCGGGCCAGGTAAATTCCAGGTCCATGCCAGCGATATCGACACGCAGGTGCTGGAAAAAGCGGTATCAGGTGTTTATCGCCAGGAGGAGCTGCGCACGCTGTCACCGGCGCAAATGCAGCGTTTCTTCCTGCGCGGCACCGGTCCGCACGCCGGAATGGTGCGGGCGCGTCCCGAGCTGACCAACCTCGTCACCTATGCACAGCTTAACCTGCTGGCCAACGACTGGGCGCTGCCGGGTCAGTTCGACGCTATTTTCTGTCGCAATGTGATGATCTATTTCGATAAAGAGACGCAGGAGAAGATTCTGCGTCGGTTTGTCCCGCTGCTGAAGCCGGGCGGCATCCTGTTCGCCGGACACTCAGAAAACTTCAGTCAGATCAGTAAAGAGTTCTGGCTGCGCGGACAAACCGTCTATGGACTGACGAAGGAAAGATGATGAGCAAAATCACCGTGATGTGCGTAGATGACTCTGCGCTGATGCGGCAGTTGATGACCGAGATCATCAACAGCCATCCGGATATGGAGATGGTCGCTACGGCGCCCGATCCGCTGGTCGCCCGCGATTTGATCAAGCAGTTCAATCCGCAGGTGCTGACGCTGGATGTGGAAATGCCGCGCATGGATGGCCTCGATTTCCTGGAAAAACTGATGCGGTTACGGCCAATGCCTGTGGTGATGGTTTCATCACTGACCGGGAAAGGCTCCGAAATCACCCTGCGGGCGCTGGAACTGGGGGCGGTGGATTTCGTCACCAAACCCCAGCTCGGCATCCGCGAAGGTATGCTGGCCTACAGCCAGATGATTGGCGACAAAATCCGCGCGGCGGCCCGGGCCCGACTGCACAACCGTGCTGCGATGCCGGTGCCGGCGACGCTAAAAGCGGGGCCACTGCTGAGTAGTGAGAAGCTGATTGCGATTGGCTCCTCTACCGGCGGCACCGAGGCGATTCGCCACGTGCTGCAGCCTTTACCGGCGACCAGCCCGGCGTTGCTGATTACCCAGCATATGCCGCCAGGCTTTACCCGCTCTTTTGCCGAGCGTCTGAACAAGCTGTGTCAGATCACGGTGAAAGAGGCCGAAGACGGTGAGCGTATTCTGCCAGGGCACGCCTATATCGCGCCAGGCGCAATGCACATGGAGCTGGCCCGAAGCGGTGCCAACTATGTGGTGAAACTGAATGAAGGACCCCCGGTTAACCGGCACAAACCCTCTGTGGATGTGCTGTTTAAATCGGTGGCGATTAACGCCGGACGAAATGCGGTGGGGGTCATCCTCACAGGCATGGGCAACGACGGTGCCGCTGGGATGCTGGAAATGCATCGGGCAGGTGCCTGGACTATCGCCCAGAACGAAGCCAGCTGTGTGGTATTTGGCATGCCGCGTGAGGCTATTGCCACAGGCGGCGTGAGCGAAGTCGTGGATTTAAGCAACATCAGCCAGCATATGCTGGCGAAAATTAGCGCCGGACAGGCATTGCGTATTTAACAGGCCCGTCCCGCCGGGCGAGACAACTCAGGAGTAGATATGGCTGATAAAAACATGCGCTTTTTGGTAGTAGACGACTTCAATACGATGCGTCGTATTGTGCGTAACCTGCTGAAAGAGCTGGGCTTCAATAACGTAGAAGAAGCGGAAGATGGTGTGGATGCCCTCGGCAAACTGAAAGCGGGTGGCTTCGACTTTGTGATTTCCGACTGGAACATGCCAAACATGGATGGCCTGCAGCTGCTGCAGACTATTCGTGCCGACGCGGCGATGAGTTCGCTGCCGGTGCTGATGGTGACCGCGGAAGCCAAGAAAGAGAACATTATCGCCGCCGCCCAGGCGGGAGCCAGCGGATATGTCGTGAAGCCATTCACTGCGGCAACCCTGGAAGAGAAGCTGGGTAAAATTTTCGAAAAACTGGGCATGTAAGGGGATGTGATGAGCGACTTTCCGAAACCAACTGAGGATGCCGCGGCACACGACATCATTTCACGTATTGGCTCACTGACGCGCATGCTGCGCGACAGTCTGCGCGAGCTGGGGCTGGATAAAGCCATTGCCGATGCAGCTGAAGCCATTCCTGATGCCCGCGATCGTCTTGATTATGTGGTGCAGATGACGGCGCAGGCCGCCGACCGTGCGCTGAACTGTGTTGAAGCAGCACAACCCCATCAGGATAAGATGGAAGCCGGGGCAACCCAGCTGAAAGGGCGTTGGGATGCGTGGTTTGAGAACCCGATTGAACTGGGTGATGCGCGGGAGTTGGTGACGGATACGCGCGAATTCCTCACCGCCGTGCCTGAGCACACCGCCTTTACCAACAAGCAGCTGCTTGAAATCATGATGGCGCAGGATTTCCAGGACCTGACCGGTCAGGTGATCAAGCGCATGATGGATGTGATCCAGGAAATTGAGCGCCAGCTGTTAATGGTGCTGCTGGAGAACATGCCAGAAGTCAGCGCTGAGAAGCGTCAGGAAGGCACCAGCCTGCTGAATGGACCGCAGATCCACGCCGATGCACCGGGCGTGGTGGCGAACCAGGATCAGGTTGATGACCTGCTGGACAGCTTAGGGTTCTAAGCTTCGTCCGCCTGCGGGCGGACAAAACGACTCCCGGCGTCATAAAACAGGGTCACCTTCGGGTGGCCCCGTTCCGCATTGTCAGACCCATCCCCGAAAGAACGCCTGTTTTCCCCATCTTATCTCCGCTTTAACTTAAGCCAGATTTGGCATCCTATGCTCAGAATTCCTGCCAACCGAGGTTTGTCGTGGCTGAAGATAGCGACGAAGACAAAACAGAATCGCCCACGGCCCACCGACTTGAGAAAGCGCGTGAAGAGGGCCAGATTCCGCGTTCGCGCGAACTGACGTCACTGCTGATGCTGCTGGCCGGCATCATGATCCTGTGGATGGGCGGCAACATGATGGCGCACCGGCTGGCGGCCATGGTCGCCACCGGACTCCGTTTTGACCACGGGATGGTCAGGGATGACAAAATTATCGTCAGCCACATCGGCAGCCTGATTACCCAGGCACTGATGGCGCTGCTGCCGCTGATGGGCGGTCTGGTGCTGGTGGCGATTGCCGCACCCATGCTGCTGGGCGGACTTGTTTTCAGCGGTAAATCGATCAAGTTCGACCTGAAGAAGATGAGCCCGATGGCGGGGTTCAAACGGATGTTCGCCGCGCAGGCCTGGACCGAACTGTTTAAAGGCATCCTCAAAACCATTCTGGTGGGCGCAGTGGGCTGGTGGTACATCTGGAGCCACTGGCCGGAGATGCTGCGGCTGATCAGTGAGGCGCCCGTCACCGCGCTGATTCACGGCATGGAGATGATCGCGGTCTGCTGTTCACTGGTGATGCTCGGGCTGATCCCGATGGTGGGATATGACGTCTTCTGGCAGCTCTACAGCCACTTCAAAAAGCTGAAGATGTCGATGCAGGAGATCCGCGACGAGCATAAGCAGCAGGAAGGTGACCCGCACGTTAAAGGGCGTATCCGGCAGCAGATGCGCGCCGCCGCGCGACGCAGAATGATGGCCGATGTGCCAAAAGCCGATGTCATCGTCACCAACCCGACACACTACTCGGTGGCATTGCAGTACAACGAGAAGAAGATGAGCGCGCCGAAGGTTGTGGCCAAAGGCGCGGGCGAGATCGCCCTGAGAATTCGTGAACTGGCTGCCGAACACCGCATCCCGGTTCTGGAAGCACCGCCGCTGGCGCGTGCGCTATACCGGCATACCGAAATTGGTCAGCACATCCCAGGCGCGCTCTATGCTGCCGTGGCCGAAGTACTGGCGTGGGTCTGGCAGTCGCGTCGCTGGAAGCGCGAAGGCGGCCTGATCCCAACCAAACCAAAAAACCTGCCGGTTCCGGCAGAGATGGACTTTGCAGGAGAGAGCAAAAACGATGGCTAATAACCTGGCCGCAAAACTACGTTTACCGGGCAACTTTAAAGATATGCAGTGGCAGGTGCTGGCTGGTCCGGTGCTGATCCTGATGATCCTGTCGATGATGGTTCTGCCATTACCGCCGTTCATCCTTGATCTGCTGTTCACCTTTAACATTGCGCTGTCGATCATGATCCTGCTGGTGTCGATGTTCACCCAGCGGACCCTGGAGTTTGCGGCGTTCCCGACCATTCTGCTGTTCTCTACTTTGCTGCGTCTGGCACTGAACGTGGCTTCAACCCGTATCATCCTGATGGATGGGCACACCGGTGCCGCCGCGGCAGGACAGGTCGTTGAAGCCTTCGGTCACTTCCTGGTGGGCGGTAACTTCGCCATCGGTATCGTGGTGTTTATCATCCTGGTCATCATCAACTTCATGGTTATCACCAAGGGTGCAGGTCGTATCGCCGAAGTGGGCGCGCGCTTTGTACTGGACGGGATGCCCGGTAAGCAGATGGCGATCGATGCCGACCTCAACGCCGGTCTGATCGGTGAAGATGAAGCTAAACGCCGCCGTGCTGAAGTGACCCAGGAAGCGGACTTCTACGGTTCGATGGACGGTGCCAGTAAGTTCGTTCGTGGTGATGCCGTCGCCGGTATCATGATCATGGTGATCAACGTCATCGGCGGCCTGCTGGTGGGTGTGGTGCAGCACGGTATGGATGTCGGGCACGCCGCAGAGACCTATACGCTGCTGACCATCGGTGATGGTCTGGTTGCCCAGATCCCGGCGCTGGTTATCTCTACTGCAGCCGGTGTTATCGTGACGCGCGTCGCCACCGATCAGGATGTCGGCGAGCAGATGGTTACCCAGCTGTTTAAGGATCCCCGCGTGCTGATGCTCAGCGCCGGGGTGATTGGCCTGCTGGGTCTGGTGCCTGGCATGCCTAACTTCGTCTTCCTGCTGTTCACCGCCGCCTTGCTGGGTCTGGCCTGGTGGCTGCGCGGACGCGAAACGCAGCCGAAGAAGAAAGTGGACGTTGCTGGCAGCATCAGCAACAAAGCGGCGGCGGACACGCCAGCCGCCACCGAAGCCTCCTGGACCGATGTACAGCTGGAAGATACGCTGGGCATGGAAGTGGGCTATCGCCTGATTCCGATGGTCGATCATCAGCAAAACGGCGAGCTGCTGGGCCGTATCCGCAGTATTCGTAAGAAAGTTGCGCAGGATGTCGGTTTCCTGCCGCCGGTGGTGCATATCCGTGACAACATGGAGTTGCCACCTGCGCGCTATCGCATCCTGATGAAAGGGGTGGAGATTGGCAGCGGTGATGCCTATCCTGGCCGCTGGATGGCGATTAACCCGGGCACGGCTGCCGGCAGTCTGCCGGGTGAAGCGACTGTCGATCCGGCCTTTGGCCTGGCAGCAGTCTGGATCGACAGCGCGCTGAAAGAGCAGGCGCAGATTCAGGGCTTTACCGTGGTAGAAGCCAGTACTGTGGTGGCAACACACCTCAACCATCTGATTGGCCAGTTCGCCAGCGAACTGTTTGGCCGTCAGGAAGCGCAGCAGCTGCTGGATCGCGTGACGCAGGAGATGCCGAAGCTGACCGAAGATCTGGTGCCGGGGGTGATCTCACTGACCACGCTGCATAAAGTACTGCAGAATCTGCTGGTGGAGCGGGTCTCGATTCGCGATATGCGCACCATCATTGAAACGCTGGCGGAACATGCGCCGGTACAGAGCGATCCGCAGGAGCTGACCAGCGTGGTGCGTGTGGCGCTGGGCCGCGCGATTACGCAGCAGTGGTTCCCGGGCAATGATGAGGTACAGGTTATCGGGCTGGATTCTACGCTGGAGCGTCTGCTGTTACAGGCACTGCAGGGCGGCGGTGGCCTGGAGCCGGGACTGGCCGATCGGCTGTTAAGTCAGGCACAGGCGGCATTGCAGCGTCAGGAGATGCTGGGCGCGCCACCGGTGCTGCTGGTCAATCATCCGCTGCGTGCGCTGCTGGCGCGATTCCTGCGCCGCAATCTGCCTCAGCTGGTGGTGCTCTCGAATCTGGAGCTGAGCGACAATCGCCAGATCCGTATGACTGCTACCATCGGAGGCAAATAATGCGCGGGCTGCTGATGGTGCTTTTCATGCTGCCGACGCTGGCTCAGGCAGCCGGTGGTGCCTGGAGCGCCACGGCCAACGGCCCGCTCCTGGCGAATCGCGGCAGCTGGCAACGGGCGCAGCCGCTGACGCCACCCGCCGATGTCGGCGGGGAGGTCAGCATCATTAACTGGCGTTATGAGCTGAGCAGATCTGCGCCGTCGGGTCTGGAAGTGCGGCTGTGCGGCGAGCAGCGCTGCACCACGCTTGAGGGTGCCAGCGGCACTACGCGCGGGCTGGCACATCTCAACGCCGGCGAAACCCTGCATATGGTGTTTGGTTTTGCCGGCAGCGGGGCGCTGCCACCCGGATTGCGGGTGGTGAGCAGCGAAGTCATGGTCAATTACCAGTAAGCGTCTTGCTGCTGAGTTGACTGAAGGGGAGCCAGAATTGTGTTTCTGGCTCCTTTCCGCAGCATAGTGCGCAAGTGCCTAATATGTCTTCAGGCGTTAACGCCCTTCATTCCCTCCTCAGAGTAGCGGCCGCCTTTGACCTCAATCTGCTGATGAATCGTATTCAGCAACCGCACGTCGTCCTCTTCCAGCCTGATATCCGCGGCCTGCGCATTCTCAGTGAGATAAGCAATCTGTTTAGTGCCCGGTATCGGCACAGTTTTCTCATACTGGGCCAGCAACCACGCCAGCGCAATCTGCCCGGTGGTGGCGTGATATTTTTCCGCCAGCGGCGTTACCGCGTTAAGAAGTTGCAGATTGTGGTCGATATTGTCCTGCTGGAAACGGTCATTATTTTTGCGGAAATCGTCTTCGGCAAAATCACTGTTGTTGCGATATTTACCCGTCAGAAAACCTCTGCCCAGCGGTGAGTAGGGCACCAGTCCGATGCCAAGCTTTTTCACCATCGGCAGAATCTCCGCTTCACTGTCACGCGTCCAGAGTGAATATTCTGTCTGCAGCGCGGCCAGCGGATGGATCGCGTGCGCCCGACTCAGCGTTGTAGCAGAGGCTTCACACAGCCCAATCCGGGCGATCTTCCCCTCCTGCACCAGACGGCTGAGACACTGCATACTCTCCTCAATCGGTGTCGCCGGACTGATGCGATGCAGATAAAAGAGATCGATACGCTCAACGCCCAGCCGTTCCAGGGAGGCATGGCAGCTGCGGGTGATGTAGTCGGGCTGATTATTGATGGTGCGGGCATAGGCCTCGTCCGCCGGACGCTCAATGCCACATTTGGTGGCGACGGTAAATTTCAGCCGTTCAGCTTTGCTCAGCCCGGCAAGAAACTGGCCTATCAACTGCTCGTTGTGGCCGCGCCCGTAAAGGTCGGCGGTATCGATAAAGGTGATATCCAGGTCGCGCAACTGGCTGAGCAGTTGCAGGGAATGACGGTCATCGGTCTGACCATAAAATTCGCTGAGCCCCATTGCGCCATAACCGATAGCGCTGACCTCCAGACCCTGAGTTAACGTTCGCTTTTTCATTATCTCTCCTCGTAAGTGAGAGATGATTGTTTCACCGCACGCCAAAGCACGGAATTGCTCCTTCTGTCATGCAGAAAAGGTATCAGCGAGCTTCAGGCAATATGGGTACGGATAGCACAGCGACTTAGCCGCGCGGATGGGCGGGGGTTTCGGGTTCAGCAGGCTGCGAGAGTGCGATCAGCGCATTCACTACTGCCGCACTGGTTTCATCGGCGCGAATCGCCGCATAAACGTCAATTGCCAGCTGCTTAGCTGCATCTTCAGTCAGTGGCCGGTAACAGAGACCTGTCTGCTTGAAGGTGCATTTTGACTGCGGCATCAGCGCAAACCCTTTGCCTCTGGCGATGTGCGCCAGCATCAGCAGGGAATCTTCAGGCTCTCGCACCCGTTTCAGCGCGATGCTGAGCGTGGCGAAGTAGCGCTCGCATTTATCGTAAAACTGCGGATTGGCGCTGCGCGGAAACCAGAAAAGTGGAAGGTCAGCCAGCGCCTCCAGCACAACGTTTTCAGACAGGCTGGCGGGATGTGCTGACGGCATCGCAACCCACAGTGGCTCACGGTATACCCAGGCGTACCGGACAGCATTTTCCGCTTCCGCTCCTTTTTCCCCGGTCAGGATCAAATCCAGGCTATTTTTCGCCAGGCGCTGCAGCAGCTGAGCCGAAGTGAGGCTGGGCATCTCCATCTCGTCGCTGGCATAAAAACTGGCGAGCTGCTTATTAAGCGGCGCGATGAGTTCGAAATTCAGCGTGCGGGTCAGCCCGATACGCAGCTGTGCTGCAACAGGCTGCGCATCCTCTTTTAGGGCATTCAGTGCCATAAGGATCGCTTCCGCTTTCGTGACCAGCGCCCGGCCAGACTCTGTCAGGGTGACCTCATGCGTCGTACGGCTGAACAGCGGCTGGCCCAGCAGATCTTCCAGACTCTGAATCTGACGGGTGAGCGGAGGCTGCGTCATGCTAAGGCGTTCTGCAGCCCGGCGAAAATTAAGCTCGTGCGCGACCGCCAGAAAGCACTGCAACTGTTTAATGGTGGGAAGGTGGCTGCTGATGAGATGCGCGGCTAAAGACATGGCGCCATCCTGCTGCTGAAAGAGTGAGGGAGTGTAGGGGAAACGTGTGAAGTCAGCAACGGAGAGGGAATTCCCTCTCCGTTCCGGCGATTACATGCGCTCGACGGTGTCGATACCCAGCGTATCCAGACCCTGCTTCAGCGTCTTCGCGGTCAGCGCGGCCAACTGCAGTCGGCTCAGACGCGTCGCGTCTGATTCTGCGCTGAGAATCGGGCAGTGCTCGTAGAAGCCAGAGAACAGGCCTGCCAGATCGTAGAGATAAGCACACATCACGTGTGGCGTACCGTCGCGCGCCACCTGCGTGATAACTTCTTCGAACTGAAGCAGACGGGTTGCCAGCTGTGCTTCGCGCTCTTCGCTAATCACGATCTCTGCATCCAGCGAATCGGCATCAATGCCTGCCTTGCGGAATACGGAGAGCACGCGGGTGTAGGCGTACTGCATGTAAGGCGCCGTGTTGCCTTCAAACGCCAGCATGTTGTCCCAGTCAAAGATGTAGTCGGTGGTGCGGCTTTTTGACAGGTCAGCGTATTTTACCGCGCTGATGCCCATCACTTCCGCCAGCGCTTTGACTTCCGCTTCGCTCATTTCCGGGTTCTTCTCACGCACCAGCGTGTAGGCACGCTGCCAGGCTTCATCCAGCAGATCGGAGAGCTTGATAGTGCCGCCGCTGCGGGTTTTAAACGGACGGCCATCTTTGCCCAGCATCATGCCAAACGCATGGTGCTCCAGCGGCACAGACTCCGGCACATAACCCGCTTTACGCACGATAGTCCACGCCTGAACCAGATGCTGATGCTGACGGGAGTCGATGTAATAGAGCACACGATCGGCTTTCAGCGTTTCGTAACGGTATTTCGCACAGGCGATGTCAGTCGTGGTATAGAGGTAGCCGCCATCCTTTTTCTGGATGATTACGCCCATCGGCTCACCTTCTTTGTTCTGGAATTCATCCAGGTACACCACGGTTGCGCCTTCGCTTTCAACAGCCAGACCTTTCTGTTTCAGATCGGCAACAATGCCAGGCAGCATATCGTTATAAAGGCTTTCACCCATCACGTCATTGCGCGTCAGCGTAACGTTCATACGGTCATAGATTTTCTGGTTCTGACTCATGGTGATGTCGACCAGCTTCTTCCACATCTGGCGGCAGTACTCATCGCCGCCCTGTAATTTCACCACGTAACCGCGCGCGCGCTCGGCAAACTCAGGATCTTCATCGTAGGTGCGCTTGGCTTCACGGTAGAAGCCTTCGAGATCGGCCAGCGCCATCTCAGCGTGATTTTCATTCTGCTGTTTTTCCAGAAACGCAATCAGCATGCCGAACTGCGTACCCCAGTCGCCAACGTGGTTCGCCCGGATCACCTTGTGGCCCAGAAACTCCAGCGTTCGCACCGCCGCATCACCAATGATGGTGGAGCGGATGTGACCTACGTGCATCTCTTTCGCAACGTTGGGCGCAGAGTAGTCGACCACAATGGTCTGGGGTTCGGCCAGTTGCACACCAAGACGCGGCAGACTCAGTGCTTCGCGGGCATGCTTTGCCAGCCAGTTGTGGTCGAGGAAGATATTGATGAAACCCGGTCCGGCAATTTCAACTTTGCTGGCGATGCCGGTCAGGTCGAGGTGCTGAATCACCGCTTCCGCTAATTGTCGCGGTGCCTGTCCCAGCTTTTTCGCCACGGCCATAATGCCGTTGGCCTGATAGTCTCCAAACTGAACCCGGGCAGACTGGCGAACCTGCGGTTCGCAATCGGTGGGTGCGCCGGCTAAAACCATTGCCTGACTGACTTTTGCGGAAAGAAGTGCCTGAATATTCACCGAGTTACCTTCATGTGCTGAACAACGCCCGCACCAAAAAGCCGGGCTGTCATCATCTTGCCTGTGCGCATCGCGTAACGAATTGGCAGAAACGGATGGGGCAGACAAAACGGAAAAAAATGAGGGGAAAAGTATACGTGAAATGTGGGTGGGCGTCAGCAGTTGGATGAAGCGGGGAAACAGAGCTGAAGAAGATGTTTCCCGGAGGCGTTAACGACGTCGCAGATGACGGCGTGGGTTCTTTACGCTTTTATCTTCGCGCACCTTCCAATGGCGGGAAATTGCAAACCCCATCAGTGCGATCAGGACAGCGACAACGATGAGCATAGACATAGAGCCATTCCTTTTGGTTGTGTTAGGTCAAATTTATAGGAAGGCGGGGGAGGCTGCAATTGTTTGTACTTCAAATAAGAGTTATCTTATTGTATTAAAGAAGTTGATTTAAATCAATAAATTAGACTACTTTCATCAAGGAACTCATGGTCCTAAACAGGAGATAAATCCGAAATGAAAGATGTTATTATACGGTTTTGCGGTAAATTCCGGTCCAAATAAGATGAATCTTACCATTTTGTGACGCCGGACACGCGGCGCACAATAAACCCGACTAATTACAAATGCTAAACAAACAGAGAGGAATCCCGGTGGCTGAGCGATCTTTTCCGTCAGAATTGGATGATTTAAAGACAGATTTGGGACGTTTTGAAGAATCGTTGCAAATTTTTGCGCAGAGACTGGGTTTGCGCCTTAACGATCTGGTTGTGGACCATATTGCGGTGCGTTGTCATCAGGACACGACGGCGATGCGCTGGCAGCAAGGCCTGCAGCAGATTGGCACGCAGTTTTCGGCAGCGATGATCAACGGACGACAGATTTGCCTGTTTAAACTACATGATCCGTTGCTGGTAGCGGGCAGGCAGGTTGATGTGGTTGAGCTGCCATGGCCGGGTGAAAAGCGTTACCGCCATGAAGGCTGGGAGCATATTGAGGTGGTGTTGCGCGGCGATCATCAGACGCTGGGCATGCGTGCGATGGCATTGCTCTCCGATGACGCGCTGACGCAGCCGGGTATTTCATTTAAAACCAGCTCACCAAAGGGCGAGAATGAGCGTCTGCCCAATCCGACCCTGGCGGTAACGGACGGGCAGACGACAATCAAGTTTCATCCATGGCGACTGGAAGAGATTGTCGCCAGCGAGCAGAACTAGATACGGGCGGCTACTGCGCGCTTCAGGCGCGCAACGGCCTCATCCAGCAGCGCACGAGTGCAGCCGAAATTGAGCCGGACAAACTGGTCATTGCCAAACTCACGACCGGCCGATAAACCCAGTCCGTGCTTCTCAAAATAGAGTGCAGGGCTGGCCACACCCAGCGCACTGGCGTCGATCCAGGCCAGGTAGGTCGCTTCCGGCACGGCGACGGACAGGCCGGTCATTTTATTGACCTGTGATACCAGCCAGTCACGGTTACTGCGCAGGTAGGTATTCTGCGCCTGCAGCCAGGGTTCACCTTCGCGCCATGCCGCTGCTGCCGCAGTGAGCGCCAGAATATCCACATCCGGCACAATCCCGCGTCGCATCCGGTTAAAGCGCGAACGCAGTTCGGCATTAGGAATAATGGCAATGGACGCACCCAGACCGGCAATATTAAAGCTCTTGGAGGGTGACATCAGCGTGACGCTGCGCTGGGCGGCATCTTCACTCAGCGACGCAAACGGAATGTGTTCAGCGCCCGGTTCCAGCAGCAGATCGCTGTGGATCTCGTCGGAACAGACAATCAGATCGTGCTTCTGCGCAAATTCCAGCTGTGCCTGCAGTTCGTCGCGGCGATAAACGGTGCCGCCCGGATTCTGCGGATTGCACAGCATTAACAGTCGTTCTTTGCCGGTGAGCTGATCTTCAGCCGCATCCATATCCACTACCCAGCGCCCCTGTTGCAGCATCAGCGGCAGACTGAGCTGACCCCGTTCTGCCAGTTTTGCCGAACCGCGAAACGGCGGATAGATTGGCGTGGGGGCAATCGTCAGCTCGTCCGGTGCGGTAAACGCACGCACGGCGAGATTCAGTCCGCAAACCACGCCCGGCAAAACTACAATCCACTCCGGATTAACGTGCCACTGATAGCGTGAGGCGAGCCACGCTATCGCACTGTCAATAAACTCAACCGGCGTATCGCCATAACCAAAAATCCCATGCGCGGCGCGGGTCTTAATTGCCTCGATGATGCAGTCAGGCGATCGGAAATCCGTATCTGCCACCCACAACGGCAGAATGTCCTGGTCCGCATATTTGTTCCATTTAAGGCTATCGCTGTGACGACGGTCTATCCGTTGGTCGAAATTGAATGCCATAGTTAACTTTCCCGGTAAACTCATTCCAGCAGCCAGACTAACTGATGAATCTGCCTTGAACCAGAGTCATGTAAAGGAGAAGAGAATGACCACACTGGAAATTTGCTGCTATGGCGTGGATTGCGCCGTGACCGCACAACAGGCGGGCGCTGATCGGGTTGAACTTTGTGCCGCACCGCGTGAAGGCGGCCTGACGCCGTCGGCGGGGATGCTGAATGCCGCCCGGCGCGAGGTTTCGATTCCGGTTCATCCTATTGTCCGGCCACGGGGTGGCGATTTTTGTTATACCGCACGTGAATTCGAGGCGATGAAATCGGATGTGGCGTTAATCCGTGAACTCGGTTTTCCCGGTCTTGTGATTGGGATGCTGGATGAGGACGCCCATATTCATCAGGGCCAGATGCGACAGATTATGGCGCTGTGTGACGGTCTGGCAGTGACCTTCCATCGTGCCTTCGATCTCTGTCACAGCCCTAAGCGCGCACTGGAAGCGTTAACGGATTTGGGGGTGGCGCGCATTCTGACATCCGGTCAGCAGCAGAGCGCTGAAAACGGAATTGCATTACTTCGGGAACTAAATGAGACCAGTACCGGTCCTATCATTATGGCGGGTGCGGGCGTGCGTCTCAGCAACCTGCAAAAGTTTCTCGACATGGGGATTGATGAAGTCCACAGCTCGGCCAGCCGCCTGATGGCGTCACCGATGCGCTACCGCAAAGCGGGTGTCTCCATGTGTTCAGAAGCCGAAACCGACGAGTTCAGCCGTTACTGTGTAGACGGCGATGTGGTTGAGGCGATGAAAAGCGTGATGCAGATGAGCACCGTTCGGGTTGCCTGAACCACAACAGATTTTGCCGCGCAGCACGCCGATCATTGACGTGGTGTTTGCAAGTACCAAACCCCAGTATGCTTGCTGGGGTTCTTTTTGTGTAAAACCTGCTGCTTCCCGATTCCCTTTCTCCGCCACCTCTCCCGAGGTTACCAATCTCTTTCATGACATAAACGCGGCTTCTGCTGGCAGCGCGGCCTGTCGCCGGGCGTGAATCTCCGACAGTGGAGTCTGGATCCTAAATGTGATTAGATGCCTGCATCTGCCAGCCGATGAAGTGCCGCCATGAATCCCAGGGAAAATATTGTCAGCCAGTTCAGTGCGTTGTCGCCTGAGTTACAACGCGCTGCCGAGTTCTCACTCCAGAATACGAATCAGCTTGTGGTGCAATCCATGCGTGCTTTTGCCACAGAAGCAGGCGTGAAGCCTGCCACGCTACTGCGCCTGGCACAGCGCCTGGGCTATGAGGGCTGGGGTGAACTTAAAGACGCTTTTATCGATGATATGGGTCTGCGCGATGATACCTACGTATCCAAAGCTGAAAAGCTGATCGCAAAACCGACACAACCTCAGCTTTATGAAGAGGTCTTTCAGGCGCATCAGGCTAACCTTGCGGCGACGCAACATGAGAATCATCAGAAGATGGATCAGGCGGTTACCCTGCTGGATGCGGCGGAAAACGTCTATATCTGTGGATTTCGTGCCAGCTTTCCCATCGCCTGGTCGCTGTTTTATATCTATCGATTATTTAACCGCCAGGTTTCATTGATTGATGGCCTGGCGAGTAATATCGAAGTCTTTACCCGCGAACTGACGGCGCAGGACGCGATTCTGCTGACCAGTTTTGCCCCTTATTCACGCGAATCGCTGGCGGTGTTACAGGCTGCCCGGCAGGCAGGCGCGAAAATCGTCGCCATTACGGATTCGCCGGTTTCCCCTCTGGCGCAGGCCGCCGACTGTACGCTGCTCTTCTCGGTAGAGAGTCCCTCGTTCTTTCCTTCTGTGGTTTCCGGTATGGGGCTGGCGGAGTGTCTGCTGGCGATGCTGGTGGCACGCCATGGCCGCGAGGCGGTCAGCAAAATCGAAAATGCCGAACGCTACCTGATTGATTCAGGTGCCTATGTGGTGCCTGGCAAACCCTGAGAGAAGATTCATTTGTATCCGTCATAAGAAAATAGAATACATATGTATCATTATTGCGTTGACGTGATCCAAATGGATCCGGCAAGATGCGCTGAGTTATCGCAGCGTATTCAGGAGCAGGACCCAGCATGAGCCATATCATTCACCGCAGTCTGCGCAGCACGCCCGCCGTGGCAAACGGCGCACAAGGCGCGTACATCTTTGATGCACAGGGAAAACAGTATCTGGATGCCTGCGGAGGCGCTGCGGTTTCCTGTTTAGGCCACGCGCATCCTGACGTATTGGCTGCGATGCATCGTCAGATCGACCAGCTCGCCTATGCACATACCGGTTTTTTTACCAGCGACACGGTTGAACAACTCGCGGAACATCTGACCCGCCATGCGCCTGGCGATCTCAATTATGCCTATTTCGTTTCGGGTGGTTCCGAAGCCGTAGAAACGGCGCTGAAGCTGGCCCGGCAATATTTCGTTGAAATCGGTCAGCCGTCCCGCACGCGGTTCATTGCCCGCCAGCAGAGTTACCACGGTAATACGCTGGGTGCGCTGGCGGTGGGGGGCAACGAATGGCGTCGTCGCCAGTTTGCCCCGCTTTTAATCGACGTGATCCGGGTTTCTGCCTGTAATGAATATCGCGACCGCCGTGCTGATGAAACTCAGCAGCAATACACGCAGCGCCTGCTGGATGAGCTGGAGCAGGCGATTATTGATGCTGGCCCGGAGACGATCATCGGTTTTTGCGCAGAGACAGTCGTGGGCGCGACCACCGGCGCAACACCGCCTACACCGGGTTACTTCAAAGGCGTGCGCGCCCTGTGTGATAAGTACGGCCTGCTCTATATCGCGGATGAAGTGATGTGTGGCATGGGACGTACCGGAACGCTTTACGCGTTTGAGCAGGATGAGGTGGTGCCAGACCTGGTGACCATCGCCAAAGGGCTGGGGGGTGGCTACCAGCCAATCGGTGCGGTACTGGCGAGCGAAAAAATTGTCTCCGCTCTGCAGGCGGGCAGCGGACTGTTCCAGCATGGTCATACCTATATCTGCCACGCCACGGCGGCATCGGCCGCTCTGGCAGTGCAGCAGGTCATTGAGCGCGACAATTTATTAGCGGTCGTGAAACAACAGGGGGATTACCTGCAACGTGCGCTGCGCGATCGGCTGGGCGAGTTGCCACAGGTCGGTGACACCCGCGGGCGCGGTCTGTTCGCCGGGGTTGAACTGGTTCGTGATAAAGCCAGCAAAACGCCGTTCGATCCGGCGCTGAAACTGCACGCCAGAATTAAAGCTAATTGTATGGCGCGTGGTCTGATGGTCTATCCCATGGGCGGAACGATTGACGGGCAATATGGCGATCACATTCTGATTGCGCCACCCTTTATCATCACGACAGCGCAGCTTGATTTTGTGGTGGAAACGCTGGAGCAGGTGATTCGTGAAGAGACGGCCAGCTTATGATTAACCGTCTGCCGCCGCTGGCGCATCACGAATGGGACGATCAGCAGCGTCCGCTCGCAGAAGAGATCATTAACGGGCCACGCGGCGCGCTGCTGCCACCCTTTGAGCCATTGTTACGCAGCCCTGAGCTGATGGCGCACGCTCAGCGCATGGGGGAATATCTCCGGTATCGCAGTGCGCTGGGACAGCGTTTATCAGAGCTGGCCATTCTGATGACCGCCCGTCACTGGTCCCAGCCGGTAGAATGGGCAATCCATGCGCCGATAGCGCGCGAGAAGGGCATTTCTGCGGCCGCCGTGCAGGCGATAAATGAAAAGCGCCCGCCGGAAGACCTGGAACCCGATGAGTGGGTGATTTACCACTTCTGCCAGCAGCTGCACCAGCAGCAGAAAGTCAGCGACGCTACCTGGCAGCAGGCTATCGATTTGTGGGGCGAGAAGGGCGTGGTGGATCTGATTGGCATTAACGGCTATTACAGTTTTCTCTCAATGATCATGAACGGCGCACAGACGCCGGTACCCGATACGCAGGATCATATTATTCCTGAATAAGTCATCGTTTAATCCGGGCGCAGCCTGACACGCCCTGCATTTCAAATAAATTCTGTTCAGTCATTCCGGCGATAACCTCGCCGGATGATATTCACTGTACGCTATTTCACCGACGCCGGGGGTTAGATATGTCTGGATTATTCTCTAAATTAAAAGTCTCATTGGTATTAGTTGCCTGCTCAGCCAGTTTTATTGCTACTGCTCAGGATAAACTGATGGTAGGTGTGGATACCGCATTTGTGCCCTTTGAATTTAAACAGGGCGATAAGTATGTGGGCTTCGATATTGACTTATGGAATGCTATCGCTAAAAAGATGAACGTCAGCTATGAATTACGCCCGATGGATTTTGGTGGCTTAATTCCAGGGCTGCAGTCCCGTAATCTGGATGTTGCGATGGCCGGCATTACGATTACCGATGCGCGGAAACAGGTCGTTGATTTCAGTGACGGCTATTACAATGCGGATTTACTGATGGCGGTAAAAAGCAGTGATACCGCGATCAAAAAATTCAGCGATTTAGCCGGTAAGAAAGTGGGCCTGAAACAGGGCACCGCGGCGGCCAGCTTTATGAAGAGCAAATATAAAGCCGACTATGTTGAATTTCCTAATATCGATAACGCTTATCTCGATTTGCAGGCGGGTAATCTTGACGCGGTGGTGCATGATTCGCCGAACGTACTCTATTACGTGAAAACGGCGGGTAATGGCAAAGTGAAATCCACGGGTGAGACAGACAGCATTCTGCCGCAGCAGTACGGGTTCGCGATGCAAAAGAACAGCAGCCTGACGCCGAAAGTTAACGCTGCATTGCAGGCACTGCGTGCGGATGGCACCTACGACAAAATCTATGTGAAGTGGTTTGCGAAACAGCCGAAATAATTCAGCCAGGTCGGCACAGTCCGACCTCATTTCGCCTTAATGGATCGAACTATGAATTTTGACAGTAAATATATCTGGGAATCCCTGCCGTTATTATTGCAGGGTTTGCAACTGACGCTGATTATTTCATTATCGGGTTTGCTGGGCGGTTTCGTGATCGGTCTGCTGGCCGGAACCTGTCGCGCATTAGGTGGGCGAATAACTAAAACGCTGTCGCTGATTTTCGTTGAGTTAATTCGCGGCACGCCAATTATGGTACAGGTCATGTTTATCTACTTTGCCCTGCCGATGGTTATTCCGATTCGCATTGATCCCATTACGGCGGCGATTGTGACCATTGTGATTAATTCCGGCGCCTATATCGCCGAGATTACGCGCGGTGCAATCCTCTCTATCAATAAAGGATTTAAAGAGGCGAGTCTTGCCATGGGATTATCGCAGCGCAGCACCCTGTGGCATGTGATTATGCCGCTGGCACTGCGGCGTATGATCCCCGCACTGGGCAACCAGTGGATCATCAGTATTAAAGATACATCGCTATTTATTGTTATCGGTGTCGCGGAGCTAACCCGTCAGGGACAGGAAATCATTGCCGGTAATTTCCGTGCACTGGAGGTCTGGACCGCCGTCGCGATGATTTATCTGCTGGTGACGCTCTGCCTGAGTTTCCTGCTGAAGCAACTGGAAAAAAGGATCCACATTCTATGAGCATGGTTGAATTTAGCGCGGTGTCGAAAAATTTTGGCGCGACGCAGGTCCTGCACGATATCAATCTGAAGATAGAGGCGGGCGAAGTGGTAGTGATCATCGGGCCGTCGGGGTCGGGAAAATCAACGCTGCTGCGCTGTATTAACAAGCTGGAAGACATCTCTTCCGGAACGCTGCTGGTGGCGGGCAAGCACATCACCGATCCGCATGCGAATGAATGCGATATCCGCCGCGAGGCGGGTATGGTGTTCCAGCAGTTTCACCTGTTTCCTCACCTGACCGCGCTGGAAAATGTGATGTTCGGCCCTTTTCGCGTGCGCAGGCAGAGCAAAGCCTCGGCCCGCGAACAGGCGCTGGCCTTGCTGGACAGGGTCGGCCTGCGTGAACGTGCCAGTCATTACCCCGCAGAACTCTCGGGTGGACAGCAGCAGCGTGTGGCGATTGCGCGCGCGCTGGCGGTAAAACCCAAAATGATGCTGTTTGATGAACCCACCTCTGCGCTGGATCCCGAACTGCGCCACGAGGTGCTGAAAGTGATGCGCTCGCTCGCCGAAGAGGGCATGACGATGGTGATTGTGACTCACGAGATTGGTTTTGCCCGGGATGTGGCCTCAAGACTCATCTTTATTGATGGCGGGACCATTGCTGAAGATGGCTCACCTGATAAGCTGCTTAACGACAGCACGAATCCGCGCCTTAAAGAATTCCTGCAACACGTCTCCTGAAAGAAGTGAATGACAGCACAATGAAAAAAATTGCAATCAGTGGTTCGGCGTTTGAAATCGGTCAGCAGCTCGGCGAGTTTGGTCGTGAAGCGTGGCATCAGAAACTGACGCACATCGCGCTGTGGCAAACGGTCACGGCCATGAAACACACCGAACAGACTCAGCGCATGCGCGCGCAGGTTCAGGCTGACTTCCCGGAAATCTGGCTTGAGCTGGAAGGGCTGGCCAGCGGTTTGCAGGCACCCATCGATGACGTATTTGCATGGAACTGCCGGGGCGATCTGGTGCGTTCTACATCAGATGGCTGCACCACGGTGGCCGGGCAACGCCGCGATGGGGCGTTGGTCATTGCGCACAATGAAGATGGTTTTCCGCAGCTGCGGGGTGACTGCGCAGTGGTTCGTGTGCTGCCGGATCAGGGCATTGGGTTCACCAGCTTTGCCTATCCGGGTTCGATTTGCGGCCATACGTTTGCCGTCAATGACCGTGGGGTGGTGAACACGGTGAATAACATTCGTGCCGTGCATCGCCCGGCTGGGCTGCCGCGCCAGATTCTGGCGCGTGCAGCGCTGAATGCAGACACGCTCGATGAGGCGATTGCGCTACTGACGACCTCGCTGCGCGCAGGCGCTTTTCATCATACGCTGGGGCAGCGGGGCGATAGCCGACTGTTCAGCGTTGAAGCTACCGGTACAGGTTGTTCTGTCACGCAACTGTCCGGCCTCTTTGCGCATGCTAACCATCTTATCCATCCGCAACTTACTGCAACAGAGCAGGTGATCACCGACAGCTCTGCTTCACGTCAGCAGCGTCTGGATGTGTGGCTGAAAGAAGAGCCAGCATTTGATGGTGATGCTGCAAAAGCCATTCTGTCTGATCAGCATGATGCGATATTGCCCATCTACCGGCTCTCTCCGCAGGATCCCGACGAAGAGAATACGCTGGCAACGGCCATTTTCACCCTGAATGCCAGTCAGGTGGAATGGCAGGTATTCACGCAGGATCGCGGACAGGCCGTTTTGCAGGATGTAGTGAGTGAATAAATAACCCGGATCTGGCGAGAGGATCGCCGTAGGAAAACGTTATAAACCCGCTCAGGCGGGTTTTTTATCGCCAGCGGATGAACGGCTATGCGCCGCGTCTGCTTCCTGTTGCCGGCTGTCTGCCTTCACGTACAGGCGTTTTTAATTGTCATCCAGGACTTTTATCAAAAGCCGCAACACAATCTGCACGTTATCCGTTACGCTGCCAGAGCCGATGTCTGTCATGAGAGGTTGAGTTAAATCGTCCCGGATTTCCGCTGTTCATCCCCGCAGCGTTTACACTGAAAGCAACGTCGCCTGGAATTTACCCTATGAAACGCAATCAGATTCTCACTTTAAGCCTGATACTGACCGTGCTGTGCAGCGGCAACGCTGCGGCCAGCGCATGCCGCGCTGACAACGCCGCCGTGGTCAACAGCAACACCCTGATTTTGCTGGGCGGCAATGCGAAAGGCGCAGTGAAGCAGGTGATTGCAGGTGAGTTTGGCAAAGATGTAAATTCGCAAAAGCGGGTGCTGGGTCAGTTTGACGCCTGTGGCAATCTCACTGTAGCTGACGTCAGCTACGACAAAAGTGAACGCAACGTGATCCTCAGCATGGAGCAACACATTGCCAGGGTACAGGGCGGCTGGGTGGCGGAATATGCATATCTGGTCAAAGTGCTGAAAGAGGGCAAAGAAGTCGTTGTTGATAACCGGCAGGGAACGATTAACTGGCAGAAAGGCCAGCATGGCAATATTACCAGCGCCTCCGACAGGTTTACCAGCATGGGTAAAACCGGCTTTACCGACACCACCTATCGCTACGATCGGAAGCGCCAGCTTGAGAAGAGTGTGGCACGTGGCAGCGATCCGCTGACTAACGGCGAGTTCCACTACCACTGGAATCCAAAGGGTCTGGTGACGCGCACCACTTCCGCCCGGGGAACTGACGAATACACCTACGACCCCCAATGGCGCGAAGTGCGGCTCAACGGCACGGCGACCACACCGCTGAGCACCATCCGCTCGGTTGATGAGTGCCAGTCCTGGGATGAGGTCGGCAACTGTACCCTGAGCTATCTGCATGAAACCGAAATCTTCACGCGTGGCACCATCGAGCGCCATCTCAGCTCCGCCTACAAATATGAGTACTGGGACCAGCCTGCGGCAGAAGAGTAACAGGCGATCGAATGATCGCCTGTTGGCGGCTTATTTCACCGTCTGACTAAAGGCATCCAGCCCCAGCAGGGCGTTGGCAATATCCTCAGGTGACAGATGAGGATTAAGGTTTTTCAGCGTATCACCCTCACTGTTCGCCAGTGCCCCGACTTTCACCAGATTTTCCCAGCTTTCATTTTCCAGATGCATTTCACGCAGCGTGGTCGGCATATTGATGCTGCGATAGAAACGGATATAGCGCGCAATTTCCTCATCCGGCCGCTGCTCCAGCACCATCTGCGTCAGTGTGCCATAGGCGACTTTCTCGCCGTGGGTCAGATGGTGGATATCGCCATCGATGGCGGTAAAACCATTATGAATAGCGTGGGCGGCTGCCAGCCCGCCATTTTCAAAGCCCAGCCCCGAAAGCAGCGTGTTCGCCTCAACCACGGCTTCCACGGCGGGCGTGACCCGTTTTTCGGTAACGGCGATATAGGCGCTGTACCCCCACTTAAGCAATGTTTCTTCACAGGCGCGGGCAATCGCCAGTCCGGCAAGAGTCGGATCGCCGCTGACCATGGATTTAGCATGGGACCGGGCCACTGCCTGCGCTTCAACCCAGGTGGCCAGGCCATCGGCAATGCCGGAGGCAAAGAGCCGTGCAGGCGCACTGGCGCAGACTGCGGTATCCACCAGCACCAGATCGGGATTTTTGCTGTAGAAACGATAGCTCTCAAATACGCCGCTGTCAGAGTAGATCACCGACAGCGCGCTACAGGGAGCATCGGTGGAGGCAATGGTCGGCACAATAGCTACCGGCTGTTTAAGTTCGTCCGCCACCGCCTTAACCGTGTCCAGCGTTTTGCCGCCGCCCAGCCCGACCACCACATTACAGCCCTGACTCTTCGCCAGCGCACTGAGGCGGGTGATCTCATTACTGGAGGCCTCGCCGTTAAACTGCTGCCAGCTGAATTTCACCCCGGCGGACTGCAGCGTCTGTTGGGTGCGTTCGCCAATCAGTTTCCAGACGACCTCATCTGCCACCAGAAAAGCCTGATCGCCCAGCTCAGTCAGGTACGTGCCCAGCTCATCCAGCACACCGGCGCCCTGCACATATTTACGGGGTGATGAAAAAATAAATTTACTCATAATCACATCTCCTTAATATGAATGGTTCGACCCGATCCAGCCTGGCACAATCCGCTCAGCGTGGCAGGCGATCCCGCACATGACCGCGTCATGGGCTGTTAAGCTGCCTGAACACCCCCTGCTGAGGGATAACGGAGAATCATCATGAGCGCCACGCTCTTTTCATTTCTGTTTGCGATAACCATTCTGACACTCACACCTGGATTTGATACCGCGCTGGTGCTGCGAACCGCCATTGCGCAGGGCTGGCAGCGCGCCTGGGCGACAGCCCTTGGCGTGACGCTGGGTTGTCTGCTCTGGGGTATCGCAGTTGGGCTGGGACTGGGCGCGCTGCTGATGGCCTCTGAGATCGCCTATAACCTGCTGAAGTGGATCGGTGCCGGCTGGCTGCTCTATCTGGGCATAAAGCTGCTGCTTAAGCCGCGTCAGCAATCCGTAGAGACAGCTGAACAGCCTGCACATCAGCAGGGCTATCTGGCCTGCTTCAGTCGGGGATTAATGGGAAATCTGCTGAATCCGAAAATTGGCGTGTTTTACGTCACTTTTCTGCCACAGTTCATTCCGGCGGGGGCGTCGGTGGCGCTCTGGTGCACGCTAATGGCGCTGGCACACATGCTGCTGGGGCTGATCTGGAATGCGGTCCTGATTGGCGGCAGCCACTATTTCTCCGGACATCTGCGAAAACCGAAGGTGCTGAAGGGGATGGATCGCCTGACCGGCTGCGTGTTTATTGGATTTGCGGCGAAACTGGCGTTGTCTCGCCGCTAGGGCATTAGGGTTTAGTGGCGACCAGCACGGCACGCAGGGGAGCCGGATAGCCTTCAACCGTTTTGCTGGGATCGTCGGGGTCGAGGAACTCAGCGAGGGATTCGCTGGTCATCCAGTCGGTGCGGCGCTGCTCTTCAATGGTGGTCAGCGCAAAATCGACAATCCGCACATCCACAAAGCCGCTTTTTTCCAGCCAGCTTTTCAGCGCTTCCGCTGACGGGATAAAGAAGACATTGCGCATCTGCGCATAACGCTCACCGGGCACCAGCACCTGATTAACATCGCCCTCAATCACCAGCGTTTCCAGCACCAGTTCGCCTCCGCTCACCAGCTGATTTTTCAGCTGTAACAGGTGATCCAGCGGGGAACGACGGTGATAGAGCACACCCATCGAAAATACGGTATCAAACGCCTGTAACGCGGGCAGCTGCTCAATGCCCAGCGGCAGCATATGCGCCCGGCGATCGTCATTCAGCAACTTACGCACTGCTTCGAACTGCACCAGGAACAGCTGCATTGGATCGATGCCGACAACCAGATGTGCGCCCGCGCCAATCATCCGCCACATGTGGTAACCGCTGCCACAGCCCACATCCAGCACCGTCCGGCCCGCCAGCGGGGAGATGTGCGGCAGCACGCGTTCCCACTTCCAGTCAGATCGCCATTCAGTGTTGATGTGGGTGCCGTAGAGGAAGTAGGGCCCTTTGCGCCACGGCATCAGGTTACGCAGTAGTTTCTCAATCCCCTGACGATGGCGGTCGCTGATGTCATCGCGGTCGGCGGTGACGCTGTGCAGCAGGTCGAGCTTTTGCGGCTCCAGCAGCGGCAGATACTCCAGCGACTTGTACCAGTCACGAAAGTGACCGTGCAGGTTTTCGCGCTGCCACTCACTGATTTGCGCCGGTAATACTTCCAGCCACTTCGCCAGCGGGCCCACTGCAATTTGCTGATAAAAACGGCCAAAGTCGATCATTTCAACGCCACCAGAGATCCAAAGTTAAAGCACTGGAACCAGAGTTCGGCGTGCGAGAAACCGGCCTGTTTCAGGCGGGCTTTATGCGCTTCGACGCTGTCAGTCAGCATCACATTTTCCAGCATGCTGCGTTTCTGGCTGATTTCCAGTTCGCTATAGCCGTTGGCGCGTTTGAAGTCGTGATGCATGTTGAATAACAGCTCACCGACCTCGGCGTCTTCAAAGCTGAACTTCTCCGACAGCACCAGCGCGCCGCCCGGTTTAAGTCCCTGCCAGATCTTTTCCAGCAGCGCCAGGCGTGCAGGCGGCTCCAGAAACTGCAGCGTGAAGTTGAGCACCACCAGCGAGGCGTCTTCAATCTCAATGTCGCGGATATCCGCTTCCAGCACCGTGACCGGCGTGTCAGCGCGAAACGCATCAAGATGTCGGCGGCAGCGCTCCACCATCGCCGGGGAGTTATCCACCGCGATGATCTGGCAACCTGGCACATGAATATTGCGGCGCACCGAGAGGGTGGCCGCGCCCAGCGAGCAGCCCAGGTCATAGACCCTGCTGTCCGGGGTAACAAAACGTTCTGCCAGCATGCCAATCATCGAAATGATGTTGGAGTAGCCCGGCACCGAGCGCTGAATCATGTCAGGAAAGACTTCAGCTACACGCTCGTCAAAAGTCCAGTCGCCCAGTTTTGCAATGGGCGCTGAGAAGAGTTGATCGCGGTCAGACATATCGAAAATCCGAAGAGACGACGGAAAGGGCGCTATTCTCGCAGAAAGTGGGGCGGGCTGCACCCCTTAACCCAGGCTGGCTTAATGGAGCGTCAGGACCAGTTCCCACGGCATGTAGATCAGGTTGAAAATCACCATGCCGCACAGGGAAAACAGCGTCAGGAGCATGCCATATTTACGGCCTGCCATGGCGCTGCTGCGCAATCCCCATGCATGCAGCAGGCGGCTGATAAAGAACAGCAGGCCGGTGAGATGCACCATCCAGATATCGGCGCCGTTCATCTCCATCATCACCAGCAGAAACAGCGCCAGCGGAATGGTTTCAATGGCATTGCCATGAATGCGGATCGCCATTTTCAGGTCGTGATAGCCGCCATCGCCATACGCCACCCGGTAGAACCGGCGGTAACGCACCACGTCCAGCGTGAATTTCATTACCAGCAATGCCCCTATCACCACATATAACGCGCTAACCATAGCCACTCCAGCGACTGTCCATAATGGTTCTATTCTAACGGGCGTGCAGCCCGCTGTCCTGTAACGCAATCAAAACAGTGACGTCTGTTGCGGCCAGTCCGGTCCATTGCCAATAGCCGGATCGATCTCCTGCAACTGCGGCCACAGTGCCTGCACCAGCGGAAAAACCTGGCCCATATCGGGGGTGTGCAGAAACAGCATGGCGTCGCCCTGTTGCTGCCATTCCACGAGCTTGGGACGCCAGATCTGAAACAGCGGCACGCTCTCGTCCACGCTGTCGCTGCCGATAAAGCGCACCATCGGCTGGGAGCCGGTTCGCAGGGCATGCGGCGGCACTTTCGGCTTCTGCGAACGCGCGACCAGCGCTGCCGGGCTTTGCGAGGTGGAGGCGTGAACCGGACGGCTGTCGAGCATTACACGATTGATGCCGCGCTCAAGCAGGCCCCGATTGAGTGACCGTTCCGCCTCGCCCTTGGCGAAGAAAGCCGGATGACGCACTTCGACGCCGTAGTGAAAGCGGCGCGGCAGACTGTCCAGAAAACGCCACAGGTCGTTGAGCTGTGCCGGGGAGAAGCTGGCGGGCAGCTGCAGCCAGTACTGACCGATGCGGTCGGCCAGCGGTTCCATCAGGCGCAGAAAATCGGTCAGCAGGTCGTCGCTGTGCTGCAACGCCGCCTGATGGCTGATGGTATTGGGAAATTTAAAGCAGAAGCGAAATGCATCGTGGGTCATGTCGCGCCAGCGCATCACCGTTTCCGCATTCGGCAGCGCGTAGAGGGTGGTATTTCCCTCTACGCAGTGGAAGTAGCGGGCATAGTCCGCCAGGCTTTCGATACCCCAGCGTTTCCAGTGTGAATGCTGCCATTGGGGCAGGCCAATACGAAGTGTCACGCGCGCTCCTGGCTGCAGGTTAAGAGATTGCATTATCCGCTATGGTCGGGCTGAGGGGCAAATGCACACAGGAAATCGGCGCTTTGGCGCTGATCTGCTTATCCTGTCTGGCTTTTTCCATTATAATGGCCGCCATTTTTGCGACAGCATCGCATCAGGTAACGCGGCCGGATGCTGTCAGCTGCAGCGGCGAAGTTAAAAGGATAGTGTTATGCGTACAGAATATTGCGGACAGCTCAATCTGTCTCATGTGGGTCAGCAAGTCACGCTTTGCGGCTGGGTAAACCGCCGTCGCGATCTGGGCAGTTTGATTTTTATCGACATGCGCGACCGTGAAGGCATCGTGCAGGTGTTTTTTGATCCCGATCGTCAGGACGCATTTAAGCTGGCTTCTGAACTGCGTAACGAATTCTGCATCCAGATCACCGGTACCGTGCGCGCACGCGATGAGAAGAACAAAAACAGCGACATGGCGACTGGCGAAGTTGAGGTGTTTGCCCAGGCGCTGACCATTATCAACCGCTCTGAGCCCCTGCCGCTGGACTCGAATCAGACCAACAGCGAAGAAGCGCGCCTGAAATACCGCTATCTGGATCTGCGTCGCCCTGAGATGGTGACGCGTCTGAAAACCCGCGCAAAAATCACCAGCTTTGTCCGTCGCTTTATGGATGACGAAGGTTTCCTGGATATCGAAACCCCGATGCTGACCAAGGCGACGCCAGAAGGCGCGCGCGACTATCTGGTGCCAAGCCGGGTTCACAAAGGCAAATTCTATGCGCTGCCGCAGTCACCACAGCTGTTCAAACAGCTGCTGATGATGTCCGGCTTTGACCGCTACTATCAGATCGTAAAATGCTTCCGCGATGAAGATTTACGTGCCGATCGCCAGCCAGAATTTACCCAGATCGACGTCGAAACCTCCTTTATGACCGCGCCACAGGTGCGGGAAATCATGGAGCGTCTAATCCGCAATCTGTGGCAGGACGTGCAGGGCGTGGACCTCGGCGAGTTCCCGCAGATGACCTTCGCGGAAGCGATGCATCGTTACGGTTCCGATAAGCCGGATCTGCGTAACCCGATGGAGCTGGTGGACGTTGGCGACCTGCTGAAAAACGTGGAGTTCCAGGTCTTCTCTGGCCCGGCTAACGATGAAAAAGGCCGTGTTGCCGCGCTGCGCGTGCCGACCGGTGCGCAGCTGAGCCGTAAGCAGATTGATGAATATGGCAAGTTCGTGGAGATTTACGGCGCGAAAGGGCTGGCGTGGATGAAGGTTAACGTCCGTGCCGACGGTCTGGAAGGCGTGCAGAGCCCGGTTGCCAAGTTCCTGAATGCAGAAATCGTTGAAGGCATTCTGAGCCGCACCGGCGCGCAGGATGGCGATATCATCTTCTTTGGTGCCGACCGCGCCAAAGTGGTCGCTGATGCTCTGGGTGCACTGCGCCTGAAAGTGGGCCGCGAGCTGAACATCACCGATGAGAAAGCCTGGGCCCCGCTGTGGGTGATCGACTTCCCGATGTTCGAAGAGGACGAGGAAGGCGGTCTGGCCGCCATGCACCATCCGTTCACTGCGCCGAAAGAGATGAGCGCAGACGAGCTGGCTGCGGATCCAACCCGTGCCGTGGCGAACGCCTACGACATGGTGATCAACGGTTATGAAGTGGGTGGCGGTTCAGTGCGTATCCACAACGGCAAAATGCAGCAGACCGTGTTCAGCATTCTGGGTATTGAAGAGCACGAGCAGCGCGAGAAGTTTGGCTTCCTGCTGGATGCGCTGAAGTTCGGTACACCACCGCATGCGGGCCTGGCTTTTGGTCTGGATCGCCTGACCATGCTGCTGACCGGCACCGACAACATTCGTGACGTTATCGCGTTTCCGAAAACCACGGCGGCAGCCTGCATGATGACCGAAGCGCCAAGCGAAGCGAACCCGGCTTCTCTGCTGGAGCTTGGCATCCAGGTCGTTAAAAAAGAAAAGCCTGAGAATAAATAATGGGCTATAAACACCCGGTTTCAGTGCTGGTCGTCATTTCGGCGCGCGATACTGGCCGGGTGCTGATGCTGCAGCGGCGTGACGATCCCGCATTCTGGCAGTCGGTGACCGGCAGCCTGGAAGCGGGAGAGTCACCGCTGGCAACCGCGTGTCGTGAGGTGAATGAAGAGGTCGGCATTGACGTGCTGGCTGAGCGGCTGGAAATAGAGGATTGTCAGCGTCAGATTGACTTTGAAATCTTTCCCCATTTTCGCCATCGCTATGCACCGGATGTCACCCATAATCACGAACACTGGTTTCGCCTGCAACTGCCGGAAGAGCGGGATATCACGCTGACCGAGCATCTGGCGTTTCGCTGGCTGACACCCGCTGATGCTGCAGCATTAACCCGATCATGGAGTAACCGCCAGGCAATTGAAGAATTTATCTGAATGCTCGCCATCGCCCGGTATTCCGGCGGCGGATAGATTAAATTTTATGAATCTGGTGAGTTTTAACAGGACTACACCAACCTATTGAACAGTCAGGCGTCATCCTCGCCACGAAATTGTTCACCGTCAGCGCGACGTCGCCTGCGTACACCGCTACGTGAGGACGATACGCAACGCTCGCCTCTCAGGGCAGTCCGGTTGTGACTCGCCTGGCTGAGCACCGACGGTAAATAAGCTCGCAGCCAGGAGAGCCTGCACCCTGTAAAAGATCGGAGAAAAGTTAACATGGCAGGACACAGTAAGTGGGCAAACACCAAACACCGTAAGGCGGCGCAGGATGCCAAGCGCGGCAAAATCTTCACCAAAATCATTCGTGAACTGGTGACAGCGGCCAAGCTGGGCGGCGGCGATCCGGGTTCTAACCCGCGTCTGCGTGCAGCGATGGATAAAGCGCTGGCGAACAACATGACCCGTGACACCATGGATCGCGCTATCGCGCGCGGTGTGGGCGGCGATGACAACGCCAACATGGAAACCATCATCTATGAAGGTTACGGTCCAGGCGGCTCAGCCATCATGATTGAATGCCTGAGTGATAACCGTAACCGTACCGTGGGCGAAGTGCGTCACGCCTTCACCAAGACCGGCGGCAACCTTGGCACCGACGGCTCCGTGGCTTATCTGTTCAACAAAAAAGGCGTCATCTCCTTCGCGCCAGGTCAGGATGAAGACGCAGTGATGGAAGCCGCACTGGAAGCGGGCGGCGAAGACATCGTCACCTATGATGACGGCGCGATTGATGTCTTTACTGCATGGGAAGAGATGGGCACCGTGCGTGATGCACTGGAAGCCGCTGGCCTGAAAGCGGATACCGCAGAAGTGGCAATGATCCCGACCACCAAAGCGGAAATGGATGCGGAAACCGCACCAAAACTGCTGCGTCTGATCGACATGCTGGAAGATTGCGATGATGTGCAGGAGGTCTATCACAACGGTGAGATCTCCGACGAGGTGGCGGAAACGCTGTAATGGCGTTTACCGTCACAGCGTTAACCGGAGAGGCGTAATGTCGATTATCCTGGGTATCGATCCCGGCTCACGCATCACCGGTTATGGTGTTATTCGTCAGACCGGCCGCCAGCTCACCTATCTGGGCAGCGGCTGTATCCGCACCAATACCACTGAATTGCCCGCCCGCCTGAAGCTGATTTATGCGGGCGTGTGCGAAATCATCACGCAGTTTTCACCTGATTTCTTCGCTATCGAGCAGGTGTTTATGGCGAAGAATGCTGACTCCGCGCTGAAGCTCGGCCAGGCGCGGGGTGCTGCGATCGTTGCTGCGGTAAACCACGATCTGCCGGTGTTTGAGTATGCCGCCCGTCAGGTGAAACAGACGGTGGTGGGCATCGGCAGCGCCGAGAAAAGTCAGGTGCAGCATATGGTGCGAACTCTGCTGAAACTGCCGGCAAACCCGCAGGCGGACGCCGCCGATGCGCTGGCGATAGCCATTACTCACTGTCACGTGGCGCAGAACGCCGCGCGCATGAGTGACAGCAAGCTGGTGCTGACGCGCGGACGGTTGCGCTCAGGTTAGGGCATCGCACAGAACAGACGCTCAGGCTGGATATTCATCCAGCCTTTTTTATGTTATAAAATCCGCCACATTCGTTAGTTAAGGAAGCATTCAGGTGATAGGTCGTTTACGGGGCAACATTCTGGAAAAGCAGCCGCCACT
Source organism: Pantoea sp. S62 (assembly GCF_016658625.1). Classification (NCBI taxonomy): domain Bacteria; kingdom Pseudomonadati; phylum Pseudomonadota; class Gammaproteobacteria; order Enterobacterales; family Erwiniaceae; genus Pantoea; species Pantoea sp. S62. Next base: position 470,126 of record NZ_JACVVI010000003.1, on the reverse strand, counting down.
GGTGCTGCTTGAGGCACACGGCGTCGGCTATGAAATTTACATGCCCATGACCTGTTTTTATGAATTGCCTGAACTTCAGCACGAAGCGGTGATTTTTACCCACTTTGTCGTGCGTGAAGACGCTCAGCTGCTGTTTGGTTTTAACAGCAAGCAGGAGCGCGCGCTGTTTCGCGAACTGATTAAAGTGAATGGCGTCGGCCCCAAGCTGGCACTGGCGATCCTCTCCGGCATGTCGGCGCAGCAGTTTGTGACTGCGGTAGAAAAAGAAGAGATCGCGTCACTGGTAAAACTGCCTGGCGTGGGTAAAAAGACCGCTGAGCGTCTGGTTGTTGAGATGAAGGACCGCTTCAAAGGGATGCATGGCGACCTGTTTGGCGGCGATTCGGCCTTTACGCTGACCACACCGAGCGCCGAGCCGGAAACCAACGATGCGGAATCCGAAGCGGTTGCAGCGCTGGTATCACTGGGTTATAAACCGCAGGAAGCGAGCCGTATGATCAGTAAAGTCGGCCGACCGGATGCGGATTGTGAAACCCTGATCCGCGAAGCGCTCCGCGCCGCCATTTGAGGTAAGTCATGATAGAAGCCGACCGCCTGGTCTCCGCTGCCAGCATTAACGAAGAAGAGATAATCGACCGCGCCATTCGCCCGAAGATGCTCACCGAGTATGTCGGCCAGCCACAGGTGCGTGAGCAGATGGAGATTTTCATCAAAGCCGCACAGCTGCGTGGTGATGCGCTGGATCATCTGCTGATCTTCGGTCCGCCAGGTCTGGGGAAAACCACGCTGGCGAACATCGTGGCCAACGAGATGGGCGTGAACCTGCGTACCACCTCGGGTCCGGTGCTGGAGAAGGCAGGCGATCTGGCGGCGATGCTGACTAACCTTGAACCGCATGACGTGCTGTTTATCGATGAGATCCATCGCCTGTCACCGGTGGTGGAAGAGGTGCTCTATCCGGCAATGGAAGACTATCAGCTGGATATCATGATCGGTGAAGGCCCGGCGGCGCGTTCGATTAAGCTCGATCTGCCGCCGTTTACCCTGATTGGTGCCACCACCCGTGCAGGCTCGCTGACCTCGCCGTTGCGCGATCGCTTTGGCATTGTGCAGCGTCTGGAGTTCTATCAGGTTAAAGATCTGCAGCACATCGTAGGACGCAGTGCCGCCTGTCTGGGCCTGGCGCTGAGTGACGAAGGGGCGTTAGAGATTGCCCGTCGCGCACGCGGCACACCGCGTATCGCCAACCGCCTGCTGCGCCGCGTGCGTGACTTCGCAGAGGTGCGGGCTAATGGTGATATGAGCGGAGAAGTCTCCTGCAGCGCGCTGGATATGCTTAACGTCGACAGTGAAGGGTTCGATTATATGGACCGTAAACTGCTTCTGGCGATTATCGACAAGTTTATGGGTGGGCCGGTGGGGCTGGATAACCTGGCTGCTGCGATTGGTGAAGAGCGTGAGACCATCGAAGATGTGATTGAACCCTTCCTGATTCAGCAGGGTTTTATTCAGCGCACACCGCGTGGCCGTCTGGCCACGCAGCATGCTTATCGTCACTTCGGCATTACGCGCGAAGAGTGACTACATGGCCGGTTTGCGCACCATGCTGAAGATAAACAGGATGGCGGCGCAGAGCACCACGGACGGACCGGCAGGCGTGTCGTAAAACGCAGAGAAGGTGAGACCGCCGGTGACGGCAACCACGCCGATGACCACCGCGACGGCCGCCATGCCTTCCGGCGAACGCACAAAACGACGTGCGGTGGCAGCCGGAATAATCAGCAGTGAAGTGATAATCAGCGCACCCACAAACTTCATCGCCACGCCAATCGTCAGCGCCGTAACCAGCATCAGAATCAGCCGGGTTCGCTGGATATTCACGCCATCCACCTGCGCCAGTTCCGGGCTGATGGTCATCGACAGCAGCGAACGCCACTGCCACGCCATCACCAGCAGCACAATTATCACGCCGCCACCCATCATCCAGAGGTCATCAGGCGTTACGGCCAGCAGGTCGCCAAACAGATACGCCATTAAATCAACGCGCACGTTCTTCATCAGGCTGACGACGACCAGGCCCAGCGACAGCGCGCTGTGCGCCATAATGCCCAGCAGGGTATCGATAGCCAGATGCGGACGTCGCTCCAGCCAGACCAGCCCCAGTGCCAGGCAGACCGTCACCAGAATCACCGCGTAGTAGGGGTTCACGTTCAGCAGCAGGCCAAAGGCTACGCCGAGCAGAGACGCGTGCGCCAGGGTATCGCCAAAGTAGGACATCTTGCGCCAGACGACGAACGAACCCAGCGGACCGGCAGCCAGCGCTAACATCACACCGCCTATCCAGCCCGGTAATAACAACTCAATCATGATGAACCCTGTCCTTTGCGTAAAACGATACGTCCCTGAAGGTCGTGACGATGATTATGATGATGACGGTAGATCGCCAGCTCCTGCGCGCCACGCGGGCCAAACATCGCGATAAATTCGGGATGCTGCGAGACGGCTTCCGGCGTGCCGGAACAGCAGATATGGTGATTGAGGCACAACACTTCGTCGGTTTTCGCCATCACCAGATGCAGATCGTGGGAAACCATCAGTACGCCGCAGTTCAGTTCCACGCGTAACTGATTGATCAGGTCATACAGCGCAACCTGACCGTTCACATCCACTCCCTGCGTTGGTTCATCCAGCACCAGCAACTGAGGCTGATTCAGCAGGGCGCGTGCCAGCAACACACGTTGAGTTTCACCGCCGGAGAGCTTTTGCAGCGGGGAGTTGAGCAGATGGCCCGCCTGCACACGTTTCAGTGCTGGCATAATCTCCGCGTGTTTGCTGCCACGGGTCAGACGCATAAAGCGCTCAACCGTGACCGGCAGGGTGGGATCGATGTGCAGCTTCTGCGGCACGTAGCCGATACGCAGAGCAGGATCACGCTGAACTGAACCGGTTGTAGGGGCGAGCAGGCCGAGCACCACACGCACCAGCGTTGATTTTCCGGCACCGTTGGGACCCAGCAGGGTGAGGATGCGACCAGGCTGCAACGCCAGGCTGACGCCTGATAACACATTGCGCTGGTTAAACTTTATCGAAACGTTATCGAGTGTGACAAGTGAGGTCATAGTATTTACAGGTTGCACAGAATTTCGAATGTTATAATATCACATTCCACCTCATGGTCACGATGGAATGACGTAATATGTTACATAATAAAAAGGGCACAATTTTCGCCCTGACTGCTTTATCTGTTTCAGCTTTGTTAACCCTTCCTGCCCAGGCGAATGTCGTGGCTTCACTCAAACCGGTAGGTTTTATTGCTGCTGCCATTGCCGATGGCGTTACACCGGTTGAGGTGCTGCTGCCGGACGGCGCGTCCGAACATGATTACGCCCTGCGGCCATCTGATGCAAAACGCTTAAAAAACGCGGACTTAGTTGTCTGGGTCGGGCCAGAAATGGAAGCCTTTATGGCGAAGTCTGCGGCTGAACTTCCGGCTCAAAAAAACCTCGCGATGGTGAACATCGACGGGGTAAAACCGTTATTGATTAGCGGTGGTGAAGATGAAGATGAACACGCAGTGGAAAAATCCGAAGATCAGGATGCTGAAGCGCATCATCACCATCACGGCGAGTTTAATATGCACCTGTGGTTGTCGCCAGAGATTGCGCGCAAAACCGCGGTTGCAATCCATGGAAAATTATTGGAACTTATGCCGCAAGATAAGGCCAAACTTGACGCCAACCTCCAGCAGTTTGAGGTAGCTTTGGCGGACACGGACAAACGCGTCAGCGCACAACTTGCTCCGGTCAGAAATAAAGGATATTTCGTTTTTCACGACGCTTACACGTACTTTGAAAAGCACTACGGTCTCTCGCCCGCCGGGCATTTTACCGTCAATCCTGAAATTCAACCGGGCGCTCAGCGTTTACACCAGATACGAACACAGTTGGTTGAGCAAAAGGCGGTCTGCGTCTTTGCTGAGCCACAATTCAGGCCAGCAGTCATCGATGCTGTCTCCCGCGGAACACAGGTGCGTAAAGGCACGCTTGATCCCCTGGGCACGGACATCAGCTTAGCCAAAGACAGCTATGTGAAATTCCTCTCACAACTGTCGAGCCAGTATGAAAGCTGCCTGAATGGAGCATGAGGAATAGGTAAAAGTGCAGCAGATAGCCCGCTCTGTCGCCCTCGCATTTAATAATTTGCCGCGCCCCCACCGCGTAATGCTGGGATCGTTAACTGTAGTCACTCTGGCCGTCGCTGTCTGGCGGCCTTACGTTTATCATCCGACGGATGATGTGACCCCCATCGTTAAAAACATTGAACTGGATAAGAACACGCTCCGCACGCTGTTGCCGGAAGCCAGTGAGCCGATCGATCAGAGCACACCGGAACCGGACGAAGAGCTGCCTGCGGATGATGTCGACACCGACGTGCCCGAAAGGGCAGGGGTGCATGACTACACTGTTTCATCCGGCGATACCCTGAGCAGTGCCCTGAATCAGTATGGCATCGACATCAGTGATATCAATGCGCTGGTGGTGAGCGATCGCGATCTGCGTAATCTGCAGGTCGGTCAGCAGCTGAGCTGGACGCTGGATGATGATGGTGGCCTGAAAACCCTGAGCTGGGAAATTTCCCGTCGTGAAACCCGCACCTATGAGCGCACCCCAGCCGGTGGCTTTAAGATGGATGCGGAGATGCAGAAGGGCGAATGGCGCAACAGCGTGATGCAGGGCGAAGTGCGCGGCAGTTTCGCCGCCAGCGCCATGCGGGCGGGGTTGAGCGGGGCTGAAGCCAGCGCCGTGATTAAAGCGATGCAGTGGCAGATGGACTTCCGTAAGCTGCGTGCTGGCGACCAGTTCAGCGTGCTGATGTCACGTGAAATGCTGGATGGCAAGAGTGCACAGAGTCAGTTGCTGGGCGTGCGCCTGCGCAGCGGCGGTAAAGATTATTACGCATTCCGCGCGGAAGATGGCAAGTTCTACGATCGCAGCGGCTCCGGTCTGGCACGCGGCTTTATGCGCTTCCCGACGGTTAAGCAGTATCGTGTCTCTTCCAACTTTAATCCGCGTCGTCTTAACCCGGTAACGGGCCGCATTGCGCCGCACAAAGGCGTCGACTTTGCGCTGCCAATCGGTACGCCGGTGCTCGCAGTGGGTGATGGTGAGATCGTGGTAGCGAAAAACGGCGGTGCCGCCGGTAACTACGTCGCTATCCGTCATGGCCGTCAGTATATGACACGCTATATGCACATGAAGAAAGTGCTGGTGAAGCCAGGTCAGAAAGTGAAACGTGGCGACCGTATTGGACTGTCCGGCAACACCGGGCGCTCCACCGGACCGCATCTGCATTTCGAAATCTGGATCAATAACCAGGCGGTTAACCCATTAACGGCGAAGCTGCCGCGCATGGAAGGTCTGACCGGCAAAGATCGCAGCGACTACATGGCACAGGTTAAATCCTGGCTGCCTCAGCTGGGTCTGAAGTAAGCGAATTTCGTCAAATCGCGCAAAAACCGACGGCTTCTCCGTCGGTTTTTTGCTATCTGGCGCAGGATGATTGCAAATTTTCAGGTCGTCACTATCATAAGCCGGTCATTGCTTGAGGCGAGTGCATGGAAACCCGTAAAAAAAATAACATTGAATTTATTCCCGTTTTTGAACGTTCTTTTCTCAAACCTAAGTACTGGGGCAGCTGGCTGGCAATAGGTGCGCTGGCGGGGCTGGCGTATTTACCGCCGAAAGTGCGCGATCCGCTGCTGGGCCGGTTAGGCCGGTTTGCCGGTAAGCTGGCAAAGGGCGCACGTCGCCGCGCGCTGATTAATCTCTATTATTGCCTGCCGGAATTCAGTGAAGAGCAGCGTGCCACGCTGGTCGATGAGATGTTTGCGACAGCGCCGCAGGCGATGACAATGATGACCGAGCTGGTGCTGCGCGATCCTGCTCGCATCCGGCAGCGCGTTGAGTGGCATGGTCGTGAAATCATCGACCAGATGAAAGCAGAGCAGCAGAACGTGATTTTCCTGGTGCCACACGGCTGGGCGGTGGATATTCCCGCCATGCTGCTGGCGTCAGAAGGTCAGAAGATGGCGGCCATGTTCCACAATCAGAGCGACCCGCTGCTGGACTACGCCTGGAACACGGCCCGTCGTCGCTATGGCGGCCGGATGCATGCCCGCAACGATGGGATTAAGCCGTTTATCAGTTCAGTACGTCAGGGTTACTGGGGCTACTATCTGCCCGATCAGGATCACGGTGCCGAGCACAGCGAATTTGTCGATTTCTTCGCTACCTATAAGGCGACATTGCCTGCGGTAGGCCGGCTGATGAAGGTGTGTCGTGCCCGCGTGGTGCCGCTGTTCCCGGTTTATAACAGTGAAACGCATAAGCTTGAGATTTATGTGCGTCCGCCGATGGACGATCTGCTGGAGGCCGACGATCACCAGCTGGCTCGCCGGATGAATGAAGAGGTGGAAATATTTGTCCGCCCGCATCCCGAGCAGTACACGTGGATCCTCAAGCTGCTGAAGACCCGCAAAGAGGGTGACATCGAACCCTATTCGCGCAAAGAGCTTTATCCGCGCAAATAGCAGAAAGGCCGCGAAAGCGGCCTTTTTGGTACGTCGGGTTTGGTTAGCGGTAAGTTCGAAAATGCTTAGGGAACACGGTCAGATCGGAAAGGCGCTTAAGCCATCCCTGGCCGCTCGGCCCGCGCCATCCGTGGCGCGGGACGCTTTCCTCCTCTGCCCGTGTTCCCTGCGCTTTAAGTTTATTTGCCGCTTTCAGATTCACCCAGATCCAGCGATTAAGTGATAATAAAAAGGCCGCTTTCGCAGCCTTTTATGAGTGAATAAAAGAGCTGGCTCAGGAAGCATACCCCCTGCGCAAAGACGCAATCGCCATCCGTGGCATGCTCAGCCCAGACGATTACGCAGCTCTGTTATAACGCCTCCAGCCTGCTGCGACGTTTACGTTCGCGCATAAACAGGGTCACGAGACCAAACCACAGCACGCCGCTGATAAAGTTAATCAGACAGAACCACAACGTGCCGCCGCTGAAGTAGCCACTTTTCGCCAGCTCAATCCCCACCGCCAGCGTCAGAATACTGATCATCCCCAGCATGGCCGCCACGCTGCCTTTGCCTTCATCGCTGGCGTAGAGCGTCAGGCGATAGAGTCCGGCATTCACCATCCCTGCGCCAAAGGCGTAGAAGCTCAGGCCAGCCGTGATGAGCAGATAACCGTGGCTGTTCAGCAGGCTTGCCACCAGCGCCAGACTCAGGCCAATCAGAATCGGCCAGGCGGCGAACTTCACCGGCTGTTCAATCGGCACCCGTCCGGCCAGCTTACTCAGCGTCAGGTTACCGGCGATCATCGCCAGAAACACCGGCAGCTGCAGCAGGGCATACTGCATGCGAGACAGACCTTCGTCATGCATCAGGATCACCGGTGACAGGGCAACCCAGGTGAGGATCGGGATAAACACCAGTCCGATAGCAAAAGACCCGAACATCACCAGCCGGTCTTTCATCAGTCGGGCATAGTTGCGCGCCAGATTCGGCAGGGCGATGGAGTGGCTGCGGTCGCCTGCGGTTTCGGGCATCACACGCCACAGCACCACAAACGCAACGAGGCTGCAGGCGGCAAACAGCCAGAACATACTGCGCCAGCTACCCACAGTGAGCCAGGCTGCACCGGCAAGCGGACCTGCCAGCGGAGCCAGCAGCGCCACGTTGGCCATCAGCGCCATCATGCGCACCGCCAGCGCCTCATCAAAGGCTTCCTGAATGGCGGCATAGCCAACCGCACCAATAAAGCAGAGGCTGATACCCTGAATAAAACGCAGGCCAACAAACTCTTCAATCGAACTGACCCAGTTGGTCAGTATGCAGGCGACGGCAAAAAACAGGATGCCGGAGAGCATCACCGGTCGCCGGCCAAACTTATCAGAGAGTGGACCCAGCAGCCATTGCAGCACCACGCCACCAATCAGGTAAGCGGTCAGCGACGTAGAAACCCATTCCGGGCCAACGGAGAACTCGCTGGTGACGATCAGCATGCCGGGCTGGATCATGTCGTGGGCGATATAGGTAGCAAACTCGAATAGCACTAACGCCAGAGGAAAAAGTAAAATTCGGCCGGTAAGCTGGCTGATGGGCTGGAAACGGGGCATCTTGCCTCCTTGTCAGAAAAGAAAAACGCGACTGCCAGGCAGTCGCGTCGTTGATTCTACACCGACAATGTAAACGCGGGCGCAATTAATCCACGCGCAGCACGCGGGTCGTGTTAGTGGTGCCGGTGGCGCCCATCACATCACCCTGGGTCACGATAACCAGATCGCCTGAAACCAGGAAACCTTTATCGCGCAGCAGGTTAACCGCGTCGTGTGCGGCCGCGACACCATCGTTGTTGCTGTCGAAGAACACTGGCGTCACACCGCGATAGAGTGCAGTGAGATTCAGCGTGCGTTCATGGCGGGACATCGCAAAGATCGGCAGGCCCGACGTGATACGTGAGGTCATCAGCGGAGTACGGCCCGACTCGGTCATGGTGATGATCGCAGTAACGCCCTGCAAATGGTTTGCGGCGTACATGGACGACATGGCGATCGCTTCTTCAACGTTGTCGAACTGCACATCCAGACGGTGCTTGGAGACGTTGACACTTGGGATCTTCTCTGCGCCCAGGCAGACCTTCGCCATCGCTGAGACGGTTTCTGCCGGATACTGACCCGCTGCGGTTTCTGCAGAGAGCATCACGGCATCGGTGCCATCCAGCACGGCGTTAGCCACGTCCATGACTTCTGCGCGGGTTGGCATCGGGTTAGTAATCATCGACTCCATCATCTGCGTCGCGGTAATGATGGTGCGGTTTAGCTGACGGGCACGACGAATTAATGCTTTCTGAATGCCGACCAGTTCCGGATCGCCAATCTCAACGCCCAGGTCGCCACGCGCAACCATCACCACGTCTGATGCCAGAATGATGTCATCCATCGCTTCCTGGCTGGCAACCGCTTCGGCACGTTCCACTTTAGCGACCAGCTTAGCGTCACAACCCGCTTCACGCGCCAGACGACGCGCCAGGTTCATATCTTCGCCACAGCGTGGGAAGGAGACGGCCAGATAATCGACGCGGATTTTAGCGGCGGTGATAATGTCTGCCTTGTCTTTTTCGGTCAGCGCTTCAGCTGACAGGCCGCCGCCCAGCTTGTTAATACCTTTGTTGTTCGACAGCGGGCCGCCCACGGTGACTTCGGTGAAGACTTTCGTGTCCTGAACTTCCAGCACCTTCAGCTGCACGCGGCCATCATCCAGCAGCAGGATATCGCCCGGCACCACATCTTCAGGCAGACCTTTGTAGTCAATACCCACACGCTCTTTATCGCCTTCGCCTTTACCCAGGCTGGCATCCAGCAGAAAACGGTCGCCGATATTCAGGAAAACTTTACCTTCTTTGAAGGTCGAAACACGGATTTTTGGACCCTGAAGGTCACCGAGAATAGCCACGTGGCGGCCCAGTTTTGCGGCAATTTCACGCACTTTGTCGGCACGTAGCTGATGGTCTTCTGGCGTGCCGTGAGAGAAGTTGAGTCGTACAACGTTCGCACCGGCAGCGATGATTTTTTCGAGGTTATTATCACGATCGGTGGCCGGGCCGAGGGTTGTTACGATTTTGGTTCTTCTGAGACGTCTTGACATCGGGGACTCCGTAAACATTTAAGCGTGTCCGGGTCTGTGGACACAGCATGGTTATCTATTCTATATGATCGACGGGTTGTGATACGACTCACATTGTAAATGTGATGTTAATTTTTTTGCTGATCACTCTCTTCCCGAAGGGTGTTCTTTTCATAACGCGACGCTTTCAACGCCTCTTTCACGCGTTTCAGGTTTTCCCGGAAGGGGGCACCCCGTTCCAGGGTAAAACCGGTCGCCAGCACATCGATCACGGTTAACTGCGCCAGGCGCGACACCATCGGCAAATAGACATCCGTATCTTCCGGTACATCAAGCACTAAAGCTATCGCTGCTTCATGGGCAAGGGGTGAATCGGGAGAGGTGATGGCAATAACGGTGGAACCGTTTACACGGGCCAGGCGAGCCAGTTCTACCATATTTTTTGTGCGCCCAGTATGTGAAATGAGAACAATAACGTCACCGGCTCGACTATTTATGCAACTCATGCGCTGGATCACAATATCGTCCGACCAGATGACCGGCAGATTAAAGCGCAGAAATTTGGTAAAGGCGTCATGCGCCACGACCGCGGATGCCCCCAGCCCGAAAAAGGCGAGTTTATCGGCCTGCGCAAGCAGGGTGACGGCCTGTTGCAGCTGCGTGCTGTTCAACTGGTCGCGCACCCGCTGCAGTCCAGCCAGCGCCGAGTCGAAGATCTTGTGGCTGTAGTCCTCCACACTGTCGTTATCCTCCACACCCCGGCTGACCCAGCTGCTGCTTTTCACCAGGCTCTGCGCCAGCTGCAGTTTAAAGTCGGGAAAGCCGCGTGCGCCCAGGCGATGGCAGAAGCGGTTTACGGTGGGTTCACTCACGCCGGCAACGCCTGCCAGCGTCGCAATGCTGGAGTGCATCGCCGCCTGGGGGGCAGCCAGAATCTGCCGGGCGACTTTCTGTTCCGCTTTGCTCAGCGCAGCGAACTGCGCCTCAATTTTTTCCAGCATATTCATAAGCCGATGACCATTATCGCTTTTATCAATTTCAATTATCACTGTCGTCAGCGCCGATTAACAGAGACTATATCGCGTCAGCGGCCGACAGGCGCAACGGCGGACAAGCCGATGGCGCTTTTTTTTGGGATACTTTGACCGGTGCCAGATTTCCTGACACCAGCAGACACAGAAAAAACCGGCAATCCGCACGTGTCATCACACGCGTGCAGCGCATCCGGTACAGAGTTAATGCGGTTGACCCGGCGAGTCGGTTTACCTGGCGCGGGGAAAAAAGTACATTGTGCTGAAAGAAAATAATAACCTGGACCCGGTGGCAGAGGATGCATCACCACCGGACTATCCTGCAACGAGGAGAGGAAAATGGCGGTAACACAAACAGCCCAGGCATGCGATCTGGTGATTTTCGGTGCCAAAGGCGATCTTGCACGCCGTAAACTGTTGCCTTCACTGTACCAGTTAGAGAAAGCGGGGCAGATCCACGAGGAAACCCGCATTATTGGTGTCGGCCGTGCCGAGTGGGACAAAGCGGAATACACCAAAGTGGTACGTGAAGCGCTGGAAACCTTCATGAAGGAGAAGATTGACGAAGCGCTGTGGGACAAACTCAGCAATCGTCTCGACTTCTGCAACCTCGATGTTAATGACACCACGCACTTCCCGAAACTGGGCAAGATGCTGGACCAGAAAAACCGCACCACCATTAACTACTTTGCGATGCCGCCGAGCACCTTTGGCGCCATCTGTCAGGGACTGGGCACCGCGAAGCTTAATGCGAAACCGGCGCGCGTGGTGATGGAGAAGCCGCTCGGTACCTCACTGGAAACCTCACAGGAGATCAACGACAGCGTTGGTGAATACTTCGATGAGAGCCAGGTGTTCCGTATCGACCACTATCTCGGCAAAGAGACCGTGCTTAACCTGCTGGCGCTGCGCTTTGCGAACTCTATCTTCGTGAATAACTGGGATAACCGCACTATCGACCACGTGCAGATCACGGTGGCCGAAGAGGTGGGTATCGAAGGCCGCTGGGGTTACTTCGATAAAGCGGGTCAGATGCGTGACATGATTCAGAACCACCTGTTGCAGATTCTGACCATGATCGCCATGTCGCCGCCGTCCGATCTCAGTGCCGACAGCATCCGTGACGAAAAAGTTAAAGTGCTGCGCTCGCTGCGCCGCATCGACCAGACCAACGTGCGTGAGAAAACCGTACGCGGTCAGTACACTGCGGGCTTTGTACAGGGTAAAAAAGTGCCAGGCTACCTGGAAGAAGAGGGGGCCAATAAAACGAGCGCTACGGAGACTTTCGTCGCGATTCGTGTCGATATCGACAACTGGCGCTGGGCAGGCGTGCCGTTCTACCTGCGTACCGGTAAGCGTTTACCGACCAAATGTTCCGAAGTGGTGGTCTATTTTAAAAACCCCGAGATGAACCTGTTCAAAGATTCCTACTCAGAGCTGCCGCAGAACAAGCTGACCATTCGTCTGCAGCCGGACGAGGGCGTGGATATCGAGATCCTGAATAAAGTGCCAGGCCTCGATCACAAGCACAAGCTGCAGACCACCAAACTGGATCTGAGCTACTCCGAGACGTTCAACCAGTCGCACCTTGCCGATGCTTATGAGCGTCTGCTGCTGGAGAGCATGCGCGGTATCCAGGCGCTGTTTGTGCGTCGCGATGAAGTTGAAGCCGCATGGACCTATGTTGATTCGATTATCAACGCATGGGCGGCAGATGGTGACTCTTCCAAGCCGTATCAGGCTGGCACCTGGGGCCCGGTGGCCTCGGTGGCGATGATCACCCGCGATGGTCGCTCGTGGAACGAGTTTGAATAACTGAAGTGATGATGAAGCCCGCCACGCGGGCTTTTTTTTCGCCTTTAAACCGGGCCAGCGGATACGAATAAAACTGAACTGCCGTTTCAAAATGGGCGCAGGAGGATAGACGCTCAGGAAGCGAATCATGTATGGTAGTGACGCAATTTACAGGGCAGGAGCCGATGCTCCATGACCGGGCAACAATCCCGGTGTTATCAAGCAAGGGGAACTGATGAAAAACTGGAAAACGAGTGCTGAACAGATTCTGACCACCGGACCTGTCGTGCCGGTCATCGTAGTGAATAAACTGGAACATGCTGTGCCGATGGCGAAAGCGCTGGTGGCAGGCGGTGTCAGAGTGCTGGAAGTCACGCTGCGCACGCCCGTAGCGATGGATGCACTGCGTGCGATGATCAAAGAAGTGCCGGATGCGATTGTCGGTGCGGGCACAGTGATTAATCCGCAGCAGTTACAGGAAGTGACCGATGCCGGTGCACAGTTTGTTATCAGCCCTGGCGTCACGGAATCGCTGCTGAAAGCGGCGGTTGAAGGGCCGGTTCCGTTGATTCCGGGAATCAGCACGGTTTCTGAGTTGATGACCGGTATGGACTATGGTCTGCGCGAATTTAAATTTTTCCCGGCAGAAGCAAATGGCGGCGTGAAAGCGCTGCAGGCGATTGGCGGACCTTTCCCGCAGGTGCGTTTCTGTCCGACCGGCGGCATCTCTCCGGCCAACTACCGTGACTATCTGGCGCTGAAAAGCGTGCTGTGCATCGGCGGCTCCTGGCTGGTGACTAACGATGCGCTGGAAGCGGGCGACTGGGATCGCATCACCCGCCTGGCTCGCGAAGCTGTCGAAGGCGCGAAGTAAGTAATGGCGGTGAGCGTCTGCTCACCGCACACCTTTACCCCTGAACCGTAACCGCCGCTGCGCTGGCAACTGCACGCGCAATCGCCTGCGTGGTGCTGTCACCGCTGGCCAGCGCGACGCCCAGACGACGCTGCCCGCTGATCTCCGGCTTGCCGAACAGCCGAAGTTGCAGACCGGCCCCCAGTGCGGCTTCGACATTCACAAACTGCACATTCTGGCTGGTCAGTTGCGGCAGGATAACGGCAGATGCCGATGGACCATACTGACGAATCCCGCCAATCGGCAGACCCAGGAACGCCCGCACGTGCAGCGCAAACTCTGACAGATCCTGTGAAATCAGCGTCACCATCCCGGTGTCGTGGGGACGTGGCGACACTTCACTGAATACCACCTCATCACCGCAGACAAACAGCTCAACGCCAAACAGGCCATAACCGCCCAGCGCGTTCACCACCTGCGCGGCAACATCCTGCGCCCGCTGCAGCGCCAGGTCACTCATCTGCTGCGGCTGCCAGGATTCACGATAGTCGCCATCCTCCTGTCGGTGACCAATCGGCGCACAGAAGTGAATGCCATCGACGGCGCTGATGGTCAGCAGGGTGATCTCAAAATCGAAGTTAACAACGCCTTCGACGATGACGCGACCGGCACCGGCGCGGCCACCCTGTTGGGCATAATCCCAGGCTTTCTCCAGCTGGCTGGCGTCGCGGATAAAGCTCTGGCCTTTGCCGGATGAACTCATCACCGGCTTTACAATGCACGGGAAGCCGATTTCGGTCGCGGCTTCATCGAAACGCGCTTTGCTGTCGGCAAAGCGATAGCGTGAAGTGGGCAGTGACAACTCTTCAGCCGCCAGGCGGCGAATGCCTTCGCGGTTCATGGTCAGCTTTGCGGCACGGGCGGTCGGAACCACGCGCTGGCCCTGCTGCTCCAGCTCAACCAGCGTATCCGTGGCGATGGCTTCAATTTCCGGCACCACAAAGTCAGGCTTCTCTTCGGCAATCAGCGCAGCCAGCGCTGCTCCATCCAGCATATTGATCACATGGCTGCGATGGGCGACATGCATCGCCGGGGCATCGGCGTAACGATCCACCGCAATCACTTCCACACCCAGACGCTGACACTCCAGCGCCACCTCTTTACCCAGTTCACCTGAACCCAATAGCATCACACGCGTCGCCGCCGGACGCAGCGCTGTTCCGAGAGTCGTCATACATTCACCTAAGCAGTCAAAATTCGCGCGCGAGTATAAACGAAAACGTTTGCGTTCTCATCTTTCGTCCATCTGACACTGCTTTTTGCCGTACTTTTCCCGCTCTGACGTTTCCTGACAAGCTTTTGGTCAGGATAGCGGGCTGACATCCTGAAAGGAGTGAATGATGAATAACTGGTTGCAACAGATTCAGTCGGTATTGGCAAAGAAGGGCGGTGAAGGCAAATCGGGCGGCGGCTTAAGTGACATGCTGGCACCGGGTGCGCTGGGCGGTCTGGCCGCCATGCTGGTCTCCAGTAAGTCTTCACGCAAACTGCTGACCAGATATGGCGGCAAAGCGCTGATTATTGGTGGTGGCGCGGCCGCTGGTGCGGTGCTGTGGAACAAATATAAGCAGCGGGTCAGCGAAGCGCACCAGAATGAACCTGACTTTGGCGTGGCTCAGACGCCCATAGACCAGCGCGCTGAACGTCTGGTCACGGCGCTGGTGTTTGCCGCTAAAAGTGACGGGCACATCGACGATCAGGAGCGGGCAGCCATTGAGCAGAATATTTATCAGTCCGGTTACGGCGAGGAAGCAGAACAGCTGATTCAGAAAGCGATGAACCGTCCGCTGGACCCGCAGTGGCTGGCCGCCGATGTGAAAAATGAGGAAGAGGCGCTGGAGCTTTACTTCCTGAGCTGTACTGCTATCGACGTCGATCACTTTATGGAACGCAGCTATCTCTCCGCGCTGGGCGACGCGCTGAAAATTCCTCAGGATGTCCGTGACGGCATCCAGCAGGATCTTGAGGCTGAAAAATCCCGTCTGCCTGCCGGTTAATCCTGGCTGAAGTCCGCTGGCTGGTCACACGAAGTGATTGGCCAGCGGCAGCTTCTCTCGTCATACCTGGCTTCCGGCTGCCGAAGTGTTACGCTTACAGATCATTACGTTGATGGAGACGGATGGATGAAAGCACCCATCGCAAAAAAAATTCCCTATGAGATGACGCTGCACGGCGAGACGCGCGTTGACGATTATTACTGGCTGCGCGACGACAAACGTGAAAACAGCGAAGTCCTTGATTACCTGCGTGCCGAAAACAATTACGGCAAAAAAATCATGTCATCGCAGCAGCCGCTGCAGGACCGGGTATTAAAAGAGATTATCGATCGGCTGCCGCCGGAAGATCACTCTGTGCCCTATGTGAAAAACGGTTACCGCTATCAGAGCCGCTATCAGAGCGGTAACGAATATCCGGCCTATTACCGGCAACCGGCAGCAAGCGAGGAGTCTGGCGAGTGGAGTCTGCTGCTGGATGCCAACCAGCGCGCCTCGCACAGCGATTTTTACACGATGGGCGCGCTGCACATCAGCCCCGATAACCGGGTCATGGCGCTGGCCGAAGATTTCCTGTCGCGACGCCAGTACGGCATCCGGTTCCGCAACCTGGAGAGTGGCAGCTGGTATCCTGAAGTGCTGAGTAACGCCTCATCGAGCTTCGCCTGGGGCAACGACTCCCGTACGATCTACTATGTGCAGAAACATCCGCAGACGCTGCTCTCGTATCAGGTGTGGCGACATGAACTGGGTATGCCGCAGTCGGAAGACAAGCTCGTCTACGAAGAGCAGGATGACACCTATCATCTCAGCGTGCACAAGAGCACCTCCAAGCAGTTCATCATGATTGCGCTCTACAGCACCAACACCAGCGAAATTCAGCTGATCGATGCGAACTTCCCCGATGCACAGCCACATGTCTTTCTGCCGCGCCGTCGCGATCATGAATACAGCATCGACCATTACGATCATCAGTTCTTCATTCGCTCCAATCGCGAAGGCAAAAACTTCGGGCTGTATCGCAGTCGCTATCTGGATGAGACTCGCTGGGAAACGCTGATCCCGGCACGGGAACAGGTGGTGATGGAGGATTTCCAGCTGTTCCGCGACTGGCTGGTGGTTGAGGAGCGCCAGCGCGGCTTAACCAGCCTGCGACAGATTAACTGGGCCAGCGGCGAGACCAGCGGCATCGCCTTTGACGATCCGACCTATGTAACCTGGCTGGCGTACAATCCGACGCCGCGCACCAGCAAACTGCGCTACGGCTATTCGTCGATGACCACGCCGACCACGCTGTTTGAACTGGATATGGATACCGGCGAACGCCGCATTCTGAAGCAGAGCCAGGTTAAAGGCTTTAACGCGGAAGATTACAAAAGCGAGCATCACTGGATCAAAGTCAGCGATGGCACCGAAGTACCGGTGTCGCTGGTCTATCACCGCAAACATTATCAGCCCGGTCAGAACCCGATGCTGGTCTATGGGTATGGCGCCTACGGCAGCAGCATGGATGCCGATTTCAGCGTCAGCCGTCTGAGCCTGCTGGATCGCGGCTTTGTCTATGCGCTGATACAGGTGCGCGGCGGCGGTGAGCTGGGACAGCAATGGTATGACGGCGGTCGCCTGCTCAACAAAATGAACAGCTTCACCGACTTTATTGATGTTACGGATGCGCTGGTGGCGCGCGGCATCGGCCACCCGGAACGGCTCTATGCGATGGGCGGCAGTGCAGGCGGCCTGCTGATGGGCGGTGTGATTAATCTGGCGCCTCAGCGGTTCCACGGCGTGGTGGCGCAGGTGCCGTTTGTGGATGTGGTCACCACCATGCTGGATGAGTCGATTCCGCTGACGACCGGTGAGTATGACGAGTGGGGCAACCCCAACGATCCTGAGTACTACCACTACATCCGCCAGTACAGCCCCTATGACAACATTGAGGCGAAATCGTATCCCCATCTGCTGGTCACCACCGGCCTGCACGACTCACAGGTGCAGTACTGGGAACCGGCCAAGTGGGTGGCGAAGCTGAGATCGCTGAAAACGGATAACAACCTGCTGCTGCTCTGCACCGATATGGATTCCGGTCACGGCGGCAAGTCGGGGCGTTACAAAGCCTACGAGGGTATCGCGATGGAATACACCTTCCTGCTGGGACTGGCGCAGGGTACCCTGCCGCCCGCTCAGGATTACTGAGACTCCGACAGGTATTTATTCAGCGCCTGCCGCAATGGCGGGCGCAGATCGCTGACATTATTCAGCACCCACTTCAGGTAGCCCGGATCCTTTCTCGCAATCACCGCAATGGCCTGGCCGCGATATTTGCCGAACGGCAGAATGTCGTCGCGCTGGGCCGCCGGTTGTGAACGCACAATCATCTCGGAAGCACCCCAGCCGGAGACCTCCATAATCCGAATCAGCAGCGCCGCAGTGACATAGCAGTCATAGAGCGCGCGGTGCGCATGCAGATCAGCGGGCGGCGTCACATCCAGCTTCAGCGAATGACGCAGTGCCTGGTTGCCATATTTAATGCCCGGCCAGAGCTGGCGCGCCAGCTGCATGGTGCAGATCCATTCACCGTACATTTCCGGCAGCATCCGGCGGTCAAAGCTGGCGTTATGCGCCACATAGAAAGCACTGCCGTAATAGCGCGGGATCGCCTCTTCAATAGTCGGTTTACCGGCGACCATCGCTTCGGTAATGCGATGCACCGCCATCGCCTGACGGCTGATAGGGCGGTCGGGCAGGGTAAGATCGCTCATCGGATTCACAATCTGACCGTTGACCACATCCACGGACGCGACTTCCACCACGCCGCCCTGCAGACCGCAGGTTTCGGTATCGATAACGCGGAACATCATTGCTTCATCTTCGGTTCATAAGGAAGGCGCGACAGGCTGAGTGATGCCTGGCGGTATTGCATCAGACGCTGACGAAACCAGTCACGCAGCGCTTCGGGCTGCTCCTGCGCCACCATCTCGGCAACAACCGGCATGTTATAGCGCTCTTTGAACGCCACGCCCGCTGCCGCTAAATCGACATTGATCTTGTCTTTCTCTTCCTGGGACAGCACGGCAAGGTTATGGCTCATAATATTCTCCTGACGATAGCCGGCAAAAGTAATGTTTTCGGCGGTATGAATCAAGGATAAGGATCGCATCGATGGCCTCGACAGTGCAAAACCAGCAGCGTATCCTTTTGCCACGTTTATCGCCCTGGCGGCGGTTAAAAGGATGATCTTATGCAGAAAAAACCCATTTCCCGCATGGTTATTGCGCTGGCGGCAGCCGGACTGATGGCATTCAGCTCTCTGGCCGCAGCGCATGCGCATCTCCAGTCTTCCGCACCCGCAGCTAAAGCGCAGGTGACGACATCCCCCGATGCGCTGACGCTAAATTTTAGCGAAGATATTGAAGCGGCGTTTAGCGGCGTCACGCTGCTGGACAGTGCCAGCAAGCCTGTCGCGATCGACAAAGCCCGCGTTGAATCGAGGCAGAAAAATCGCCTGATTATCGGCCTTTCTCAGCCGCTGAAAGCGGGGAGTTATCAGGTCAACTGGCATGTGCTGTCGGTGGATGGACATAAAACCGCAGGAAGCTATCGCTTTAGCGTGAAGTAACCCGGTGACCACCCTCTGGATCCTGCTGCGCGGACTGCATTTCGCTGCCGTGATGCTGCTGACCGGCAGCGCCTGTTACAGCGCACTGCTGGCACCCAAACGTTATCGATCCCTGCTGGCGCGACGATTAAATCCGCTGTTGAAGGGGAGCGCCTGGCTGGCGCTGCTGAGTGCGCTATTGATGCTGGCCTGCCAGAATGTGCTGATGAGCGGCGACAGCACGAATCTTGCTGATTTAGACATCTGGCTGGCGGTGCTCGACACGCATTTTGGTGCGGTGTGGCAGTGGGAAATACTCTTTAGTGTTGTGGCTCTTGTCGCATTATTACTGACCGGAAAGCTGCGTCAGCAGGTGTTACTGCTGGCGGGCGTGCTGCAACTGGCCTGCATGGCCTTGATAGGTCATGCCGCGATGCGTGATGGAGTGCCCGGTCTGTTTCAGCAGATCAACCAGGGAATGCATCTGATTGCGGCGGCGTTCTGGGTGGGGGGATTATTGCCCTTGCTGCTGTTGATGCGCGAGGCGCGCCAGATCGATCGCCGTACTGATGCGATTCGTACCATGATGCGGTTTTCGCGCTATGGTCATCTGGCGGTGGCGTTAACGCTGCTGAGTGGTGTGATAAACAGCGTGATGATCGCAGGCTGGCCACTGATGTGGCACGATTCACGCTACATTGTATTGTTGCTGTGCAAAGTGCAGCTGGTGGCCCTGATGGTGCTGGTGGCGCTGATCAATCGATACTGGCTGGTGCCGCGCTTCCGCCTGGCGGGCAGCGGGACGCAGCAAAAATTTATTCGCATGACGCAGCTTGAACTGCTGCTGGCGTGTGGCGTGGTTGGGCTGGTGAGCGTATTTGCTACGCTGTCACCAGCCTGAATGTAGTTTAAGAGAGAAAAGGGTAGTTATGTTGCTGAAGAAAGTGATCCCCGCAATCCTGTTGTTATCCGTATGCGGCCAGGCGCTGGCGGCACAAATCATTACCGTCAGCCGCTTTGAGATCGGGAAAGAGAAGTGGCCGTTTAACCGTGAAGAGGTGATGCTGACCTGCGAGAAAGATGGTGCGATGTTTGCCATCAACCCGAGCACGCTGATGCAATACCCGCTGAACGACATCGCCGACCAGCTGTTTAAAAACAAACAGGTGAAAGCGCAGCCGATTAGCGTGATTCAGGCCGAAGACAAGGCGCATCCGGGTCAGATGATGAGTCTGCAGCCGATTGTTGAGCGCACCCAGGCGCTGTGCGGTAAATAAACCTCTCGGGTGGAGCTTTGCGCTGCGCCCAATCACCGATTTTTTGCCGTTGCGATCACAAACTGATCCGGTTTATGGCCCTGATCCCTGCGTTTGCTGGCATTTCTACCGCACTGTTCTAACCTTAAATTGCAAGGCGACACCGCCTTCATAAATGCCAACTTTTAGCGCACGGCTCCTTGAGAGCCATTTCCCTGGACCGAATATAGGAATCGTATTCGGTCTTTTTTTGGTTGGCATTTAAAAACAACATCTTAGATTAAAATCAAAGAGTTAAATGCCACCCTATTGCCTTCTGTTCTACTCTGCTGGACTCTGTGCCGCCACTTTGTCGCCATTTTTCTTCGCCATCAACGCCAGCGGATTGCAGTGAATTGCATCCTCAAGGTGGTCAGGCGCGAAGTGCGCATAACGCATCGTCACCCTGATATCGGAATGCCCGAGAATACGCTGCAGCACAATGATATTTCCACCGGCCATCATAAAGTGACTGGCAAAGCTATGACGCAGTACATGGCTCATCTGGCCTTCTGGTAATTCAATGCCGGCCAGGCGAATGACTCGATAAAACTGGCGATAACACTCTGCAAAAAAACGGCCCTCTTTGTCTTTTAATTCATTATACAAAGCGTTGTCGATGGGTACCGAGCGGTTCTTTTTGCCTTTGGTATTGATGAAGGTGATTTTATTTAAAGACAATTGTGAGGCTTTAAGATTCGCGGCTTCACTCCAACGGCATCCGGTTGAAAGGCAGATTTTAATAATCAGCGTCAGATCAGGATTATCGTGAACTTTGCAGGCAGTAAACAGCTTTTGTATCTGAGCTTCAGTCAACCATGCCATTTCTTTCTCTGGCTGATCAAACTCGCGTATATTTTTAAGTGGGTTGGGGTAGCTGATTTCGCCAAGCCGTTCCAGCTCATTGAAAAGAGCGCGAAGGAATGCATGTTCACAGTTAATGGTACCCGGTGAGACCTTTAACGATTTATCACTGGTTTTGTATCCATTCTGTATGAGGCCCTGTAAACGCCGATCCCGATAATGTGCCCAATCCTTCGAAGTGATAGAGGCAGCAATGGGGTTCCCCATGCCATTGCAAATAATATTGAGTTTGCCGAGTCGGCCTTTTCTGTCGCTTAGCGAGCAACCGTGCAGTTTGTACCATAGCTCGATAAGTTCGCTCAGCTTGCGGTTGTCTTCTTTGTCGGCAAGCCAGGGTTTAGCCTTCATTTCGTCCTGAGTGTATTGCTCAAAGGCAATAGCTTCAGCTCGGGTCCTGAATTGTCGTCTTACCCGTTTACCATCCCTCCCGTTGAGATAGCACTCGCAGAGCCATTTACCTGTATTTAATTTCCTTATTGCCATGCAACCCCCTGGAGAAAAGGAGATTAAATTACTGTATATAAAAACAGTATTCAATGTTTGATTATGGATTTTCAAACATGAAAAAGCCCGCTTAGCGGGCTAAATTAATGCAGCAGGGAAGGTTGCTGTTGGCTGGTGTAGAGTGGCACCTTATTGACTTGCCCAGGCGAGACAATCATTCCAGTCACGGTCTCGTGCGTTTTGAAGGTGCAGCTGCAATTAATATTCTGGCACTGGTGATAACGTTCTTTTGTTTCTTTTGAAACATAGCGGCTGCTTTTTGCGTGGGCTGCTGTCTGGCATAAAGGGCAGTGCATCATCATCAATATCCTCAAAAAGGGCAGGGGAGAGCCACTTAGTTTGAATATGCAAATCGCGTTTTGCAAATTACACCCTGATTAAGCTGTTTCCGTTTCACCCTCTGTTTCTGACTGATATTCAATATCTGAAAGCAGCACCTCAAACTCAAGCGTGGTTGTATATCCGCTGCCGCTCAGGCTATGCGTCACTTTACTGATAATCCACGGCTGCGCATCGATCACCGACTTAAAGCCGCTCACCCTGACCGGCGTCTCCGGGTACAGGTCGGCACGTCCCATCGCGAGCGTAAGCGAGAACTCAGCGACGCCGCGCTGCAGCTTATCCCACTTTGCTTTAGCGGCCCGCATTGCTGCCGCTTTCGTCGCATACACGGTCGTCAGCGTGAATATGTTGTCTTCTGTCCCCGCCAGATAATCACCCTCTCTGGCCTCCGGTGTTTTGGTCTCGGTCGTCTTTTTCTTTTTAGCCGCCGGGTGCTCCAGCGCGCGCAGGTGCTTTTCTTTCGGCTTGCGCTTCACCTTAACTTTTTTGGGCTTAGGATCTTTCGTATGCAGCCAGCTCGCCGAGACGCCAGTGTATGCACCACGGTCGGCAATGCTGAAGCTGTGCCGGTCGCCATCCTGTCGCGTGATCGTCATCTGCGGGATTGGCTTGCCGCTGGCAGTGACGCCGTTACCGGGCTTTATAAACAGAAGCCGTCCGGCCTTCACTGCCGCAACAGCACCGTACAGCGTGGCGAGGCGCGTCAGGAATTTAGCGTCAGTCTCCTGCATCTGGTCGATGTGAGTCACGGCAATTCCGGCGAATCTATCGGCCAGCATGGGCTTTAAGTTATTGCGCGCGGCTATCTGCGTGACGACTTCCCCCAGGGTAGTGTCGTGATAGGACACCTCCCGGCGGGAATTGAGCGAGCCACGGAAATCGGCACTGCGGGCGCGGATTGTCATGGTGTCCGGGGCGCCGTGGTGCTCAACCTCATCAACGGTGAAATTACCTTTACCGAAAAGCGTCTGGCCTTTCCAGCCGAGAAACAGCGTTATCACTGCGCCGCGTACCGGCATCGCCAGCTGCCCGTCGGCGTCGTCCAGCTCAATATCCAGCTGGTCAGCCTCAAACCCGCGATTATCGGTCAGCGTCATCGAGATAAGGCGATCCCGGATGTTGGTTGTGACGTCCTTAGAGTTAACCTTCAGCATGAAATCCGGCGTCAGCTGCGCTCCGGCCTGCACCGGCAGGCTGCTTATCCCGATCATCCCAGCAGCCCCCCTGCTGTTGAAATCAGGCTACCGGCCGCCGACTTCACGCCGTCGATTGCTGACGTGAGCTGCCCCGGCAGGCTGGCGGAGCCGCTGATAAGCCCGTCAGCCTGTTTCTTCAGATCGCCAAACATCGAGGTAAGCGACTCATCAACGCGCTTCAGGCTCAGGGTAAACATGATTTTACTGGCCGTGCCGTTGGGGTAGAACTCACTGAACACCGACGCAGAAATACCGGTTACGCCGTTGACGCCGACGTTAGACAGGGTTTTATGCCAGCCTGTGTCATTGTCGATTCTGGCGCGCAGGCCCAGCGCGCGCGCGGTCGCATAGGCGGTATCGGATTTACTGGTCGCGGTGTTCCATGCGATAAAGTCCGGCCAGATAACCATGATTTCGCGCTGGCTGAAGTTCTGGCGGTACAGGCGGGCTTCGGAAATGGTTTTACATTCCCATGCAGACACGTAGGCGAAGGCGCGCAGCTGCTGCGCGATACCCGCAAGCGCGGTTGCCACCGGCAGTGAATCCAGTCCCGGTACGCCGAGAATACGCGGCTTAACGTCGAGCTGGGTCTGCGCGGCGAGCAGCGCTTTCATGCCGGTATACTGGCCGTTTTCATCTGTGCCGCCGATGATATTGGACGTGGTTTCGGCTTCGTCGGCACCTTCAGCGACGCGCACGACGACGGTCACGGGTTTTGACTGGTCAGCAATGGCCTGCAGCGCAGCAGCAAGCGTGCCTTTTTTACCGGCTTTGCCGACAGCTGCCTGCACGTTGGTGACAAGTACCGGCGTATTGAGCGGGAAGGTTGCCGCGTCCGCATCCTGCGCAGTGCAGACCATGCCGACGATTGCGGTTGATACGGTTGTAATGGTGCGCGTGCCGTCGTTAACTTCGACGACGCGCACACTATGATGATAATCAGACATCTGATGCACTCCGTTTTGAGGGTGTGCTCAGGGTGTCAGGTCAGGCGGGGTCATGCATGCGGTTGCAGTTTGCTGACATGTGAACAGGCAACTAACGGGTAATGATCGTATTACTTTCCTGTGGCACTATAAAATAGCCATTGTCATAAACGAGGGATTGAGAATGAGTTCAGGAACAGCCGCAAGCCAGGAACCCGGACGTTACTACACATTTGAATCAAGATTGCCTCAGGGCGTTTTTTTTGAGATTCGCCCCGGTCATTTGCCAAGAAATGCCAGGCCCGTAACAGATGAATCCAGCGGTATGTGTATCGGTTATTCGGTCGCACAGGCTCCGGGATTGTGGCAGATTTATGATGTTGAGGGGCGTTTTGTCAGGCTGGAAGAAGCGCCACTTGAAACACCCCTGATTGATCCCACGGATATTGCCCTGTTTGGCATGGGTATTTTTCGTATCCTACGTACAGGGCGGGTGCTGTTTGAGTCAGGGGCACGTGCCGCTATTTATGCGAAGCTCAGTCAGTCCACTATATCCTTTCTTCGCAGCAGGCTTAAAGTCGGGCTGCATGCACGCAACCTTAAAATGACTGAGGCTTCTGCAAAACACATGTATGAACCGGGTCGCTATGTCCCTCTGCAAATTCAGGAGCGAGCCATTCGCTACGGCAAGAGAATGGCTGACCCCCGTAAAGGTGAGGGCATGTTCAGATATGAAACCAAAATGTTCAAGCTACGCTTTAATAAGCAAACACAGCAGTATGAGTATAAAGAATACACCCTCGAAGTTGTCGTGCGTGAATCAGACTGGACGATATCGCATTTCAAATATATGGATTAACTGACAGGAAGGCTTTTATGTTTGATTTTCGCAATGAGGATTTCACCTTTGTTATTTCTCCTTTTGAAAGGATACCCGACAATGAAGCAGACCCCATAGGGCAATTATGGGATTGGATTCAGTCATGGATAGAATTCTCCGTAAGCGGCGTGAAAGTACAGTTTCAAACTGAATTTACTGTAGGCGAGCTGAAAATTTTAAAGGATGAGTTTGCAGCGAATTATCAAGCAATAATCGCACAGCGCGAATTAAAACCTTTTATTTTTCGCAGCGAGCGTGGTCAGCTCAACATGGTTATCAGGAAAGTGACTGGTAAAGATGGGGTAATAGTAGAGTTTGATATTCGTCCGGAAGCTCATGCCGACAGCGTCCAGGTTAAAGGCAGTTTTGGCCTTGATGAAAGCTATTTCCCCGACATTCTGAATCGACTCGATGAAATGATTCAATGGCAGAATTAAACATTCTGCCATTGAAAATTTTAATAGAAAATTACAGGCGTAAAACGAAATTTCTATTCAGGTTTTTCCGGCCAGCTGATTTCCGGCGCATTGGTGATATCTGCGGCCTGCACCGCCTGGATGTATTTCATCCACGACGTCAGCAGGGCTTTATCTGCATCGGTGATAATGCCGAGCAGCAACTGCGTCTGCCATGCCTGGGTGATACCGTTGGCCTCACTCACGCGCGCCGACTTTTCGCTGGCCGCTGCGTCAAGCAGCGACTGCTGCTGCGCATCGCTGTCTGTCACCCACTTTTCACCGTCCCACTTGTCGAACGTGGTTGCCGGAGCCTGCGTTGTGGTGTCTGCGGGATAGTCGCCGAGCGCAGTAATCTTCACCGGCGCGCCGCCGGAAACCGGGTAAACCGTTTCGCCGCGATGGTCCGGCACGCTCAGCCAGCTGCCGTCCTGATACACGGCCACCATACCCGACTGCGCGTCAGGCGGCGCGGTCAGGCAGGCGCAGGCGGGAAGGCCGACGCCCTGCGGCAGAAATTCCTGCACCGCGCCGGTAAACTCTCGGGTCAGGACGTCATAGCTGTAAACCGTCAGCGTGCCGTCGGCTTTTGCCAGCCCGTTTTTATCAAGCGTTGCCTTAGCCATTATGCGGCCCTCACGATGTAGTTAAACGCCACGTTGCGCGGACGACTGTCACCTGCAGTTACCTTAATCGTCTTATAAACCGAAGACGGCTCGTCATTAAATGTCTCACCGGCTAACGTGAAGAAATCCATTACAGGTGTTCCGTTCTCATTTGCCAGAACCTTGATAGGATTTGAGCTTGCAATAAAACTGCCTGCTGACGCTCCCTGAGTGGAAAGTAAACTGCGTCCTGTGTCTGCAGCGCGCCCGTCATCCCAGCCGCGAATAAACTCGCCGCGCAGGTCCGGAAGAATCAGCGAAGGGTATACCTTAGCCAGCTGCGGATAGGTGGCTGCGCTGAATGATGCACCGCTACATTTCAGCCAGCCAGACGGTGCAGAAGCCGCCGGAAAAGGTAACGGCACGCCAACCGGCACGGCAGAACCATCACCCAGCCCCAGCGCCGCCAGCGCTTTAGCGATCAGACCCGCGTGCTTAATTTCCGATAGCGCGTTCGCTGTCTGAAGATATTGCGAGTGCGGATTGGTCGCCTCTATATGATCGGCCATTGCCTTATCGGCATACGATTTCACCTCGATCACCGCATCATCAACATATTTGCGCGTTGCCAGCACCACTGACGGATCAATCTTCAGCGTGACGGCCGTTGTGCTGTTCACGATTAAAATCATGCGCACGGTCTGCGTCCTGCCGCTGCCTTCAGCCAGCTGCGGCTTATAGGTTTCCGGGCAGTTAGCAACGGCAATCAGCACGCCGTCGGCGTCATACAGGCCGATTTCGCGGATCCAGAAACCGCCTTCGCTTTCCGGGATAATCTGCTCGGCGATAATCTGGCTGCTGTTTGCTGCGTCAACGGTCAGCGAATTAAGCTGCGCGCGGCGCTTTTAGCCGATGAGCTTTGTCTGTTCGTCATCAGGCGTCGGCAGTGTGCCGCCACCATCCCCGACGCCCAATGATGTGATATTCACTTTTGAGCCGAGTGCGGCGGCGTTCGCCAGTTTAGCCGCGCCCTGATTGGTCAGCAGGGCAAAATATTTTGTCGTCATGCGCTCACTTCCGTCAGGTCAATAAGATGCACCGCCACGCCGGAATAACCCGGCCCGCCAACGCTGATAAGTTCAGGGGTATAGGGATAAACGGTCAGCTCGTCGCCGCTGTAGCTGGCAACGGCGACCGGCACAATGCCGTTAACATCAAGATTGATGGACAGGCCGATCAGGTGACGGCTGCAGGGCTTCGCGTCCGCTATAAGGCGCTCCAGCTCGTTATACATTTCCTCGGTAATGCCGGTATCCAGCACGCCCACATCAAGCCGGAACGTGCCTGGCGCTTCATTGGTTTTCCACCACTCAATTATCCTGATGAGATAGCCCAGCGGCTCAACGACGCGCCGGATAGCGCCTATCGTGCCCTTGTGCCGGTGCACGTACTGCGAGGCGGTAACCACGGCGCGCTTTGTCGATTCCGGCCAGGCTGAATCCCAGCGGTCAACTGACCACGCCCACGCCAGATAGGGCAGAAGCTCCACCGGGCAGGTTTGAGGATTCCATAACTGGCGCAGCGGCACGCTCATCGCGCCGGGGCTTGCCAGCGCTTCAGCGGCAGCAACCTCAAGCGCTGACGAGCCGGTCGGCAGCAGGCGATCACTCATCAGAGCCTCCCACGGTCAGCGTGTAGCCCGTGCAGTAAGCGGCCTGCGTTTTATCGAGCACCACGTCAGCAGAAGGCTTGATAAGGTTGACGCGCTGCACGCCCTCAACGTGCATGGCGGCATATAGCGCAGACAGGCGAATGTCACGGCCGAGGCGCTTTTGCGCGCTGACAAAGGCGGCGAGCTTTGCCTCAGCGGCGGCGCGGACTGGCTCCGCCTCCGGCCCCGGATAGAGGTAAAGCTCGGCCACGATTTCATAATTCACAATCTTCGCTGACTGCACGCTCACCCGGTCGGCAACCGGGCGCACGTCTTCGTCATTGAGCGCAGCGTTAACCACGGCCAGCAAATCATCACCCGCCACGCCGTTGCCCTCACGCGCGAGCACTGTCACCGTGACCACTGCAGGCGACGGGCTGATGGCTGATGCATCGGCTACGCGGCCGTCCGCGCTTCTGGCGTGATACTCATATGCACCGGTCGGCCCGGCCACGCTCAGCCCTTCAAAGGCGGAGGCGATGCGCAGCCGAAAATCATCGTTACTTTCCATCACTGCCGGGGTTGGCGGGATGGTTGTATCGTCGGCCGGGGTAATCGTCAGGCGGGTTACGCCATTGTTTGCGCCGAGCTGGTCAAGGTCACCATCCAGTGCATACGCCACCATTACCGCCTGTCCCGCCTCGTTGATGCGCTGGCGCAGGAGCAGCTCGCGGTAAGCGTCTTCCTGCAGCAGCTTAACGATGGGTTCTGATTCAAGCGTCAGCGTGCGGGCGATAGCGTCCTGCTTATCGGCCGGGTAAAGGGAAATCAGCGTCGCCTTTCGCTCGGCCAGCAGGGTTTCATAGTCCAGCGCCTCCACCACATCAGGCGCGGGCAGCTGGCTCAGGTCGATAGTTGCCATAGTCTCAGCTCACAGGAACGGTTAAGGAAAAAGGCTGCGCGCTGTCGGTGCGGTTGCCGGACAACTCAACCACCATTGCGCCGTTGATATCCGACTCAAAGCTGATGGCAGTCAGCTTTACGCGCGGCTCCCACATTAGGATTGCCAGATAGCAGGCCGACATAATCTGCAGGCGCAGCGCCTCGTTTTGCGGCTGGTCAATCAGGGCGGATAAAAGTGAACCATACTGGCGGCGCATCACTCTGGAGCCGAGCGGGGTCAGCAGAATGTCACGCACCGATTGCCGGATATGATCAAGGTCGGTCAGCGCTCCGCCGGTTTCCCGGTTCATGCCGATATATTTTGCGGTCGTCATTGTGGGCCCTCCGTTCTGCTACCGCCGCGCTGCACCCCACCATGATCATGGTCATCAACGACCACACCGTTAGAACTCAACTTGCCACCGCTATGCGTTACGTTGCCTTTCATCGTGCCGCCCTTAGTGACTTCCAGATGCGCAGTTTTGAGCAGCGTTGTGCATTCCACTTCGGGCGAGTCGAACAGGATTTTTTACCGCAGCCTTAATGGTTGCGGTCTGTATGCCGGTTGCGGAGAGTGCGCCGGTTTCCGGCTCGTACTCAATCACCGCACCGTCGGGAAATGACCAGTGCAGCGCATCGGCCGAGGCTGACGGAGCCGGGTTATCATCGGAGAAAATGCCCGGCAGCACAAAGCCGGTATCGAGTTCGCCGCCAAGGCACAGAACAAGCACCTGCTCACCCACTGATGGCGCATTCCAGGAGCGGGTTTTACCCGCGCGGGCGCTCAGCCAGTGCAGCCAGCCGGTCGTATTTTTTCCTGTATCGACACGGCACAGCCCGCCGTCAAGGTTGACGGCCGACACGGTTCCGATGCGGATTAGGTTGCGCAGCAGGCGCTGAATTTCTGCGAGTTGTTCATTCATGAGCTGAGAATGCCCTCAAAGGCGGGCATTCTCAAAGGTGATAGGTTTGTTGATAGACCAGCAGACGAAGTTATAGTCTTATTAAATCAGCTTTTGGACTCTTATCCAAAACGCTCCTGATGAAACAATCGTTGATAAAATATTGACCAAAGACTCATCATCCCAACAATCGTGACGCTGCCCATCATATTTAATTATGAATGGATAACCATCTGCAGCTTGTTCCCAATATGCAACAATATCCAAAGCACCCTTAATATTTTTCAAAGCAAGCCGCCCAGAGTTTTTTTGATTAAGCTCAGGCTTTACCAATTTTGACCAAGTAACCAAAGGATCTGAACTTACTCTCTTAAAGGTTACGACACCCTTAGAGGTATTTTCTACTTGCACAGCTAAATCTTGAAAAATAGAATCAATTTGTTCTATGTTTCTAGCCGTTTCAGTTGCTTTAAGCAACCCACTCTTAACTGATTCCGAAAATCTGGACATTTTAACCTCAACTATGAATTATTGAGCCAATAATGGGTAAGTGGTCAAACTTATTTTCATCATCCATTATCAAGTTCACAAGTACTTCGTCAGAAATCACTGTACACTTTTCTTCATTGATAAACCATTTGCCGTTTTTCAAAAAGTTCCCGGAAAATATAATCTGATCGAAAGTGGACCACTTATTCATGTTATTAGTGCGAGTATAGCAAGTTCCAAAGTCATGAGTATTAGAATCTTTGTTAAAGAACGTTCGCGCAGATAATGATTTCCAAAACGGATTATAAAGCCAACACGATGTCTTAGAAATTACCAGAGCTCTATCGTTTGTTGCCATCAAATTTTTGAACAGAGCGTGAGAATATGGATCATCGTTAAAGTCGCCCATTATTATGAATTGCTTATTTATTTCTTGAAGCCGCTCGATCTTATACTTTAAACCTATGGAGCAGTGATTTTTGAAATCATCTGCAACATACTGAAGTCGACTTGGCCAATGTGAGGCGAAAAGAAGTATAGTTTCTTTGCTATATGGAGTTTGCAATTCAAATTGCTGAGATATTTTTATACTTGATGTACCAACATTGCCAAAATGGCTTTCCTGTTTGACTATAGAAACTAATGTGGGCACATATATGCAAGCTAAATCTAAACGACTCCCCGTAGGAGTTTTGTCATTAGCCAGCATACTTTCAAAACCATCTTTATCCAGCATCTCTTTTAATAAGACAAAAGAGCCCTCATTTATTTCGCATATAATCAAGAACGCAAGATTATGCGCTAAAAAAAGCCCTTTAATTAAATCAAAAGCTTCAGATATCATCGTGATTTCAGGATCTTCACTTTGACCTGGAGGTGATATAGCACAGTTCCAAAATCCAAAGTTTAATATGCCTTCTTTAGCATCCACTAACGATTATCCTAATTTTTCACAAAAGGTGATTGTATATCATCTTTTCGATCATAATATAGTCTTGATTTGAAAAACCTATCAGAGGCCGCGCCTCATACTGCACTTCTTTACCTTTACGCGATGGCCGGTCACGCAGCCCATAATGATGCACGCGGGCCATGCGCTGC
Organism: Pantoea sp. S62; assembly: GCF_016658625.1. Taxonomy (NCBI): domain Bacteria; kingdom Pseudomonadati; phylum Pseudomonadota; class Gammaproteobacteria; order Enterobacterales; family Erwiniaceae; genus Pantoea; species Pantoea sp. S62. The sequence goes on along the minus strand of NZ_JACVVI010000003.1, from coordinate 438,968 downwards.
ACGTTACCCGCAAACTCGATCTTGGCCTCATTCGAGCTGGCCTGCGTCTTCATGTATTTAGCGGTTCGAATTTTTGCGAACATCTCGCGCTTTATGCGGCCCTTTTTGCTGCGCACCGGCTGCGTTTTACGGGCTTTAAACGGCGTGCCGTCAGGTGCCTGCTGGCGCTTGATGTTTTGCTGCTGACTCGCGCGCAGCTTGCGGCCAATGCTGCGCGCCATCTCCTTACGCGCCGGGGCTGACAGGCTGCTGATAAGCGCCTCCAGCCGGTCATTTATCAGCTGCAGCTCGCTCATGTCTGCAACTCGCTGACCAGCTCGCCCTTAACGTAAAGCTGCACCGGCCGCGCGTCATTCTCCGGCAGCGGGTTCTCGCCGACGTGAGTCACGTGCAGCCCGTCGTCGGCTCGCTTCACGATCACGCGCTCGCTCAGCTGCAGCTCAATGCTGATATCGCTGGCCGTGTCGCTGATAACATCCGCCTGGAAGGTAAAGCCCGTCCGGCGCTTTTCCTCGGTTGCCATAATGTCGGGTTCATTTGTACGCTGCCATGCCAGCAGCGGCACTATCAGCAAGTCGATGTTACCGGCGTAGTCGGTGATAACCATGTTGAGCCGGTACTGGTATTCAAACGACAGCGAGCTGGCAAGCGTCGAGACGATGCGCCCGCTGTCGATAAACACGTTCAGCGCGTCAGGGTTTCGCTGCAGCTCCGGCACGCTGTCTGTCAGCGCCTGCCGCAATTGTTGGGGTTTCAGCATCGTGTTGTTCCTGGCAGTCTTTGATGATTTCGACCTGCAGCCCGCAGGCGGCGAGCGCAGCCTCTAACTGGCGATTATCCGCCGCCAGATCGCCCGCCGTTTTAAGGCTGTTTCCCGGAACCGGGCAGCTTGTCACGCGCGGACACCCAATCCAGATAATCTCTGGCGCTGGCGAAGGCTGGACGGGCGTGCAGCCGGATAACATCGTCAGGCAAAGCAGCAGCAGACCAGTCACGCAGTATCGGATTTGCATCGGTTTCTCTCTGTATCGTCATTTCACGGTTAAGCGCGGCTGTGCTGGCACGCCCCTGCATCAGCCGCAGCTCGGCCTCGCGCTTCTGGCTGGCCTTTGCATCGGCGTCCAGCCGGGCTATCGCTTTATCCCGGCTCTCGATACCGGCCGACAGCGTGCCGATAATGCGCTGTGCGCTGGTCAGGTCGTCCTTCGCGACCTTCAATTGCCAGCCGGTCACGCCCAGCGCCAGCAGGGCGACGGCCAGAAGCAGAGCTATCAGGCGCGTCATTTCGCACCCCGCAGGCAGTAGGCTGTCTCGGCCGCGCGTCGGCTCTCCAGCCCGCGATTTTTCACGCCCTTAACAAATATCCAGCGCCGCAGCTCGTTACAGGCATCGAGCCAATGCTGCAGCCTGATATAACGGGCAAAGGTCGAGCTGCAGGCCGCGCGCACGCCGACGTTAAAAGCGAATGACACGGCCGTGTCATAGACAGGCTGTGGCATCTCTGCCGACATACAGGCATCGATCCCGCGCTCGACGCGCATCACGTCATACACCAGATTGACCGCTGCCTGCCGCTCGCTGACCAGGCTTTGCGGTGTCACGCCCTCGGTGTGACCAATGCCGTTCGTCCAGACTCCGGCGCTGCACTGATAGGGCGAGGTGCGGCACCCCTCTGCGTTAGCGATGAGCGCAAGCCCGGCCTCGGAGGTTTTCAGGGTTTTAAACTGTGGCAGCAGCGCGGCAATCGCCAGCACGGCCACCACGGCGCAGCGTTTAACGGTCTGGCTCAAGGCTCACCCCCCGCAGGCGCTGCAGCTCGTAGGTTTTGCGGCGGTAATGCCAGTTGATAAAGAACGTCGCCACGTTAGTGATAAGCGTGATAACGGCCACGCCGGAACCGACCATAAAGGCGATATCCTGCGGCGTATGACGGCCGAACCACATCAGGATGAGGCCAATCAGGTAGTTGATCACAGAGCTGATTTTTTCCATTTTTAGTCCCACAGGTTGACGGTTTCACCTGCTGAAGATTCAGGCAGCTCAGGCAGCGTTACCTCACAGCCGTGCGGCAGCACCGGCCCGCTTTCGGCGAGGCCCGGATTGGCCGCATAAACCAGCTCAACAGCCTCGCCGGTTCGCCCGTAATAGCGCTGACAGATTTCATCAACGGTATCGCCCTGCTGCGCGTAAACGTTCATCAGAGCAGATCCACAATGCAGCCAGGCTTACCGGCGATGCGGCTGATACTGAATCGCGCGTCGCGCCAGTACTCGTCGGCGCTGGCCTCGATTTCGCCCGCCTTTTTTGTGCCGCTGACGTCATAGCCGCGATAGCGTTCAACGATGGTGGCGGCGGTCAGCGCGCCGACGGCGGCAAGGTAGGCCGCAATCTTTTCGCTCTCGCCGTCCAGCGACTCAGCAGGCACGTCGGCCAGCGCCTTAAAGCCCGCCGCAACCTGCGCGGCGCGCCAGTCGTACAGCTCGGCGTTCACTTCAGAAATTGCCGTCTTCACGGCAAGGCGCAGGCGCTGCGCCGTGACCGTTCCCTCATAGCGCAGTGAATCGCGCAGCTGCTGCAGGTCAACGTCAGGCCAGAAAAACGTATTCTTTACCGGCGGCTCGGCAGCATCTGCCGGTCGCGGGGCGGGGATAACAACCGTGTTATTCATAGTCGGCCTTAGAAATAGGTGGGCGGTGGAGGACGGCGCAGACACTGAAAGTGCGTTGCCGTCCTGCCGCCCGTGCGCGGGGTCGCGTTCGGTCAGCGGCGGGCGATAGCTTCTTTTTTCATCGCCGTGCCCAGCCGCTCAATGTCTTTTTTGACGCCGCAGCCGTCGTGCAGCTGATGCGCCCTTGCAAGGTGGGTCATCGCCTCCGAAGCCCTGCCCGCATCGCGAAGTACATAGCCGGTAATCTTGTGCAGCTTGGCGCGCACCTGATCGGGCATGTCTTCGGATTCCGTCATCGCAATGGTTGCCAGCAGCGGGTCAATATCGACCGGCGCTTTTGCCGTCCAGGCGCGCGTTACCGCGCTGGCGACTTCCTCGGCCAGCAGGTAAGGCAGGCTGGCGCGCTTAAAGCCGTCAGGCGAGACAAGGCCATGCGCCAGCGCGTACCGGGCAATCTCCAGCGCGCCGGACACGTCGCCCGCATCGAGCCGCCAGATCATGACGGTCATCAGCACGGCATCCTGTGCGCCTTTGCCTTTCTCCAGCACGCCTGACACCCACGGCAGGTACTCAGGCAGCAGCTGACGCTTCAGTTCCGCCTTGCGCTCGTTGGAGTGCACTTTTTTCAGGCGGCGCTTGTCGTCGTTCAGCTTGATGAGCATCTGCTCATAGCCGCTGGCGTGACGCAGCGGGTTGTCGGCGTCCTGCGAGGCTTCGATAGCCTGCTGGCGCATGCGGTGACGTCGGGCAGGGCTTAACATGCGTTACGCCTCCGTTTTTTCGGTGCCAGCAGCGCCGCCGCTTTCTGCCGCTGCTTCCTGCGTTGTGGCAGCAGGTGCAGCGAACTCACCGACCTCGATGTTTTCAACCAGGCAACCGGCCGCGTAATCCTCGATCACATAGTCCTCATTGATGGACTCATAGTTTTCGATGCGGTCGCGCTTCGGCACTTCGTCAATCAGGCGGCGGTGCGTGCCTTCCTGCCAGTAAATCGACAGGTTATCGGTGCGGGTGATAAACATCGCGTCGGCCGGGAAGTACGGCACGCGCACCGCTGGCAGACCGCCGATGCGTTTCTGACTGATAATCACGTCAGCGGCCAGCTGCTCGGTGTTGGCCTGCGACTGGTTGACGATCGGGAAGTATTTATCAGCCAGCAGCTGACGGCCCACGATAACAACCAGCTCCGGGTCCTCCTGATACCACGGTTCGATCAGGGTGTTGGTGGCATCCATCACCAGCGCATCAAGGTTGGCGTAATCACCGTTTTTACCGACGCGGATTTTTTCAGAGACGACGGTGCCGTTTTCGTCGGTGATTTTGCTCATCACGCGCGCCGGTGCATCATTGCGGTACTTCTGCAGCCAGCCGACGGCCACGTCCTGCAGCATCGGGTTCTTGGCGCGGTTTGAGGTTTTGGCACGGGTCACGCCGTTGAAGCCGATCATGATGCGGTCAAGCGCCTGGCGCTTCACGATGGCATCACGCAGACGGGCCTGAAAATCTTCATAACGCGCCCACAGGTCGAGCGTGTTATAGCGGATATGAAAGTCGTAGTTGACCTGCACACATTCGTAACCCTGCTTATCCAGCGCGGCAAAATCAGCGGTTTCGCGCTCGTCGCCGCCTGCCGTGTCGGTCACGCTGGCAATCGAGCCGGAAACGCCGATCCCGATTTTCTCGCCCTTCATTTCGGACACTGGCACGATGTTGATGCGGGTCAGGAAGTCGGAAGACTCCTGCACGCGGCTCATCAGGGTCTGCGTGACCGACGGCTCAACGGTAAATTTTTTGTTCATGTCGTCGGTTTCAACGCCGTTCAGCTCGGCGAGTCGGGTCATGAACTGGTTAAACTTAAAGCGGGTATTCTTGCGCATTGGCGTTCCTGTTTATCTCTGTGTTGGGTTTTAACGTTCAGGCCACGCCTGATTAGCAGTCGGTCTGCGCGCCGGACTTCGGATCGCTGCCAGTTGCCGCCGGGCGGCGGGTAAAGCTGCCGTCGGTCTGCGAAAGCTGGCCCTGCAGCGCAGCGAAAGCGGCGCGGTCTTCCCCGGCCTGCTGCTCGATAGCCTCAAGACGTGCGCTGACGGATTGCTCCAGCGCTGACAGCTCCTGCGTCTGGCTCTCCGCATTCAGCTGCACCTGCTCAGCGACGGCCGTTACCGCCGCGCTGACGTCGGCGAACTGCTCGCCATCGGTTTTCTTTTTGGCAGAGAACATCGCCGAGATGCGCGCCAGCAGGGACGGTGACGGCTCCGCCACTTCCTCAAACTCGATCACGGTTTCTTCAGCGGCGGTAAAGAGGTTGCCTTTGTCCAGCTTGCGGGACGCCAGCGGGTTAACTCTGGCTGTGGCGCTGAAGCTCAGAATCTCCGTGCCGAGGCTTGCCGGGTCGTCGGTGACGGCCAGCCCGACCAGATACGCCTCGCCCGTGTCGGCGAACTCAGGGTTAACTTCAATGGAGGTGTAGATTTTCTGGCGCGCTTTGGTCAGCTCGACCAGCTCAGGCGTCGGATCGATATGCCCATAAAGGGCCAGCTTGCCCTTGAGCGGGCCGTCGCCGATTTCTTCAGCCTCGACGGCGGTCACGTCACCAAAGCGGCGGAATGTGCTGTCAGCGGCATAGCCCCGGATGTGTTCCATGTTGATGCGTGCGCCATACATTTCCGGGCTGTAGTTTTTCGCCATCTGCGAAATCCAGTCACGGGAAATGACACGGCCGTCAGTGGTTGCGCCTTCAACTGCGATACGAAAACGCTTTGCTTTGATTGCTGCCATTAATCAGGCTCCGGTCAGGTGTTGGGTCGGTTCGGGGCCAGTTTCCCCGTCGCCACACAATCCCTCAACGAATGCCAGCCCGCTGATGCATCAGCAAACAGGGACAGCAGGCGCGCCATTTTCGGCACCGGTAGCCTTGCCGGTATGAAAACGACACCGACAACCATCATCAGCGATCCGCGCCGTCAGGCCGCGCTGCTTTACTGGCAGGGTTATTCCGTGCGCCAGATTGCGGAGACGCTCGGACAGAAAACGCCAACCGTGCAGAGCTGGAAGCTGCGCGACGCGTGGGACGACGTTGCGCCCATCAGTCGCGTTGAATCCAGCATGGAAGCCCGGCTTATTCAGCTCATCATGAAAGAGGTAAAGGGGAATGGTGATTACAAAGAGATAGACGCGCTCGGCCGTCAGATTGAGCGCCTTGCCCGCGTTGAGCGCTACCGCAGCAGCGGCAACGAGGCCGACTTAAACCCCAACGTGCGCAACCGCAACAAAGGCGAGCGCCAGCCGGTCGTTAAGAATGAGTTCAGCGAGGAACAGACAGACAAGCTGACCGGCGTGTTTATGGATAACTGCTTTGAGTATCAGCTCAATTGGCATAAAGCCGGGCTGACTCACCGCATCCGCAATATCCTGAAGTCGCGCCAGATTGGGGCCACGTTCTATTTTGCCCGCGAGGCGCTGATCGATGCGCTGACCACCGGCCGCAACCAGATTTTTCTTTCGGCCAGCAAAGCGCAGGCGCACGTCTTTAAAAACTACATCATCGACTTTGCGCGCGAGGCTGATGTTGACCTGAAAGGCGATCCCATCGTGCTGCCGAACGGGGCGCGCCTGATATTCCTCGGCACCAACGTGCGTACCGCGCAGAGCTACACCGGCAACCTCTATCTGGACGAATATTTCTGGATCCCGAAATTTCAGGAGCTGCGCAAAGTTGCCAGCGGCATGTCGCTGCACAAAAAATGGCGCACGACGTATTTTTCCACGCCGTCGGCCCTGTCCCACAGCGCCTATCCGTTCTGGTCAGGCGAGCTGTTTAACAAGGGGCGGCGCAGCAAAGATGATCGCATCGAGATAGACCTGTCCCATTCACACTTGGCGAAAGGCGCGCTGTGCGGTGACGGGCAGTGGCGGCAGATTGTCACGGTTGAGGATGCGCTGACCGGCGGCTGCAACCTGTTCGACATTGACCAGCTGCAGCTTGAATACAGCCCGGCGGAATATCAGAACCTGCTGATGTGTGAGTTTGTCGATGACGCCGCGAGCGTATTCCCGTTCGCCGAGCTGCAGAGCTGCATGATCGACAGCCTGGAAGAGTGGGAAGACTTTAACCCGTACCTGCCGCGCCCGTTTGCATACCGGCCGGTCTGGATCGGTTATGACCCGTCGCATACCGGCGACAGCGCAGGCTGTGCGGTTATCGCGCCGCCGCTCGTTGCGGGCGGAAAGTTCCGCGTGCTGGAGCGTCACCAGTGGCGGGGCATGGACTTTGCCGCGCAGGCGAAATCTATCGAGGACTTAACGAAAAAATACACCGTGGAATATATCGGCGTGGATGCAACCGGCATCGGCCAGGGTGTTTTCCAGCTGGTACGCCAGTTTTACCCGGCCGCGCGGGAAATTAAATATTCACCGGAAGTGAAAACCGCAATGGTACTGAAGGCGAAAGACACCATCAGCAGCGGTCGGCTTGAGTATGACGCCGGGGCGACGGATATCACGCAGTCGTTTATGGCTATCCGCAAAACCATGACGGCCAGCGGCAACCGCTCAACCTATGAGGCGAGCCGCAGCGAAGAGGCCAGCCATGCTGACGTCGCCTGGGCCATCATGCACGCACTGTTAAACGAACCGCTTACCGCAGCCAGCGGCGGCGCTAATCCCTCAATTCTGGAATTTTACTGATGATCAAACGCAGAGGCCGCAAGGCTCAGTCCGCCACCGCGCAGCCTGTACAGGCAACCGCACCGCAGCAGCACGCCGAGGCGTTTACCTTTGGCGATCCGTCGCCGGTCATGGATAAGCGCGACATTCTGGATTACGCCGAGTGCATCGGTAACGGGCGCTGGTTTGAGCCGCCTGTCAGCTTTAGCGGGCTGGCGAAAAGCCTGCGCTCGGCCGTTCATCACAGCTCGCCGATTTACGTAAAGCGCAACATTCTGGCCTCAACCTTCATTCCGCACCCGATGATGAGTCAGCAGGAGTTCAGCAAGTTTGCGCTGGATTACCTGGTCTTCGGCAATGCCTTTGCCGAGCTGCGCCGCAATGGCCTGGGTAAGCCGCTGCGCCTTGAAACCACCCCGGCCAAATTCACCCGCAGGGGCGTCAAGGACGGCGTTTACTGGTTTGTAAATGACTGGAAGGAGCCGCATGAATTTTCAGCCGGCAGCGTGTTTCACCTGCTGGAGCCGGATATCAATCAGGAGCTTTACGGCCTGCCGGAATACCTCAGCGCGCTTAACTCCGCCTGGCTGAATGAGGCGGCGACGCTGTTCCGCCGCAAGTATTACCAGAACGGTGCGCACGCCGGTTACATCCTGTATATGACCGACGCGGCACAGAGCAGTAGCGACGTTGACCGGATGCGTCAGGCGATGCGCGACACGAAAGGCCTGGGTAACTTCCGCAACCTGTTTATGTACGCACCGAACGGAAAGCCGGACGGGATTAAAATTCTGCCGCTAAGCGAGGTGGCGACGAAAGATGATTTCTTTAATATCAAGAAAGCCAGCCGCGACGACCTGTTAAGCGCACATCGCGTGCCGCCACAGATGATGGGGATTATACCGGACAACTCCGGCGGATTCGGTGACGCGGTGAAGGCGTCTCAGGTATTTGTGCGTAACGAACTGACACCCTTACAAGAGCGAATGAAAGAGATCAACAATTGGATAGGTGATGCGGTTATTAAATTTTCAAACTATAAGCTCGATATATAAATAATCAATTCTATATTCATGGGCGGCGAACTTCGGAATGAAAAGCAGCCGCCCAAGATTTTATGATAAGTTTAATGCTATCAACGTATAGTCATCTAATATGTTCTTCTCTATTCTTTTCTTTAAGCTAGAGCAAAAAGCAGATGAGGATTTCATGGTATTTTCAGAAAAAGATGGGCGAGCATGCCAATGATTATAGGCACCATCTGACATTAAGAATAATGAAACAACTCCATCTTCTTCAACATCTTTTAAAGATATGCACAATTTTTCAAACTTAGGCTCTACCTTTTTTGATAACGCTGAGGTTAGAATAGTCGAAAGTCTTTCTTTGTGATTTCTTAAATTTTTCATTTTGTGCTCACCGGAATCGAGCAGTTCTTGGTACCTTGTTTGGTCTTTTGTAATTTGCTTCAATTTGTTATTATTTCTGTAGTAAAGTCTGCAATCACCAAGATGGCCTATTAGCATTTCTTCCTGAGTAACATGAACAACCGTTAAGGTTGTAGCTGTGTCGATTTTAAGTTCATCTATCCCCTTTTTTGCTTTTTCAAAAGCACTATCTATATTAAATTCATTCAGATCAAGTGTCTCGCGTACTGCTTCAATTGCAATTTTAGATGCTTGTTTAGCATCATTACTGGCTCCAACACCATCAGCAACAGCGAAAACGATGTTGAATTTTTTATCGTAAGTAGGCGGCAGATAAAGATCTTCATTATTATCTTTATTTAGATCTTTTCCGCTAAAGCAAGCCATATCTAAGATTTTTTTCATTTTCACTCCTCAATGGCTTTTAGAAAGTCTGAAAGTAAATCGTTTGTGTTTTGGTACCTATCTTCGGGCCATTGATTGCAGCACTTAGATATAACCTTTTTTAACGAGGAGTTTCTTCCTTTGTTATAAATGTCGCTTATAATTTTTCCTATGGCGAAAATATCTGATTGAGGTGAGAAAAGCCCGCTCTCTTTTATTTCTGGAGCGCGATATCCGTCAGTACCTAAATAGTTTGGCTGAAACTTTGTTTTCAGCTCAGCACGGACATCATTAAAGTCTTTCACTAGTCCAAAATCAGTTATTTTATAGCTTACAGTCTTTTCTTCGTTGCGGTTTATGTATTTTAATATATTAGCTGGCTTTAAATCCCTATGAATATATTCATTACTATGTATAACCCCAACACCGGTAATGATTTGCAATATGGCCTGTTTTCTTTCTGAATCGCTCATACCAGACTCAATCGCCTCACCTAAATTAGATTCAGCCTTTTCCATGACGAAGTAAGGCTTCTCACCATTAGTATTAAATAAAACAATCGGAGCTATAGTATCGTAACTAAATTTATTTAAAAAGCATTGTGTTTTAATTTCAACCAAAAACCTGTGTCTTATATCCGTTAGCTCTTTTATCTCAGTGCCGTATTCCGGCGAAGGTGAAAAATACTTCCTCGCATATACAGTACTATATGTTTTTGTAAGGTTGTAAACCTTTACTTCAAAAACCTCCCCAAAGGCACCTCTACCGAGCCTATGGAAATCTTCTATCAAATAGTTCCCGCATCTATCCACTTGCATCTCTCCGTTACGCTTGCGTTAAGGTTGGATTTTACAATGAATATCGGACTATTCGTAAATTTCTTTAAAGCTTCAGTGCTCTTGCTCACCAATGCACACATGTTTAAGTGTTCGCGCGCAATGCTATCCCCGCCACGCCTGCCCGCTTTATGCATCGATTTTTATGCAAGTGCATGTACCTCCTCTATACGCGCCAGTACTGGGCTCACACATGTTTAGCGATCCAATCTGGATCATGCGGATTCATGCAAGCATATGCACTTTGATGCAGAAGCAAAAAGCCACCTTAAAGGTGGCTATTATAGGGTAGGGAAGGAGGTCTTAATCATTCTGCCTGACAGTATATAGCGGCTTCGAAAATAGCTGTGTCGATTGTCCCTGCCATGTCGCTAATCATCGATAGTGCCATTTTTAATTCATCTTCTTTGCAATGTGCAATCAGCGATACGTCAGCAATGAACTGAATGCGTGCAACCGTTTCACTTAGATTATCTATGTTCATCAAATGATTAACTCCTTCTAGTCAAAATATACTGTATGTATAAACAGTATCATGGTGACTTCAAATCGTAAAGAATCGTGCGGCTCAGATTAGTCCGACCGCCGTTTTATTAATCAGGCAGTTGTATGCCTCTTTTCCTCGCGAGCGCTATGAAGCGCTTTAATGAAGTGGGATTTTTGCGCCGTCTATGAAAGAGGTAGCCGTTTGTACCGCTCCAGTAAAAAAGCTCCCCAACCCTAATTGTATGGCCTTTCATCATGCGGACAGCTTCACCGTCGGACAGTGTTAGCCTGGAGATCTCGAAGAAACTCTTTTTCAACGTTTCCCGTTCTGTGCAATGACTTAGTTCAGTGTGATATTTGTCCGGCTCAGGTTGCTCCTGCGCTGGCTTTTCTCTTAATTGCTTAATAATCCTTCTTCGCTCGGCGCGAGTAGGGGGCTTTGTAAAATCGATAGCTGCTTCAGATCCTGTTGGCCCCGTACAGTTATTGACAGAACTCCGAGAGGACGCGGGCGCGTCCTTAAATTCAAAACCCAAATCAACGGCACGTTTCGGGACAATCTTCCATTGCATCAGCCGGGTTAAAATTGGCGTATCGTCGCCAACTTCAGTTGCGTAAACACCCTTGATGCGCACGGTTTCCTCGCCGTACTCATTCACGTCTTCGCTTGCCTGATACCATGTGCGCACGGCCAGCTCGTCACGGCGCACGAATGGGCCACCCTGCGCGTTAACGTATCCGGCCCAGTCGCCTGCGTCGGCTGCATCATGCGCCGCCGCAAACTCGACGCTAAGTCCGTGTGCGGTTTCGCTGTCAGCCATGCGGCGCAGTTCGCGGTAAACCGTGACCGGCGCGCCGCCTACGAACTGGAATTGACGGATATGCCAGCGTGCCGCCCAGGCAGAAACGGCCGAGGCGGTTTCTTTAAGGTCTTTGCCGCTTTCGTCGTCCGTCTCGCCGTCCAGCGCGTAGCCATCGATATTCTTGGAAATGTATTTAGCAACGTAACCCGTCGCGCTGCCTTTCTCCGGGTCGATAGCCTCGGCGTGAAAGCGGGCCTTACGGGCTTTGTCGGTTGTCAGTTCGCTGCCGTCTTCCTGCAAGGCGTAGTCGCGCATAATCTCGCGCACGCGCTCAGCCTGCTCCGGGCGCATAAACATGAGCATGTGCCAGTGCAGGGTTGCATCATGATGAGGCTCAGCAACGCGGATCCCGAAGATGCGGATTTCTTCGCGGTGCAGTTTGGCGCGGATTTTCTGCCAGACGCTGCAGAGATAATGCTGCGTATCGGCCGGGCTGGCACCGTTCCATTTGCGGTTACGATGCCCGGTTTTGATAGTGGCGTGATACCGCGCAGGGGCGGTCAGCGTATAGAACTCGCCGATAAAACCCATCTCGTTACAGATGTTTTCAAAACCGCGAATGCGGGTCATCAGCTCGCAGCGACGGATCGCCGGGTTAGCTACGCTGCCATCGTACTTCTCGATCAGGCTGATGCGGTTAACGCCGATCACTTCTGGCAGACCAATATCCTCAGCCCTGCAAAACTCCGCGCCAAGTGGGACACACTCCGGGCGCAGATGAGCCAGCCAGGGCGTAACCGGCAGTCAGTGCCGCAGCAACCCGCTCAGCACTGGAACAGCCGCGAAGCCTGGGAGAATGATTTCCTATGATAAATCTCGTATCAGCAATTCAGAACCGCGATGCAGGCGCACTGACTCGCATTGCAGGAGATGGGCCGCCCCCGGTTGAGCGTTGAGTGCATGAAGACGTTGAACGCCTGGTAGACGCTCTGTTTTCGAACCTGAAGCAGGTGTTCCCGGAATCAGTCAGCACCGCCTGGCGCAACCCGAACGACGAAGCAGCAGCTAAGCGCCAGTGGATCGCCGCGTTTGCTGAGAACGGCATTCATAACAAACAGCAGCTATCGGCTGGCATGAAGCTGGCCCGCGCCAGTGGTTCGCCGTTCCTGCCATCGCCCGGCCAGTTTATCGAGTGGTGCAATCAGGGCGAACATCGCGCCGCTGGCCTGCCTGCCGACGAAGAACTGTACGACATGTTTCGCCTGTATTGCCGGGACCGTGGCATGTACGACAGCAGCGAAGAGTTCCCCTGGGAAAGCCCGGCCTGTTTCCACATGGTGACAGCGGTCTATAACCAGATGCGCTCATTCAACCTGACGGATTCTGAATGCCGCAAACGGCTGGGCGATGAGCTGCGCAAGATGTCCCGCCGCATTGAAGCTGGCGAAGTGATACCGCCGCCGCGCAAACAGATTCCTCAACTTCACATTCCGACCGGTAACGAAAAGGCACTGGACCACCTCGCCGACATTCGCCGCCGCTTTGGTCTTAAAGGTGGCCGTCATGACTGAGATGAACCGCACCCGCTTTGAGAGCCTGTACCGCAGCGTTCATGGTGATAAACACAACCTGACCCGATCACATCTTGGCTATCAGGATGCCGTGGTAGACCGGGCGTTTTTCTTCTGGCTTGAGGGCAGGGAGAGCGCAGCATGACACAGGTAACTCAACTGGTACTCACTCAGCCGCTGATGCTTCAGGCGCGCAATCTGCAGCTGGCGATCATCAACCTGGCTAAGAAGCGCGACCTGAAACCTGAGCAATTCCGCGCGCACCTTAATGCTATCGACATGCTGGCACGTGAAGCACACGACCTGATTGTCGATGCTGAGTCCGAGCAGCAGTTGGATCATAAAATCGGAACGCAGCATTAGTAATTATCAGGGAAGTGTAATATCCACTCATGCCTTCTCTATAATAATTCAACTTACAAAGAGCAGGGATCTTTTCAAACAATCTCCACAAGCAATTTCAATCTGAGGTTTTAGCAATCAATAACAGAAAGGATGATAGAGTGAAGTTATCTTTTATTAAATCTTGTTTTATCATATTAAAGATCTCTTCGCGTGAGTGGAATTTACAGCCCACGATCCCTTCATTTATTTGTAGGGATAGGTGGCTTATATCATCTATTTCACAAAGGATTGCTTGGATGTTATCTGAGATTAATCCTGAGTCGGTCAATAGCTGTCCAAGTAAACAACTGTTAGAAGATTCTAAATTCAGTTCCTCTTTTAGTTCTCTTTCGCCGCCAGTTAAATGGGTTTCACCAAACTCAAGAAATCCGCGGGGAAATTCATATAAAACCTCACCACTTCTAGAGTGTTGAATGATTGCATATTTATTTTTGAAGGAGGGGATTATTACAACACCACCATTTTTTTGATGCAGCTTAAGGTACTTCAGTTTATCAACTGAAACTGATAGCATATTGTTTTCGAAAATAACCTTATTCAAAATTGACAATCCAAGTTGGTTGGTTAGCAGAGCGGCGTATAATCTTGCGTGTATTATAGAGATAGTATAAGACATACGTACAATAGACCAATACCTTGACGGAAGCGGTCAAAAATTCATTGTTAACCTTGAGTAGTGAAAAAATCTCTTTGACAAGTATAGCAGTCGGGAATCCTGAGATTAGAGTCATACAAAATATGACTCTATTTTCAATGCCTTTTAACATCCCCTTAAAATCCATTTTGCTATATTTTTGGTTCTGTTTCTGAAAGAAATCTTTGATGCTTTGATTAACATCACCAAAATCAAGCTTATCCCTTGCAAGTATTTTGTTAAGTGCTAGAGCTGAGTCGGTGTATTGCATTTGCCAAGAGCGCAATCCAGAGAGGGTTCTTATTGTCATTCCTCCAATCATACATATGACTAAATTTAAAAATATTGCTGAATATTGACTAGATATCATTTTGCTGAATGATGTATATGAACCAATGTAAAACGACAAGATAACAAGATAGAAAGCGATGGTTTGATCTCTTTTAGAAGACTGCTCTTTTATGTGTTCATTACATCTTTCATAAACTGACATCAGAAAATCTTTTGATACTGACATTGGAGCTCCTGAAATGTATTTTAAAATGATTTTTTATAATGTTATTGGTTGTATAGCGCAACGCTTTAATGTCTTTCGTAACTTTAAGTTAGGCAGCTGCCGATCATACCAGTAATGCTATGGAGATACCAAAAGAGGGCATCAGACTTCATAAGTCAAACTTCAGCGCCATCGGGCAACAGGTTCAATCCCTACTCGAGTCCGGCGACTGTTACCGGCTAATCCTCAAGCCGTGGAAAGAAAAGCGAAGCCTCAATCAGAACTCCCTCTCCCATATGTGGTACGGCGAGATCAGCGAATACCTGATTAAGTCCGGGCGCACTGACGCCACGGCAGAATGGGTAAAGCGGAATCTCAAGAAAACCTATCTGGGCTGTGAGCAGGTCGAATACACCGACTTTGTTACAGGCCAGAAGGTCAGCACATGGGAACCCCGGCACACTTCCAATCTTGATACAGGCGAGATGCATTTCTTCCTGAATCAGGTTGAGCGATGGTGCGCGCAGTTTGGCCTGGCGCTGACTATCCCCGCTGACTCCGAGTACCAGAAACTTAAGGACAAACAAGATGAGTAAATTAACCACTGCAATTCTGGACGTGCTTTCTGACGGCGAATGGCACACCTCAAAAGAAATCACTGACCGCGCCTGCGCAATAGCCTCAGCTAAGCGCAATAACGTTGCCGTCGCTCTGCACGAAATGACCGAAAGCAACAAGATTAAGCGTCAGCAGTTCGGCAGCACTGACCACGACTACCAGTACCGCATGGGAACGGTGAGCGTTGGCTTTGGCCGGAGCTACAACATGGCGATGCTGGATAGCCTGCTCTCAACAGTAAGGGGGCGCCATGAAAACGTGGTTCACTCATGACCCTGTAGACACCGAAACCGCCGCTGAACTCCTTTCCCGCTATGCCTCCCGCAATATCAAAACTCAGAAGACACTCTCAGCAGACCCACGCCTGTGGCTGGTGAGCGCACTGCTGCCAGAGTTCCGGGAAGAGCCAAAGCCATCAAAGCAGTTTCGAAACCCAATGTGGAGCTGAAGATGAAACTCAAGCAATTACGTATTGATGGGCAGCCATGTACAGACTCAGATTACAATGTCATCAAAGTTAGCCGTAAGCAGGCAGATGCTATAGCTAAAAAGCGAGAGCGAGATTTCAGACGTTTTCAGTGGGGTCGAAATGCACATGGTTTCGTATTCGAAGCGGCAGAGCATTTTAACGTCACACTCGGCTTTGGGAGGTTGAAGAATGCGTGAACGCTGCTGCCGCTGCCACACCATCCTCACCTCAGAAGACAAGTATCACTTCGGGGCTACCCATACGTAGGCGGCGCGTTCTGCACGGATCGGATGAAGACAGTGCCATTCATCAAATACTGCGATGAGAGATTCGGTCGGGGAAATTACACAACATGGCTGGGAATGAGAATTGACGAGCCAAAACGCATAACTCCCAAGCCCGGCATCCGGTACCTGGCGGAGATTAGTGATTTTGAAAAGCAGGATGTAATCAAGTGGTGGCAGGGGCAGCCCTTCGATCTGGAGATTCACGAACATCTTGGCAACTGCGTTTTCTGCATCAAAAAGAGCATTCAAAAAGTAGCGCTGGCAGCTAAGGATGAGCCAGAACTTGCGGCTAACTTCATCCATACCCTTCAAGCCTTCGACATAAAAACTGACAAGGTTATGTACCGCAGCAATAACTCCCTGGAACAGGTGCTCGCATTATTCTCCGATACGGGAAGGGACGAACTCGCCTCAAGAATGACATCTATGCGCCAGTACGACACCGGTTCTTGCTCTGAAAGCTGTGAAGCCTTCGGCGGCCAGATGGGATTTGATTTTTCAATGGAGGTAGCATGACCCAATACCTCAGAGAGAAGTGGCAGAAACTCCGCATCTATAAACGCAAAGGTGGCTTTGCAGTGGATTATCGGATCATTCATAACATGGCGAAAATGGTGGGAGTTAAACATGGGGCTTGAAGCAACTGTGAAGTACCACTTCCCGAAGACAGCGAGCTTTGCCGGTATTCCGCCTGCAACAGCTTCAGATGCCTTATCAGGCACTGACTACATGGCTGCCATGGGAATGACTCAGAGCCGAGCGCCGCTTGGTTATGCTGCATTCATGGGAAAAGTTGGCGTGAGCGATAACGACGCCCGACGCGCCGTATCGTTATTAACTGAATATGCCTTGAGTACTTGCGATAAGGTTGCCGCCTTACGCAAGCTAGACCCTGATGTTAAGCCAGCCGTGATGCAAACTCTCGCAACTTATGCCTACATGGATTATTGCCGCAGCGCTGCCAGCATCAAACCCTGCGAATGCTGCCAAGCGAAAGGGTTCATTGATGCTGACGTGTTCAGCATGAAGTCCCCGCTGTCAGGTGGAACAGCGCGCAGGTTGAAGGAGGTCGTCCGCGTTCTCTGCAAGGCCTGTAACGGGAAGGGCGTGGTGCCGTCGTCATGCCGGGACTGTAGCGGGCGAGGGCGAGCGGTTGATCGCAAGCTGACTGAGGAACAGGGTGTGCCGGTTATGGGTGACTGTAAGCGGTGCTGTGGGCGTGGATATGAGCGCATTCCTGCAGCAGAAGCATTCCGGTGTATTTGCGCAATTACGGATGCTATCAGCCGGGCAACGTGGGACAGGAGCGGAAAGCCATTCTATGACCAGCTTATCGGCAAGCTGGAAGTCGAGGAATCATGGGCTAACTCCTCACTGAATAAAGTTACAGGCTGAAAATAACCCACCGTGAGGTGGGTTATTGCTAATCAATTCCCGCCGGGACGTGAATCTGATGAACGTCCGCCACAACGAGAGCCATCTGCTGCAGTATCGTTTGCATGTTGGCAGTTACCAGTAAAAGCTTGTGTAATTGAACCCAGAGATAAAGCAAGGAAGAGTACTGCTAATGTTTTTTTTCAAAGCATGCACCTTTGCATTTTATTAAATTACTGGGTTAGTAACATGTACCGCCAGCATGGTGAGAACCGGTTCCGCCGTGTGGATGCGTGCCTTTAGGGCATGCCATAGCTGAGCTTGAGAAAGCAAATACTGCGGTGAGCATTAAAAGAGCGGCAATCTTTTTCATAAATTTATGGCATCTTAAATGTGAGGTTGGTGAAAATACGGTCACAACAATCTATCAGAATGTTCCTATAAATTAATACTGATATATGATCAGTTCTTATGATTTAGTTTTCCTTTAAGGCGCAACTGGAAGTGCAGGCATAAAATCGCCTGTTATTTTATCGTGAGCTATTTACTTTTCAGGAAGCTGGGGATATGATTCTCAACAGTTGAAGTTGCGCGCTGTTGTTTAACGCGATAACTTAATCCAGTCAGTTCCATTGATTTGTGATAGTTAAATAGCCTCGCGACCTCACCAGTCGACGGGGATTTTTTGTTATCCGCTACAGGGTATAGAGCGAAAAATATCCCTTCCGTGAGGTAGGTGTTTCTAACTTCTTCGATAATAAGTCCAGTGTTTGATAATTTCGGCAATTATGCACAAATCCTATGTTGCCGCAGCTCCTTGTGGCTATCATAGCTACTCTGCAAGAGAATCATGGAATCTAATCAGTAAGCATTTAGATTAATACCCATGGAAAAAGTATCTTATCTTGAGACCTAAAAATCTTAATGCCGGCCAGATAAATTTCTTCAGCAATACTGTTCCTATGCTGACTACAACTACGGCCCAGACCAGGCACAGCCCATATATTGCCGATGATTTAGCGATAGCTCCGAGCTGTTCAGAGCTGAATTGAGGCATTCGGCATTCATCAAGCATCTGTTTGGTGGCAACAGTGGCAACAGACGCAGCAAAGGTGCCGCAAAAGCTCACAAAAAATATATAAATCCCGAGAATGATAAATCCTAATAGCTTTTTCATGATCCCTCAGCGCTATGTGAATTATGCGTATTAAACGGTCATGCATCGAAAAACATTAGCATTTAAACATTCCAACTTTTGAAAGGTTGCCATTTGGCAGCCTTTTTCCGTTTAGCGCCCTCCCGAAATTAAATCTGATGATCCTCATTGCTGTGTGGGGAGGTGCGCTCTTTTCTTCTGACTACAGGCGGCACCAAGCGACTAGCGAGGTGTATATGAGTATCGATATGAGCAAACTGGCATCAGGCGCAGCTTACGGCGCATCTGCCGGGACAATCGCTAACGGTCTGCTGACCCGGCTGAGTCCCGATGAATGGAGTGCTGTAGGCGTGCTGGCCGGTATTCTGGTCGCGCTTTTCACGCTCGGCATCAACTGGTACTACAAGCGTAAGGCCACCCTGGCACAAATCAAAGCACTTCAGCGCTGGCCTACCGCTCCAGACATCAACGAGGATTAATCCATGGCTATGTCAAACAGCCTGCGCAATAAGCTAATCGCTGTCGCGGGTGGCGGAGCTATGGCTATCGCTACGGTATTCCTCGGCGGAAAGGATGGGGGAGAGGGCAGGGTATACGAGCCTTACAAAGATGTGGCGGGCGTCTGGACTGTCTGCGACGGCCACACCGGCACCGACATCATCAAGGGGAAGAAGTACACCGACCGCGAATGTGATCGACTGATGTGGAATGACCTGCAGCCAGTTAAGAAAGCAGTCGACGGAATGGTGAAAATACCACTTGGCGAATATCAGCGCGCCGCACTTTACAGCTTCACCTATAACGTGGGCACAAGCGCGTTCTCGAAATCGACACTGCTTAAGCGTCTGAATGCCGGTGACGTTGATGGCGCATGCGAAGAGCTACGTCGCTGGATTTACGCTGGCGGTCAGAAGTGGCGGGGATTAATGAATCGTCGCGATATGGAGCGCACCATGTGCCTGGCGGAGAGTGCCGATGACCTCAAAGGCTAAAATGCTCGCCGCGTTCATCTTGTTGGTTCTGCTGCTGTTCGCTACCTCAGTAGCGTTCGCGCTTTATTACCGCGGCAATGCAATTGACTACAAAGCCCAGCGTGACACTGCATCAAGCAATCTCAAGCTGGCAAAAGACACTATTACCGATATGCAGACACGCCAGCGCGATGTGGCCGCACTCGATGAGAAATACATAAAGGAATTAGCCGATGCTAAAGCCACTATCGATCAGCTGCATGATGATGTTGCTACTGGCAAGCGCCGGTTGCAGCTCAACGCCACCTGCGCGAAGCAATCCACCACCTCATCCTCCGGCATGGATGATGCAGCCAGCGCCCGACTTACTGACGCCGCTCAACGGGATTATTTCACCCTCAGAGAGCGAATCGAAGTTGCCGGAAAGCAAATAGCCGGGCTGCAACAGTACGTCAGAGAGCAGTGTTTGAAGTGATTTTTTGAGATAGCATTACCTCAACTATGAGGATGCTCTATGAACGTAAAGCCAAAATTTGAAGACTATACAGAAGCAGAATTCACCAAACTTGTGAGTGAAATCTGTAGCGCAAAGGGCGGCGAATCTTATCAGGATAAGTTACTGGAAAATTTCATTTCAGTAAGTGAGCACCCAGAAGGTTCTGATCTGATTTATTACAGCGAAGACGAAGACGCAACACCTGCTAAGATTGTCGCCGCTGTTAAAGCATGGCGCAAAGCCCACGGTAAAAGTGGCTTCAAGGCATAAGTGATAAAGCCTCCTTGCGGGAACTTATTGTGACCATCACAAGGCACATTTGCGATTGCGCCTGATGATGAATGCTCCGACAAGGGATAACGGTTAGCCACGCTGTGATGGATTGCAAATCTGTGAAATTAATTTGCTTCACTAAGATTATTCTTAACGGTAATGTGTAACTTCTTTTCGAAAAGGAGTTTCATATGAATTGTTTTATCACTCATTCGGTTGTTAACGGACATGATACTACCCAAAACCGCGATCTTGCAGTGCAAAAGGGACTTGCGAAGTCTCATCAACTTGCGATGGCTAATGGTGGTGACATTCTGGTTATTGTTCCTAACATCCAACATTTAGATAGTGGGCATGTTAGTAGCGCACTTGGCGATAAATTTGCTAAAAGCATCAAAAAGCCAGCCGCCTTTAATATAAATGGCGTCACTATTAGCAGAGTTTCTAAAGTCCCTTCATTCATCGGATCCAAGACAGTCGTTTGGATTCTTTGGCCGAGTTTAATAACAGTTGAAGCTGTAACCAAATCATGTCAAAGCGCTACCAACATCGTGGTTACGGAATGGGCAACTTACGATGAACTTAAACGCTGGCGCTTAGACAACAAAGCCCAACAATTTTAAAGAATTTAAACCGCCTACGGGCGGTTTTTTATTGAGCTTGATTAGGCGCTTGGATGTAACTCGCGCCAGGTGGCGTGCTAAAGATGCGGCCTATGCCAGAAAAGAATTAAAACCCGAAAGTTTGCAGGATAGCACATGCAGCTGCATAACAAGCTGCACGGCTATTATATTTGGCTTGCAAGCGAGAGGTGAGAACAAAATTATGCATATCGACAATATCATCTGGTTCTTTCATTGTCAGCACTACCCTGTTTGGTTTTTCTTTCGACGTAACAAATGCAGAGTAAAGCCAATAAAGAGCCGACAAAACGCCGGCAGATATTGATAAAACCCGATATTCAGAAATTAGCTTAATGATAATGTCCATGTAGGTTCCAAAGGTAAATTATGGCACTCACCGACAAGCAAGAAATGTTCTGTCGCGAGTACCTCATCGATTTGAACGCCACGCAAGCGGCAATACAGGGTTTTTTGATTTGCTAAATTTTAGTTTTTTTAAAAAAAAAGGATAATATCTGTGCGAAATAGCTCATCTTTATCCAAGTAAAAGAAACTTTCTATTTAAATTTCAAATTCTAATCTTTTCTGGGATTAGCTTAGGAAGCATGTCATTCTCCTCATCATAATCAGTCAGTAACTTGTCTATGCTTATACAGCTATGGGGAATAGGCGTTCCAGGCTCATGGGGATACTCCTTTGTAGCATAAATGCACATTTTTCTATTTTGCTTGCTCCAATAAGCTATCTGCCTTAGTAGTGGCGAATATATGATCAGTTTGTTTTGATCTTTCAAATGTACCCAAATAGATTGAGCAGGAGCACTTGCCTTCGCTTTAACACAAATGCTGGGGAATGCTTTCAACAATTCGCTAAGCTCTCTATACAATTCATCAGCCATTACAGGACTCCTTTAACAAACTCCCATTAAAATAACAGGTCCTTCGTCGTAAGTACTTTATCAACTTGGTTGGGTAGCAAAATGTGTTTCAAGAACAGAGGCTGGAAGAATTAAGAATGGAAAGAGGTTTTTGGAAGTGGGAACGCAGCCCCACACCCAAGACTGAAAAGTAAGACGTCAATCAAAGTCACATCATTAGTTGGGTCAAACACCTTTCGGTAAACAGTTTGGCACTTCTCGATGGTTTTTTTCATAACATTACTCCTCGCTCGGATAGTTGCATTCAACATTGATAGTGTTTTAGGGATAAGTGGCCACCAAAGTAGCCCAACCGTTATTACATTTCTCACTATTTGAATGACGTCACCTTCGCAGCTTCCAAAAAGCTCTTAAGGCAATATTGATCATTTTAAGAAAAAACTAAAGGAAAACTTATGGCGACCAACAAAAAAACTGGCCGCCCTTCTGATTATCTACCAGAGGTGGCCGCTGACATCTGTTCACTGCTAGCCGATGGTGAAAGCCTGCGCAAAGTTTGTGAGCGGCCCGGGATGCCGAATAAGGCAACCGTATTCCGCTGGCTGGCTCAGCATAATGAGTTTCGCGACCAATACGCGAAAGCCACTGAGACGCGCGCTGATGCTATTTTCGAAGAGATGTTCGAGATAGCAGACGATGCGACTGAGGAATCAGCAGCTGTTGCGAAAGCGCGCCTGCGCATCGACACACGAAAATGGGCGCTGGCCCGCATGAACCCGAAGAAGTACGGCGACAAAGTAAGTCAGGAAATCGACCATAAATCATCTGATGGCAGTATGGCTAATAAGCCAACGACCATTCAGCTCCTTCCCGTTGAACCCAAATGATGAGTGAAGCTGTACAACTCCCGATCCCCGCTAAGCTTGCTCCATTGTTCAGTGCCACCAACAAACGCTATCGCTGCTCACATGGTGGTCGTGGTAGTGCCAAAACGCGCACGTTTGCTCTGATGACTGCCGTGAAGGCATATCAGGCAATGATGAATGGTGAGAGCGGTGTAATCCTCTGTGCGCGTGAGTTCATGAACTCCCTGGAAGAGTCGAGCATGCAGAAGGTTAAGCAGGCGATCCTGTCAGTGCCGTGGCTGGCATCCAACTTCGACATCGGCGAGAAGTATATTCGCACCATCGACAAGACGGTGACATACGTATTCGCGGGACTTCGGCATAACCTCGACAGCATCAAGTCGAAAGCTCGCATCCTGCTGTGCTGGGTGGATGAAGCGGAGTCAGTAAGCGAAATCGCCTGGCAGAAGCTCAGTCCTACGGTACGTGAAGAGGGCTCAGAGATATGGGTAACATGGAACCCTGAGCGCGACGGTAGCGCCACTGATAAGCGATTCCGCAAAGAGGCTGGCGACGACTGTGTGACAGTCGAGATGAATTATACCGACAATCCATGGTTCCCCGATGTGCTGGAAGGTGAGCGCCTGAATGACCAGCGCCGCCTCGACCCGGCAACTTATGCCTGGGTATGGGAGGGGGCTTACCTCGAAAACTCAAATAAGCAGGTGCTGGCCGGTAAGTATCGTATCGCTGAGTTCTCTGACACCTTATGGAAAGAGGCTGAACGCCTTCACTTTGGTGCCGACTTCGGCTTTGCAAAAGACCCGAACACTCTTACTAGGTCATTCATCCTTCATAACCGGCTCTACATCGAATATGAGGCATACGGGCAGCAGACTGAACTGGACCACATGCCAGCACTTTACGACACCATCCCCGGCGCACGTGATTGGCCCATCAAAGCTGACTCCGCCCGGCCAGAAACTATCAGCTATCTGAAGCGTCAGGGATTCAACATCTCAGCAGCTGAGAAGTGGCAGGGCAGCGTTGAGGATGGCATAGCCCACCTGCGAGGCTTTGATGAAATCATTATCCATCCACGCTGCAAGAACGTCGCAATTGAAGCTCGTATGTGGTCCTACAAAACAGATCGCATCACAGGTGAAGTGCTCCCGAAACTGGCTGACGGCTTCGAACACTGCTGGGATGGCATTCGCTATGGGCTTGATGGACACATTAAGCGTAAAGCCCAAACGATGGGCATGATGTTACCCAAACGCCTGCAAGGTAAATAACCTACCAACGGACAAACCATGACTGACAAATTATCACTAGCCGTCAATCACGCGCTGAATGACGTCAGGCTTGCCCGCGCGCGCTATGGCATTCAACCCCGGCATGGGGCTGGATGCGAAACGTGAAAGTGCGTGGTGCGAATATGGCTTCAAAGATGAACTGACATTTGATGACCTGCACAAGCTCTATCGTCGTGGGGGTATCGCCCACGGCGCGGTGAATAAGCTGGTATCGAACTGCTGGAGAACGAACCCGCAAGTAATCGAGGGTGAGCAGTCTGACGATTCACGCGAGCTTACTGCTTGGGAGAAAGCCAGCAACCAAGTATTCACGCACCGATTCTGGCGTGCATTCGCTGAGGCCGACAAACGTAGATTGGTCGGTCGCTGGGCTGGCATTCTGCTGCACATCAGAGACAGCAGGAAATGGGACCAGCCAGCTGTAAAAGGAAAGGCGCTACAAAAGATTACACCGGTATGGGCCAGCGCGCTTAAAGTTGGCAGCCGTGATAATTCAGGTTCCATCACCATGTGGCAGTACACTGAATCGCTTACAGATGGCAGCACGGCGCAACGCAACATTCACCCCGATCGCGTCCTGATTATCGGAGACATGTCTGATGATGCTATTGGCTTCCTTGAGCCGGGGTCCAACGCCTGCGTCAGCCTGGAGAAAGTCGAAGGCGGTTCGGGCGAGTCATTCCTGAAGAATGCAGCTAGGCAGCAGAATATCAACTTCGATAAAGAGGTCGATTTCAACAATCTGGCATCAATGTATGGCGTGACAGTCGATGAACTGCAGGAGCGCTACAACGAGGCTGCCGGCGTCACCGTGACCCCAGCTACGGCAAGTCTGGCAGTTGGCGCTACACGTCAGCTTACCGGCACTGTACAGCCTACTGATGCAACTGACCGCACCGGCACCTGGACGACTTCGGATGCGACGAAAGCGACCGTCAGCAGCACCGGCCTGGTCACGGCGGTAGCGGCAGGCTCAGCAACCATTACCTTCAGGTCGAATGACGGCAACTTTACCGGCTCTACGGCTGTAACGGTTACTGCTTCGTAACCATTCCAAAGAGCTGCATTCAGCCCTTGATAATGATTATGGAGGTTCAATGACGCCCTGGAAGGAAATAGGCGAGTGCCTGATTAGCTATGGTGACGATGAATATTTCTTCCGCCCATCCTTCACTGCGATGTCGCGCATCGGAGCGCCAGAGGAAATCGTTGAGGCGTTCTATGAGCTGCATAACGACGAAGCCACGCCGAGGCTGAAGGCGCTGGCAGATAACTATCAGGCCATCCCGGAGCATCAGCGCCGGTTTTATGCCGCCTACAGCGGCAGCGATATTGTGCCTGCCTTTGCGCTCAAGTGGCTTCTGTCTTCAGCATGCTCTAAAGCTGCGATATCCGCCGCAATGATTGTGCTGGCCGCCTGCTGTGACAGGGATGCCACTCCGCTGACTGGTGAGCTGGTGCCGGGTAAAACAGGGCGCCGCGCATTCGTCTATCGCCCCGGAGCAATGCCTGTAAGGGACATGGTGCTGATTGCTCAGTCCCTGATTCAGCATGGCATCATCGGTAAGGCAAAAGTCAGGAAACTGCAGCGCCATGAAGGTAGCAGCACATCATCTGATTTCAATGCCTTCGAGTACATCAGCGCAGCACGCACACACCTCGGCATGAGCAGGGATGAGGCGGAGCAGCTAACGATGACAGAGTTTCAGATGATGCTGGCTGCGAAGTATCCAGAGCAGAAAGGCTTCACGAAAGATGAGTATGACGCTGTTGCGGATGACTACTTGGCGCGGAGAAATAAAAAACTATCTGGCAATAGTAAAGATAAAAAAACTTTGGCCGAGAATGATACATAAGATGCCAAAAGACAACTCTATCGATAGTCTTAAATGGTTATCTATCGCTGAAAGGCATACATGCAACTTGCTCAAAAATGAGTAATGGTATTAAAATGAATACCGACAACCGAGTGTTGTGACAAGCCGAAGCCTTCATGCTTCGGCCTTTTTGTCAGAGGTACTCCTAGGAAGCAAGGAGCACGTTATGATTAAAAATCAAGTAGATAAGAGAAATATGCCATTTTTTGACGCATTCAGGACAACAGCTGCTATTGGATTGCTCATGCAGCAAACGGCAGCATTGCATTGCCCTGAAGGTCCGCAGCCTCATCCATCGTTTTACTCCTATCAGCAGCGAGCTGAGGATACATCGTGGAAGGTTAGACATGAGATGAAAGAGTCTCTGAGCTTTATCCAAGAGCTAACGGAGATGTTGCAGAAAGGTTACGGAATTCTTGCTAGTTCCACCGCTGAAAATCAGCCGTTCGTCATTAGAAAGTTAGACCCAGTACAAACGGATTTGATCGAACTTCAGTTGCGCGGCTTGGAAGGAGCCTTAAAAAATGCTTATATAGATTGCGCAGAAGTGGGAAAGGCCAAGCTACAGCCTTACTTGAAAACTATTGCTCAAGCTCGTTCTGCAGCATCTAAACTAAACCATCTAATAGCTCAGATGATTAAGCCTGTCGATACATTCGAAAGCTCCATCAGCATGGACGGCCTTAGAGCTTTAGCCCATCATGGAACAGAGGTTATGAATTCTGGTCGTTTTCATTGAGGTGAAAATTGCACGTTACTGTCGAATACAATGAAAGCAGCTACGGTTACTTTTTCGCGCCAGTTTTCGTGGAGTTTCCCTCTTTGAAGCAGTCTTTGCTAGATGACTTTGCAATTTACAAAGCTACTGGAAAATTGCCTAGCTATTTTGGCCGAGATACCGGTTACGATCGCCCTCCTGATATAAAGGATGCAGAGCTGATGCATCTACACCTTGCATTGGGTGCTAATTCTTTTAGCGCCCCACCAAAGAGCGCAAACCTTAGCGATCCCAAAACAGTTCAGTGGCATAGAACTTCTAATACAGCGCTTGTTTATTCGCAAAACCTTTATGACGAAAACAGATACTCTTTAATCGCATTGTTTCACCCCTTTGCGCACATGTCCGCAAATAACGATGATAGAATGCGAAGGCTAGCTCAGTACTCCCGTGATTTCCGTGAAATCATTCATTTCTAAACCCTCAAATTAACGAAATCTGCCAGTTTCTTGCTTCCTTTTGCATCACCTTGCCTTTAGGATTACTCCTATGAAACCTGATGGGGTAATTAAATGGAACTGTTGGTGATTTGTGCGATTCTTGGGTGTATACCTGCATCGATCGCAAAAGGCAAAGGTCGTAATTTCTTTGAATGGTGGATTTATGGGGCACTTCTTTTCATCGTTGCCCTAATTCATTCTTTATGCATAGGGAAAGACTACAAAGCCATTGCGCAATCTCAGATTAATGATGGTTTAGTTAAGTGCCCATTCTGTGCAGAACCAATCAAGCCTGAAGCCATTAAGTGTAAGCACTGTGGTAGTGATGTTGAAAGAACAGCTACGCAAGTAGCGAGCCCTTTTGATTCCAAATCTGACGGAACAAAAATAAGATTCGACCGCGTTCTAATTATATTAGGTGTGATTGTTGCTGTTGTCATTTTCATTGGTGTGACAGGAAATACTTAAAATCCTCAAACTCAGGGTCTGCCACCTTCAGCGACCCGCTCCGGCGGGTTTCTTGCTCATAGTCTTTGCAATACCGTAAATGATTGTAATAAAGATGAAGTTCATTTCCTGTTTGACGATATCGACATCGGTAGCAGTCTATAGGAGGAGTGGATGATGGTCAGCAAAGTAAAGCTAGTCATAGTCGGAGTGAGCATAATTTTTGGCATTCCATTAACAATGTCAGGTTTGCAACTGAAGGAAGGGATGTTTCTAAAGCAGATGGTGAATTGTCAGGAGGATGCTTCTAACAGCGTCATGTCACTTTTAGATCGTGACATCAACACCATCAGAGGGGGGGAGTTTAAGAACATTTCAAACGATCTCAAAACTTGTACTAAAGACATTAACCCAAGAATTGGCGTGGTGACTTTTATACGCAATGAGCACGAACGAAACGTCAAAGAAACGGCGGCTATCAAATAGTTGTATTGCTTCCCATTGCATCAGATCCGCTTTAGGATTATCGCCATACTTACTTATGGGGATAGGGAATGAGAAAGGTCAGAATTGCATGCGAATGCATCAGTCTTCCACAAGATGATTTATGGTTAGAAGTCATGATTGATGAAAAAGGGTACATTTGTTATCCGAAAGACTCTGACGATAATTTTGGTCGCGGCAATGTAAACTATTCGGGTGACGCAAGGCGCTATTCGTTCGGCATTTATTGGCTAGATGATGGTGTCGCTGGGACAGATTGGGATGACAAAAATGACAGAGCTTGTGAATTAGATATTTTAGATCGACGGTTAATTGTTGGTGAGACGTTTAAGTACGTTCAGGCTGGAGAACCATGGCAGTATAAGATTGCAGCTATCAGCACCGTAGCATGAAAGAAGCCCACTCAGGTAGGCTTTTGGCTATCTAATTCTCAGGCGGAATCGGTAACGCAGAAGCTGGAAGCTCTCAGAGCCAAGTCAGAGCAGGTTGGCGATACGACGAGGGAGCTGTCACGAGCGCAATCTATTCTGGCCGCTGAGCAGTCATTAGGGAAGGGCGCTACAGATGCACAGATAGAGCAGGCCGGGAGGTATGCGGCGAAGATTTGGGATCAGAACAACGCCCTTAAGCAACAGGCCCAAATAAAGCAGGGCATGAAGTTTGCTCAGCAGGAGATTGCCGCCTCTCAGATTATGCCGGATGCAGTTTCAGGAGCAGTAGAAAACCCTACCGCTCAGATTGACCTGCAGGAGCAGCAGAAGCTTGAGGCTTTAGCCAAGTATCAGGCTCTGGACGTGCAGAACGCGCAACTCTACGAGGATGCAAAAACAGCCATTCAGCGGCAGGCTGCCAATGCACGCCAGCAGATAGCGCAAAATGAAGCCAATATGCAGTCGCAGGCCATCTCTTCCATCATAGGTTCTGTTTCACAGGGCTTTGACGGACTGGCTAACTTAGCCGCAGGAGCGGCCGGTAAAAGCAGTGGCGCATATCAGTCCATGTTCGCTCTGAGTAAAGGATTTGCTGTTGCTCAGGCCGCGCTTAACCTGCAACTGGCAATCTCCCAAGCTATGGCAGATCCAACGGCTCTGACTCCCGCGCAAAAGTTCGCTAACTATGCTGCGATTGCCAGTGCTGGCGCATCACTCCTGACCAGTATTGGCAGCATCTCTATGGGTGGCGCTCGCGAGCACGGCGGACCCGTTAACGTCAGCAGCATGTACCGCGTAGGCGAGAGCGGCAAGCCTGAAATCTTCAAGGCCAGCAACGGCAGCCAGTACATGATCCCGGGTGATAACGGCTCGGTGAACGGTCAAATATTTATCAATGATGCCTTTATCAACTATGCCTCAATCACGCTTGCCAAGGTGGGCTCATGGTATTCGTCAAATTACGTTGCCGGACAGGCAGGGACAATCATGCGTTCCGACGGTTCATTTGAGCTAAACGCCTGCTGTACCTGTTGTTTTAGGCCTAAATTGATATATCATTGCAGAGATGTCAATCTCTCCCCAGAATCGCTGTATATCTTCATTAGCGACACCATATACATAATCAATAGTGAGGTCTTCATTGTATATTCTATCAATTTTAACGTCATAAAAAATTCCCGAGTAATACCTTAGTAACGAAAGATTGCTTTGGATGTTATAGTGAGCAATATTTCTGAGGGTAAAAATATCTACTTCTTCACTAAGTGTCATAATTGCAAGCACTTGGTTGTTCACTATTGAACATCTAAAAGAACCTTCACCGCCCCCGGAAAGCCCCATCTTCAAATTAAAATTATATGATAATTGGGCTCGCTCCGGTAACACCACTCCTACAAAAGTATATTTAAACTCCATAAACCGACCTCACTTAAATAAAATGTTTGTTGAAGTTTCCATTATGAATTAACTGTGAATTAGAAAGTACTCAAGACGATAAGCGACTTTTGAGATATCTCATATCCATTATGAGAAAGTTTCCTACAGGTTGATTCTCACTTCACAGGATACATGTTTGCACTCCTCGCGCGCAATGCTATCCCCGCGACGCCTGCCCGCTTTATGCATCGCTTTTCATGCATGTGCATGTGTTACCTCTCAACGCACCAGTACTTGCCTCACACGCACTTAGCGAGCCTATCTGGATTATGCGGACTCATGCAAGCATATGCACTTTGATGCAGAAGCAAAAAGCCACCTTAAAGGTGGCTAGAGAGCGGTAGGGAAGGGGCAACTAATCATTCTGCTTGGCAGTATATAGCGGCTTCGTAAATAGCTGTGTCGATTGTCCCTGCCATGTCGCTGATCATCGACAGAGCCATTTTTAATACATCTTCTTGGCAATTTGTGATCAGAGAATCATCGGCAATGAACTGAATACGTACAACCTTGATTGTATGACCTTTCCTCATACGCTCAGCTTCACCGTCGGACAGTGTTAACCTTAAAATCTCAAAGGAACTTTTTTTCAAAGCCTCCCTTTCTGTACACTGACTCAGTTCAGAGCGATATTTGCCCGGCTCAGGTTGCTCCTGCGCTGGCTTTTCTCTTAATCGCTTAAGAATCCTTCTACGTTCGGCCCGAGTAGAGGGATTTGTGAAATCAATAGCGGCTTCAGAGCTTCTTGGCTCAGTATAGTTAGTGACAGAACTCCAGGAGGATGCGGACGCGTCCTCAAATTCAAAAACCCAATTCAACGTCACGTATCGGAACGATCTTCGATTGCATAAGACGGGTTAAGATCTGGGTGTCGTCACCGACTTCAATTGCATAAACGGCCTTGATGCACACGGTTTCCTGCCGTACTCATTTTAGTCTTCGCTTGCCTGACACCAGGCGCGCACTGCCAGCTCGTCACGGCGTACAAACTGGCCTGCTTGGGCGTTAACGTATTTGGCCCCGTCTGAATGGATGTTCCTTCTGACATTCTGTATGCTTATAATTTATTGAAATCAAGATAACCCTTTCACTTTGTCAGGTAAATTAAGTGGATAACAACGAAGAAAAAAAAGATGCTTTAAATGAGATATTGAAAAAATGAAGCGTGTGTTTTTAAGGCTGATACAGTCTTCTTTCTATTTAGTACCTATTGCTGTCATTGTGGCAGGGTTGTATATATTTATCCGGTTTATTCCAGAATATGCTGCGTTTCTTAGCATAACATGGGTGATCGTCATTTCATGTGTGTATATAAAATACAATCGATGGTATTAGGTGTATGCAGGGATTTTTAGTAAGCCCATTTTAATTGGTAGTTATAAAAGCGTGAGGAAAGTAATTAGCTAATAGAAGGTTTTTTAGCTTCCATTTAGTTGATTAAATAAGCTGGATGTCTCGCATTGACAACTGCAAAGCGTATTTGTTAATCAGACTCTCAGTCATTTTTATATGCTCAAATATCAATCATTTTAATCAATAGTGCGCTGTCCTTATCCTTGTCTAAGCTCCAGTTAATGCTCAATGCCGCATACGCCAACCTGCCAGCAGAATCGCAGAAAATAGCCTTTTATTTCCCCATTTCATCCCCAAAATTGACCTCAATCAACCTCCCCCAACATCCTCCCTAAACCCCTTCTAACGTTTACCCACCGTATAAAAACCGGGACGTAACCTGCCCCAGTGATATTTAACCAGGGTCAGTTATGTTCATAAAAAAAGTTATTCCTTGTGTAATTCTAGCGCTGGAAAGTGCCGCAATGTCAGGTTGTGTGATGGCTGGTGGTGGTCATCACCGTGGCCCATCTTCTGACTGGCATCGTCATCATGAAAGCCAGCATAACAACACCAGCTGGAGCCATCACGCCGGGCCGGCTGCGCCCGCAAACAACGCTTCTCAGCATATGGGACCACCGCCAGCGCCGGATAGTGCCGCTCAGCATATGGGGCCGCCACCCGCTGACAGTGGCATCCACCGCTGGCACTCTTAAGAGACGTTTGAGCAATCAGTACGAAATCTTCTGAAGCGACTGGGGCTTAATCGCCCCTTTGAACGGGCAATGTTCACCTGACCAAATTGTTCAGTAAGCGCGCTTCATCTCTACCCGACAGAGAACGTAAGCCTGACGAAGCGTTGCCGCTAAACACAATCCCTAAAAAACCGACCCCACTCGCAAAAGTCACAACAACTCTCGCAGCAAGCACCCAAAGCTTACCTGTCATCTTGTCATCATCTCCGTTTGGATTATTCTTAATCTCCAGTCAAAAGGAGGAATGTTTATGAAAGCGGCAATTGCTAATAGTGAACACCAGGTTGAAGTGGTTGAGAAGACGCTGCGTCCTCTCAAAACCGGCGAAGCGCGGCTCAGGATGGAATGCTGTGGTGTATGCCATACCGATTTACATGTGAAGAACGGTGATTTTGGTGACAAGACCGGCGTCACGCTGGGTCATGAAGGGATCGGCATCGTTGAGGAGGTCGCGCCGGATGTCACCTCGCTCAAGCCGGGCGATCGCGCCAGCGTCGCCTGGTTCTTCAAGGGCTGCGGGCACTGTGAATATTGTAATTCCGGTAACGAAACGCTCTGCAGAGACGTCATCAATGCCGGTTATACCGCCGATGGCGGTATGGCTGAAGAGTGTATTGTTGTTGCTGACTACTCGGTTAAAGTTCCCGATGGGCTCGATCCTTTCGCCGCCAGTAGCGTCACCTGCGCCGGTGTCACTACGTACAAAGCGGTAAAAGTATCAGAGGTTAAACCGGGGCAGTGGCTGGCAATTTATGGCCTTGGCGGGCTGGGTAACCTGGCGCTGCAATATGCGAAAAACGTCTTCAATGCCAAAGTGATTGCGATTGATGTCAGTGACGGACAGCTGGCACTGGCGAAAGAGATGGGTGCCGATCTGGTCGTCAACTCTGCCAGCGAAGATGCGGCACGCTTTATTCAGGAGAAAACCGGTGGGGCGCATGCGGCTGTGGTTACAGCCGTCGCCAAAGCGGCCTTTAACTCGGCGGTGGATGCGGTCAGAGCCGGAGGTCGGGTCGTAGCAGTCGGATTGCCGCCGGAAGCGATGAGCCTGAATATCCCGCGACTGGTGCTCGATGGCATCCAGGTGGTGGGATCGCTGGTCGGAACGCGCAACGATCTGTCGGAAGCTTTCCAGTTTGCGGCAGAAGGCAAGGTGGTGCCTAAGGTAACTAAAAGGAAGATTGGTGAGGTCAATGCCATCTTCGATGAGATGATTCACGGCAAAATCCGCGGCAGGATGGTGATCGACTTTACCGGTCAGCCTGCCAGTTAGCACCCAACTGATCGTCACTAAGGCCCGCGCATTGCGGGCTTTTTTATGCCTGCAGCACCTGGTCCTGCCACGTGAAAGCCTTAACGCGTATTCTCCACAAACATTAATAAGCACGGCTTTATGTTTCATTATGTGATTTTCACTTGCACTTTACCGGTAACATTATAGTTTATGAGGTGAGGTCTTGATTACACACAACTGAAGGAGGGTTATTTATGGCGAAGCATCACTTACTTAAATCCATTGAAATTGCTGCAATTGTACTGTTTGTCCTGATACTGGCGTATCTGGCTGTGACCGGCCTGATGTCATCTATGGGCATGGATCACGCCTGGCCTTATCCCACTAAGTAACTGAAAGCCGCACCAGGGAAACTATAAGTATAATAAATAGAAAATGACCCTCAGACAGGGCAGAAAAACCCCGCTATCGCGAGGTTAATCAGAAGTTACACCAGACTTACCGACAGCAGCGTTAGCTCTTCAGTTTCCAGCGACAGGCTTTTTTTGGTTTCAAACATAAAGGCTTCAAGCGCCTCCTCAACATTGTCACCCTCAATAAAGGCGTGCGTCGTGACATGATTTTCACCTTTCGGCTTAATCACGTAGGAAACAAACCACTTCTTCTTTTCCATAATGCTCTTCCTCTTCTGAAAATGGTGATGCCGCGTGGCGGTAATGCATTAACAGGCCGTTTTCCCGCCGTGGCCTCAGCGGAACATGCCGTTAAAGGCAGCGTGGCCGACAAAGGCTAATCCAGCGGGGCAGGATGCAGCAGGTCAATCACGTCATCGATTTCATTACTGGCCGCATGGCGATCCAGGGCAACCGCATAGTAGCGTCCCTTACAGTAATGCTTTGTGACCGCCACCCGATGGCCGGTATCACTGTCAGCTTCACCGCCGCTCAGGGTCTGCAGATGGGGTGGGATAACCAGCTCGCTTTCGAGTTGTTCTGCTTCAATAATCACCGCGCCACCGTCACTGGATAGCAGCAGATGCTGAATGCTCATGTTCTCTCCTTTGCGTGAGATTGCTAACCGGGAAACTGTAGTTCACCTCAGCAGGCATGCTGGCGACGGCGCGTCATCAATGCCTGTGAAGGGCTGATAACGAGCGCCAGAGGCAAAAAAAGCCCCAATCAGGGGCTTAATCATGATTATTAGCGAACTTAGCTGGTCTGATCGGCCAGCTTCGGCTTCAGCACGCGCTTACCCATCTGAATGCCGGGCTTCTCAACATACTTATAGAGTAAAGAAGCCAGCGCATAGGTTACCGGGATAGCGGAAACGCAGATAATCAGGAAGCGTGTCATATCGCTCTTATACTCAATGTCGGTGTGAGTGAGCAGCAGGGCGATCCGCGGGATCACAATCAGCAGGTGCAGCAGATAGACTGAGAACGAGACGTCACCCAGCCAGGTGCTGAGGCGGTTGTTCAGCAGCTTACGCGGCAGGGCAATCAGCTGAGCCATCATGCTGCCCTGCGGGTATTGCCACAGAATTGCCGCCATACCGACGATCATCAGCGCCTCCATAATCACCTGCAGCTTAATCGCGTCCATGCCAATCGCTACGGTGACGACCGGGCCAAGCAGCGCAAAGGCAACATAGAGCAGGGATTTACGGCGAATCGCTTCGGCCAGCAGCATTCCAGCCAGGAACATGTTCAGCTTAATCAGGATCATCGAAGGCATCTCAAACGCTTCATAATAATCGGCCAGCACATAGCGACCGGCGCAGCAGAGCGCCATGATGCCAATCAGCGAGGCGGCATAACCAAAGCGCAGCGTGACCAGCATGATGAACGGGAACAGCAGATAGAACTGCATCTCCAGCCCAATGCTCCAGTCTGGCAGCACGGTGTTAAACCCATACTCGGGCAGCATGCCGAACAGGAAGCTGAAGTGAGTCAGGATGTTTGCCAGTGACTGGTCGTTGTAACGCGACGACTCCGTGGCGGTGCCGGAATAGAAATGCGCAATGGTGTCACGCATCTCACCAAACCATGGGCCATAAATCAGGGCGATGATTAACAGCAGATAGTAGAGCGGGGCGATACGAAAGAAGCGGCGGATCCAGAACTTCTTAATCGTCTCCGCGCTCTGCCATGGCTCCTTCTGCTGGCGCTCGACGTAGTTTTTCGCCATCAGATAACCCGATAACAGAATAAACAGGTCGACCCCGATGCCCGGTGATGAAATCAGCGTGATGTGGCAATGAACCAGTAAGCTGATATGGCCAACCAGAACCCAGAGAGAGGCAATGCCGCGTAATCCTTCCAGCTCCGTTGACCAACCTCGTGTTGCAGACATAACTTTTCCTCGTTTTTATCCGGCTTTTGGCGCTCACTAAGCCTTAAGGCAAAAGATATGTAAACGGCCCTTTACAAAAGTAAGAGGATTCCGAGCACAGGAAAGAGAGAAAAATCAATCGGGAAAGGGAGGTAAAGCACAGTAAGTTAAGGGCGTGCAGTGACACACCCTTAACCTGGATTACTGATTGCGGGGATCCATCAGGCCAGCTTTAACAGGATCATACCGGCCAGCAGCAGGGTCAGACCCGCCCAGCCTTTGCGGTTCAGTCGCTGACCAAACAGCACCCATCCGGCCGCAACCGTGGCGATGATGCCAAAACCGCCCCAGACGGCATAGGCAATCGACAGATCGATACCTTTGACCGCCTGAGCCAGTGCGCTGAACGCGAGAAGGACACAGCAGAGTGACAGCACGCCGTGCAGCGGTTT
This sequence comes from Pantoea sp. S62, assembly GCF_016658625.1. Taxonomy (NCBI): domain Bacteria; kingdom Pseudomonadati; phylum Pseudomonadota; class Gammaproteobacteria; order Enterobacterales; family Erwiniaceae; genus Pantoea; species Pantoea sp. S62. Next base: position 403,271 of record NZ_JACVVI010000003.1, on the reverse strand, counting down.
CTTAAACCCGTCAGAATATTTAAGGAATATGTTGGCGGCAATCTCCAGCATGATCGCCAGCGCCAGCCAGGCGGCATGCACAAAATCAGCCATGACCATGATTAACCTCCGCTGATGATTGGGTGCCGGTCTTGATCAACACAATCCCGACGATCAGCGTCACCAGCCCGCAGATTTTCAGCGCGGACAGCGCTTCACCAAACAGCTGCACGCTGAATAAGGTAATCAGCATGATGCCGATACCTTCCCACAGGGCATAAGCCACGCCCAGCGCGATACGTTTGATGGCGAAACTCAGCAGAATATAGGAACAGGCAATCATGCCCAGCATCATCAGGTAGCCTGAATGGCTGCCATTAACGCTGGACCACTTCATGAAAAGGGTACCAATAATTTCAGTAACAATAGCGAGTGATAATAAAATCCAGGCGAACATGGATGCTCTCCAGCAACGATAAATGACGACCTGCCACAATACACGGGGCAGACTCAGAACAGTGTCGAAGTGGTGAGGGGACTACAGGGCGTTACGCCAGTGCTGATCGGCGACGTTCCAGCCAGAAAGGAAGGTGGGGGTAAGATGTGACATGAACATTCTGCTCATAAAATTTACAACGCATCCACATTATTGCTTCTCATCAGTGGACGGATAGTGCCTCCGGTTAAATACACGCCGGATTTATAGCATTCCGCACATCATGAAATCAACAGCAGATGCTGCTTTATTTGACGCAGGTTAAGGTTTGATGGTTTGAAAAAAAGAAGGCTATGTAAAAGGATGTATGGAAAAGGGGGGCCGTTAAACCCTGCATAAAAAAAGCCGGGCAACAGCGTGCCCGGCGATTGTTAAGTGACGCTGTCACTAATTACTCTGCGCGCTGCGGCACGGTGCGAACCGGCGCGTCACCCGCGACATAGTAAGAGGCAGTGCTGCGTGGCAACGGATCGCGTCCACGAATCTTATCGGCAATCTTCTCACCAATCATGATGGTGGTGGCGTTCAGATTACCGGTGATGATCAGCGGCATAATCGACGCATCCACCACGCGTAATCCCTGCAATCCATGCACACGTCCTTCGCCATCCACGACGGCCATCGGGTCATTACCCATCTTACAGGTGCCGCAAGGATGATAGGCGGTTTCGCCGTGGTTACGTACGAACTCATCCAGCTGCTCATCGGTCTGGCAATCCAGGCCCGGACTGATTTCACGGCCACGATACTTATCCAGCGCTGGCTGGTTGATGATCTGGCGCGTAATGCGGATTGCATCGCGGAACTCGTGCCAGTCCTGCTCATGTGACATGTAGTTAAACAGAATGGCCGGATGACGACGCGGATCGCGTGACTTCAGGCGCACATGACCGCGGCTTGGCGAACGCATTGAGCCGACGTGACACTGAAAACCGTGAGCATCTACGGCGTTTGACCCGTTATAGTTAATCGCCACCGGCAGGAAGTGATACTGAATGTTTGGCCAGGTGAACTCTTCGCGGCTGCGGATAAAGCCGCCTGCTTCAAACTGGTTGCTGGCGCCGATACCGGTGCCGTTAAACATCCACTCTGCACCGATCTTCGGCTGATTCCACCACTTCAGGGCAGGATAGATAGAAACCGGCTCTTTACATTCATACTGCAGATACATCTCCAGGTGGTCCTGCAGGTTTTCACCCACGCCCGGCAGGTCATGCACCAGCGGGATGTCGAACTGCTTCAGCAGCTCAGGCGAACCCACGCCAGAACGCTGCAGGATCTGTGGCGAGGCGATAGCACCCGCGCACAGCAGCACTTCACGGCGAGCGGTGACTTTGTTAATGGTGTTGCTGTCGCCCTGCAGATACTCCACGCCGACCGCGCGCTTACCGTCAAAGATGATGCGATCGGTGGTAGCATGCGTAATGATCTTCAGGTTAGTGCGGCCTTTGGCCATATCGAGATAGCCACGCGCGGTGCTGGAACGACGACCCTTTGGCGTCACGGTACGATCCATCGGACCGAAACCTTCCTGCTGGTAACCATTCAGGTCGTCGGTGCGCGGATAACCCGCCTGCACGCCTGCCTCAATCATCGCTTCAAACAGCACGTTATTGCCCGCTTTCGGTGTTGCAACGCACACCGGGCCATCGCCGCCGTGGAAGTCGTTCGGGCCGATATCACGGGTTTCCGCTTTACGGTAGTAGGGCAGGCAGTCCAGATAGCTCCAGTTCTCCAGTCCCGGCTCGCTGGCCCAGTTATCCAGATCCATCGCGTTGCCGCGGATGTAACACATGCCGTTAATCAGGGATGAACCGCCCAGACCTTTGCCGCGACCACACTCCATGCGGCGGTTGTTCATGTAAGGCTCTGGCTCGGTTTCATACGCCCAGTTATAGCGTTTTCCCTGCAGCGGGAAGGCAAGGGCCGCAGGCATCTGGGTGCGAAAATCAAAACGGTAATCCGGGCCGCCCGCTTCCAGCAACAGAACGCTCACATTGCTTTCTTCGGTCAGGCGGGTCGCCAGAACGTTTCCTGCGGATCCGGCTCCAATAATAATGTAATCAAATTCCATTCGTCGTTCCTCAGGTTAAGTGATTAAAAGACTGACTGAAAACGCGTCAGCTCAACCTGCACTGACTTCACCTGGGTGTAGCTCTGCAGCGTCATCAGACCATTCTCGCGGCCAATGCCGGAATGCTTGTAGCCGCCCACCGGCATCTCTGCGGCGGACTCGCCCCAGGTGTTGATCCAGCAGATACCGGCTTCGATCTGATGAATCACACGGTGCGCCTTATTAAGGTCCTGCGTCACCAGTCCGGCGGCCAGACCGAATTCGGTGTCGTTGGCGCGGCGGATCACTTCTGCTTCGGTTTCGTAGCTCAGAATCGACATCACCGGCCCGAAGATCTCTTCACGGACAATCTTCATCTCATCCCGGCAGTCGGTGAACACGGTCGGTGCCACCCAGGCACCCTGGTCGAAATCGCCACCGGTCAGACGTTTGCCGCCGCACAGCACGCGTGCGCCTTCAGCAATGCCGGACTCGATGTAGCGCATCACGTTGTCGCGATGGCTGAAGCTGACCAGCGGACCAAAGTTGGTGGCCGGGTCACGCAGGTTGCCTGCTTTGATACGGGCAACGCGTTCGCTGATTTTGGCCTCGAACGCCGCCTGCAGTTTTGCAGGAATAAAGACGCGGGTGCCGTTGGTGCAGACCTGACCGGAGCTGTAGAAGTTCGCCATCATGGCGATGTCAGCGGCCAGATCGAGATCGGCATCATCGAAGATGATCAGCGGTGATTTACCGCCCAGCTCCATGGTGACCTCTTTCAGCGTTGAACCCGCAGCATTGGCCATCACTTTTTTGCCGCTGACAACGCCGCCGGTGAAGGAGACTTTGTCGATACCTGGATGCTCAGTCAGTAACTGACCGGTAACCGAACCGATGCCCGGCAGCACGTTAAACACGCCATCCGGCAGGCCCGCTTCGGTGTAGATTTCTGCCAGCTTCAGGGCGGTAAGCGGGGTCATTTCGCTGGGTTTGAAAATCATCGCGTTACCCGCAGCCAGTGCAGGTGCGGATTTCCACAGGGCGATCTGAATCGGGTAGTTCCAGGCACCGATACCGGCGACCACGCCCAGCGGTTCGCGGCGGGTATAAACAAAGGAGGTTTCACGCAGGGGGATCTGCTGACCTTCCAGCGCCGGAACCAGACCCGCGTAGTACTCCAGCACGTCTGCACCGGTGACGATATCGACCGCGGAGGTTTCGCTGTAAGGTTTACCGGTGTCGAGCATTTCCAGCTCTGCCAGCTCATCATTACGCTCACGCAGAATATCGACGGCGCGACGCAGGATGCGTGAACGCTCCATGGCGGTCATCGCGGCCCAGACCTTCTGGCCTTTTCTGGCGGCAGCAACGGCGCGATTGACATCGTCCTGGCCGGCGGCATGAACCTCTGCCAGCACTTCGCCGTTGACCGGATTGATCGTCTGGAACGTTTCGCCAGACGCTGCGGCAACATAAGCGCCATCGATGTAGAGTTTCTGCTCGGTGAATCTGGACATGTTTTCTCCTTCCGTTATTCGTGCTCGCCAGCCAGTTGCTGACGGATGAATTGGGTGGTCAGTGTGAGGGCGATAGCGGGATCGAATGGCTTACCGCTCAGCGCGGCGCGCAGCCACAGACCGTCGATCAGGGCCGCCAGGCCGTGTGCGGCCAGGCGTGCTTTATCCAGTGGCAGTTCACGACGGAATTCGACCACCAGCGTTGAGAAGAGCCGACGGCTGCTGACCCGCTCAAGTCTGTTGAGCTGGGGCTGATGCATGCTGCTCGACCAGAAGTCGAGCCAGGCTTTCATTACTGCGGTGTGCACCTGGGTTTCATCAAAATTCCCGTCGACAATGGCGCACAGCCGCTGTTCTGCGGAGGCATCGGCCAGCGGTTTCAGCCGCGTCAGCACCGCCTCGCGCAGCTGACGCGTCACGTCACGCATCGTGGCTTCCAGCAGACCGTTCTTGTCTTTGAAGTAGTGACTGATGATGCCGGTAGAGACCCCCGCCCGACGGGCGATCTGGGCAATCGTGGCATCATTAATCCCCATCTCATTAATCGTGCTCAGGGTCGCATCAATCAGTTGCCGACGACGTATCGGCTGCATCCCTACCTTTGGCATAGCTCCAGCTCCACCCTCAAATCGAGCCCCTATTAAATCTTTTTTTGATTGCACGTTCAATATAAAAAGAAAATTTGTTAGGGTAGTGTTCTTTAAATGTAGCGTAAGCGAAACGGTAATGAGTGCTAAGCTCTTTACCAGCCGCTGCGCTTAAACAGGAAGTGACAGAACGAGATGAGGCCGCACGGCCTGAAAACCCCGTGAGCGGCAAACGTTATCCATTGCGTATTTTCAGGATATTAACCAGAGGTAATTGATGAATAATCCACCTGCCGGTGAAAAAGACAGACTCAATCCCGTTGTATTTTATACCTCTGCCGGATTGATTCTGACGTTTTCACTTGTGACGATTCTCTACAGTGAACTGGCCGCGAGCTGGATCCTCAAGGCGGTCAATTGGGTTTCCGCCACCTTCGGCTGGTACTACATGCTGGCTGCCACCCTCTATATTGTCTTTGTGCTCTATATGGCCTGCTCACGCTTTGGCTCGATTAAGCTCGGGCCGGAGCACTCCAAACCCGAATTCAGTGTGCTCAGCTGGTCCGCCATGCTGTTTGCCGCCGGGATCGGCATCGACCTGATGTTCTTCTCGGTCGCCGAACCGGTGACGCAATATATGCAGCCGCCGGAAGGAGCAGGGCAGACGCTGGAAGCCGCCCGCCAGGCGATGGTCTGGACGCTGTTCCACTACGGACTGACCGGCTGGTCGATGTATGCACTGATGGGCATCGCGCTGGGCTACTTCAGCTACCGTTATAACCTGCCGCTGACTATTCGTTCGGCGCTCTATCCCATCTTCGGTAAACGCATCTATGGTCCGATAGGTCACACGGTAGATATCGCAGCCGTGGTCGGCACCATCTTTGGTATCGCCACTACGCTCGGCATTGGGGTCGTGCAGCTCAACTACGGCCTGAAAGTGCTGTTTGATATCCCGGAAGGCCTGACCGCGCAGACTGCGCTGATTGTCCTCTCCGTGGTGATCGCCACCATCTCTGTGACGTCGGGTGTGGATAAAGGGATTCGTTTCCTCTCCGAACTTAACGTGATCATGGCGCTGGGCCTGATTCTGTTTGTGCTGTTCTTCGGCAACACGGAGTTCCTGCTGAATGCGCTGGTGCTGAACGTCGGCGATTACATCAACCGCTTCATGGGCATGACGCTCAATACCTTTGCCTTTGATCGCCCGACTCAATGGATGAACAGCTGGACGCTCTTCTTCTGGGCGTGGTGGGTGGCCTGGTCACCGTTTGTCGGCCTGTTCCTGGCGCGTATCTCACGCGGTCGTACTATCCGTGAGTTCGTACTGGGCACGCTGATTATTCCGTTTACCTTTACGCTGCTGTGGCTGTCCGTATTCGGTAACGCCGCGCTGTACCAGATCATTCACGGCAATACGGAATTTGCGCAGGAAGTGATGAACCATGCGGAGCGCGGCTTCTACAGCCTGCTGGCGCAGTATCCGGCGTTCAAACTCAGCGCATCGGTTGCCACCATCACCGGGATGCTGTTCTACGTTACCTCGGCGGATTCCGGTTCGCTGGTGCTGGGTAACTTCACCTCGCGGCTGAAAGACATTAACAGCGATGCGCCGAACTGGCTGCGCATCTTCTGGTCCGTGGGGATTGGGGTGCTGACGCTGAGCATGCTGATGACTAACGGGATTACTGCCCTGCAGAACACCACGGTGATCATGGGGCTGCCGTTCAGCTTTGTTATCTTCTTTGTGATGGCGGGTCTGTTTAAATCGCTGAAGATTGAGGATCACCGCCGGGCCAGCGCGACGCGCGACACCGCGCCCTATCTGGCGCATGCGACCGACCGTCTGACCTGGAAGAAGCGTCTGTCACGCCTGATGAACTACCCTGGCTCGCGTTATACCCAGCAGATGATGGAAAAGACCATTTTCCCGGCGATGCAGGAAGTGGCGAAAGAGCTGGAACTGCGTGATGCCCGCGTCACGCTGGAAAGCGTCGAAGCAGATGAGGCGAATCCGATTGGCTATCTGGATCTGCGCGTCCATCTGGGCGAAGAGCAGGACTTCATTTATCAGGTCTGGCCGCAGCAATATTCGATTCCGGGCTTTACCTATCGCGCCCGCAGCGGTAAGTCGACCTACTACCGACTGGAAACCTTCCTGATGGAGGGCAGCCAGGGTAACGACCTGATGGATTACAGCAAAGAGCAGGTGATCATCGACATACTGGATCAGTATGAGCGACACCTGAACTTCATCCATCTCAACCGTGAAGCGCCGGGCAGCAATATCAGCTTCCCGAGCGTGTAAACCAGGCCCGCCAGCAGTGTGCTGGCGGGCTTTTTTTTGCCATCAACGAGTTGTTACACGCCGTCGCCTGCCGATATCGTCTATCTTTAGGGCTTTGCTGGCCTGATGCCTGAAGGGTATAGACAGGGAGTCATATGGGAAAAATATTCAGTACGTTTCTGCCGCTCTACACCACCACGCTGTTGATGCTGCTCGGTTCCGGTCTGCTGACCACCTATGTCTCCCTGCGGCTGGCCAGTGAGCAGGTTAACGGCGCGCTGATTGGTGCGATTATCGCGGCAAACTATATCGGGCTGGTGATTGGCGGCAAGGTGGGGCACAACCTGATCGCCCGCGTCGGCCATATCCGCGCCTATGTGGCCTGCGCCGGGATTATTACCGCCTCTGTGGTGGGTCACGGTCTGACTGACTTGATTCCGCTGTGGGTCTTTCTGCGTCTGATTATCGGACTCTGCATGATGTGCCAGTACATGGTGCTGGAGAGCTGGCTCAACGATCAGGCGGAATCGTCCCAGCGTGGCATGATTTTCGGCTTATATATGGTCGCGACCTACCTTGGACTGAGTGGCGGGCAGGTGATACTGAGCCTGCAGACCGGATTTGGTGTCAGCACGCTGCTGATTGTCGCACTCTGTTTCGCGCTCTGTCTGGTGCCGATAGCGCTGACCACCCGCACTCATGTCAGGCCGATGACGCCAGCCCCGATGGAGCTGGGCTATTTTATCCGCACTATCCCCAAACTGCTCGGCACCACGCTGGTAACCGGCATGGTAATTGGTGCCTTCTACGGTCTGGCACCGGTTTATGGCAGCAGCAAAGGCTTTACCACCAGCCAGACCGGCTATTTTATGAGTCTTACGATCTTTGCCGGGCTGGTGTCGCAGTTTCCGCTGAGCTGGCTTTCTGACCGCTACGATCGTCAGCGGCTGTTATTCATCATTGCGATGCTGTTTGCCGTCATCTGCGTGCCGCTGATCCTGCTGCCGCATCTGACGTTTGACTGGATGATCGGCATCGCCTTTGCCGCCAGCATGATGCAGTTCGCGCTCTATCCGTTGCAGGTGGCGCTGGCCAACGATCAGGTTGCCGCCGAGCGCCGCGTGTCGTTAACCGCCTGTCTGCTGATGGCGTTTGGTATTGGTGCCAGTATCGGCCCGCTGGTGGTGGGTGCGCTGATGCAGCCGCTGGGCAGCAATATGCTTTATCTCTTCTTTGCGCTCTGTGCGCTGGTGATTGGCGGACTGAGTTTTGTCCGTGCGCCAGGTCCGCTTCCGACAACCGAAGTGCCGTTGCCGCACGTGGTCATGCCTGACAGTCTGGCGACCTCGCCACTGGGTGCCGCGCTGATCCCGACGCTGGAAGAGGAGGTGATTCATGCGTCGATGGGCGGTCAGGAACCGGAAGTGGAGAGCGAGGAGGATGCTGATACGGCTGATGAAGAGGTGTTGCCCGATGATCATCCCGGTGATGTTCGCGAAGATCAGCGTCATTAATAGCCGCGACAGGGCATCACGTTGTTCGCCCCTCTCTGCGGGGGGTAAATGTATGATGTCCGGATCTGGCTCACTTCTGTCCGGTCGCTGGCTCGACATTCGGGCCAGCAGCGACGATGCTGGGTAACCCGTTTCTTCAGGAGTCACACCATGCTCGAACTGCGCCCTAATTGTGAACGCTGCGACGTCGATCTGCCGCCATCCTCTCTGGCGGCACGCATCTGCTCGTTTGAATGCACCTTCTGCGCTGACTGCGATGAGCATTTCGCGCATGTTTGTCCCAACTGCGGTGGTGAACTGGTGCGCCGTCCGGTGCGTCCGGCAGAGAAGCTACAGAAATATCCGGCTAAAATGCGCAGCCGATCTCAAATGACGACGAATACGTCAGAGGCAGAATAGCCTGCGCGGCCCGATGTCGTTATGATGAATTTCGTCCCTGACAGAGCTACCACCTTAACTGAGTGCCGGAGATAAGCGCCGGGAGGGACGTACTTTTCAGGCCCGGCGAATCTTTCATTCCCGACAGTGTGACGCCTTTTCTGTCACAACCTGCTTTCTCTCTCCTCACTCCTGTTCTCCGTCAGCTCTTATACTCTTAGGGTACTTTCAGCACAGAGAGGCACATGCACCGATGTATTATGAATTCCTGAATGGCGCAGCATGGCGACAGATCTGGGTCGTTGGCGATCTGCATGGCTGCCGCCGCGAACTTGATGCGCTGTTGCAGCAACATCAGTTTGATCCGCAGCAGGATTTACTGATTTCGGTTGGCGACATCATCGATCGCGGGCCCGACAGCCTGGGCTGTCTGGCGCTACTGCAGGAGCCCTGGTTTCGCTGCGTGCGCGGCAATCATGAGGAGATGGCGGTGTCGGCGTTACAGGGACAGGACATGGCGCTCTGGCAGATGAACGGGGGCGACTGGTTCTTTCGGCTGCGGGGCGCAGCGTTAATCGCGGCACGGCACGCGTTGCGGCACTGTCGTGAACTGCCGCTGATACTGCATCTGCAATTGGGTGAGCGCACTGTTGTGATTGCTCATGCGGACTATCCGGCACGGGAATACGCGCTGAATAAGCCACTCGACTGGCAAAAGGTGGTCTGGAGCCGTCAGCGACTGGAGGAGATGGAGTCAGGTGAGCAGGCGGGCATCCCTGGCGCAGATGCCTTTTACTTCGGTCATACTCCGCTGAAACAGCCGCTGACGATTGCCAATCTGCATTACATCGATACCGGCGCAGTGTTTGGCAATCATCTGACGATGCTGCAACTAAAGTGACTCAGCGGAACAGGCGGCCGTCACGCACCAGTTCGCGTGGATAGCTGTTCTTGATGCGACTGCCGACTTTCTTCGCCAGCCCCAGCGGCTGCTGCTGCCAGGTCACAATCATCTCATTGTTTGCCGGGGCAGTTTCCGGATAGATATCGCGGCCGCGATACCACTCTTCTGCTTCTGCCCCCGTGAGCTCAAAGGTCTGCGTCGCATCAGGTTGCGCCAGTGCTATCACCGCTTCATGTTGCCAGCGATAGCCTTTGGCAAAGGTTTCTGCCAGCTTCAGGCCAATGCGCGAGAAGCGCACTTTGCCCAGCAGCGGGGTGACCGCTTTAGGGAACAGCCAGATCTCTTTATCACGCTGCCAGAGTTCCAGTGACTCATCCCATTTGATAGAGACAGCAGCGGCGGCCTGTGCGATCTCACTTTCCAGCTTACGGCTGAGATGGGAGAAGGGCAGCTTGCCGACTTTGTAGCCCGGCACAGGCAGTGGCTCGACTGATGTGGTTTTACGCAGACGCGCCACGAAAAAGCCTTCGCTGTCGAACATCTGCGGGAAGACATGCAGATAGCCCTCGGGTGTCGCGGCCCGTTCGGCACCCTCAAACAGCCCGTCGAGCGGCACGACCTCAACCGCATCCGGATAGCGCTGCAACAGCCAGTCAATCACCTGCTGATTCTCAATCTGATTCAGGGTGCAGGTTGAATAAACCAGCGTGCCACCGGGTTTGAGTGCGTGAAAGGCACTGTCGAGCAGATCGCGCTGGGTCGCGGCGATCTCTTCGGTGCTTGCCAGCGACCAGTTTTTCAGCGCATCCGAATCTTTGCGGATCACTCCTTCGCCGGAGCAGGGCGCGTCCAGCAGGATGGCGTCGAACTGTTCCGGCAGGGCGGGCCCGAAGATCCGCGCGTCAAAGTGCGTCAGCGCACTGTTGCTGACGCCGCAGCGGCTGATATTAGCGTGCAGCACTTTTACCCGGCTGGAGGAGAATTCGTTTGCCAGGATAACGCCCTGATTGCCCATCCGCGCCGCAATCTGGGTGGTTTTAGAACCCGGTGCCGCTGCCATATCCATCACGGCGCTGACCTCTGGCTGGGCGTCAAACAGGGCGGTTACCGGCAGCATGGAGCTGGCTTCCTGGATGTAAAACAGGCCGCTGAGATGTTCAGCCACGCTGCCCAGCGGCAGGCTCTCATCTTCCCGGCTGATCCAGAATCCCTCGTCGCACCACGGCACCGGCGTCAGCTGCCAGTCATAACCCGCCGTCTGGCTCAGAAAATCGGCCACGCTGATCTTCAGGGTATTGACGCGAATACTGCGGCGCAGGGGCTGCTGACTGTAAGCGATGAACTGCGTGAAGCTCGCCTCATCGGGCAGGCTCTGACGCATTAATGAGAGAAAATCGGCGGGGAAAAACGAAGACGCATCTGACACGGGCACATTCCAGTTAAGGCAAAGGCGGCAGTGTACCATGAGGAATGAAAACGGGCAGCCAGGCTGCCCGTTCAGAGTAAATTAACGCGGAGACGGAATCGCCGTTCCCCAGTTGCGCCACTCTTTTGGCGCTTCATCCTGCAGCAGGAAGTGTTTATCCGGGTTCGCCTGCGGTGCCAGCGGCACCGTCGGTGGCGTCGCAAACTGAATGCCACCGCGAATAAACTGCTGGAAGGTCCCGGTTTTCACCACGCCGCCCACCAGACCGAAGTCGAGGTTGTAGCCGGACGCCAGCCAGAACACCGAATTGTTCCGCACCAGATGCTGATACTTCTTACTGATGCGCAGGGCGATCTGCACGCGGTCCGCCATATTCCCCAGTGACGTGCCGGTGACGGTACCCACTTCCACACCCCGGAACAGCACCGGCGTACCCAGCGACAGGGAACCTGCCTCGGTGGCATCAACATAAATGTTCAGGCCATTCAGGTAGCGCGAATCGGTAATGGTGCTCTCCTGCAATTCAAAGGTGCGTGCGGCACTGCCTTTGCCCGGATCAACGTTGACGTACGGCTGTAACAGGGTCTCCAGATGATTCACGCCGGTAGCGGAAATCTCCGGTGAAACCACTGAGAAACGGCTGCCGAGGCGGGCAAAATCATTCACATACTCAGGGTAAAGTACGGCTTTCGCCACGACCTGATTGTTATCTTTGCTTAACGACAGAGATTCTACCTGTCCGACGTTGATACCGAGATAACGAATCGGCATTCCGGCAGAGAGTTTGCTGGCGTCATAGGTGTGCAGCGTAATCTGACTGCCCACCGCGCGGGCAGCGGTTTCAGAGGAGTAGAGCATGCGTTTAGCCCCTTTGACCGACTGCGCACCACTCATATTGTCGAAACTGATTGCGCCTTTCAGCGCACGGTTAAGCGGCGAGGCCTGCACCGTCAGGCCGCTGCCGTTCAGGCTGACGCGTGCGCCACCCTCAGCCCAGAACACGCTTTCGCTGGTCAGCAGCTTGCGATACTCCGGCTGAATGTGCACCGCGATATCAAAAGCGTCAGCGCGCGGCGTCACTTTGACAATCTCACCCACCTGGAATTTACGGTAAAGCACGACCGAACCGGCCTGTACGTCAGGCAGGCTGTTGGCGGTCAGCATCAGCGTCGTGGACGGGCCATCGCCGGTAATGCCTTCGTCCGCTTTTTCAGCATCGGCAAACAGCGGATAGGCCGTTTTCGGCTCGCCTTTTTTGCCCGGCTCCAGCCGGATGCCACCATCCACCCACTCGCGGGCGCTGGCACCTAATACCTGCATGCCATCAAGGCCGAACTTCACATCGAGGCGACTGTTGACGATAAATTTGCTGTCGCCATGCACCAGATTGCGGTTTTCAGGATTGACCGCGACAACGAAATTGACGCCATTTTCATCCAGCGAACGCGACATCACCTGACCAATCTGCATACCGTGCAGCATCAGCGGCTGGCCCTGATCGATGCCGTAGCTCTCCGGTGCGCTGAGTTTTACCGTCAGCACGTTGGGTTTCTGCAGCAGGGTCTCATTGGACGCCAGCACGGTGTAGTGCTGCTGCGGTTCGCCTTCACCCGGCACAAGTTCCAGCGTATTGCCGGTCAGCAGTGCGCTGAGGCTGGTATCGGTCAGGCTGATTTTCGGGCTGTGCATCTCGATGCGGGTGCCGCTGCGCATCAGGCCAACTACAGAAGGATCAATCGTCAGCTCGCCGGTCACCTTGCCGCCATCCAGCAGATTCAGTTTAGTCAGCGTACCTACCTCCAGGCCCTGGTACATCAGCGGCGTGCTGCCGGCCTTGAGATTTTTACCGTTGGGCAGGTCAAGCGTGATCTGTACGCCGCGCTGGCTGTGCGCCAGATCGGGATAGAGCCGGTAGTTCTGCTCCGCTTTGGCGGTTTCGGCCCCCTGCGGTGAGTCAAACGCAATCGCGCCATTGACCAGCGCCGCCAGACTCTCCAGCTGGACTTTAGCCCCGCTCAGGCTGACGTCGGCATTGACGCCTGACACGTTCCAGAAGCGGCTGTTGGTCTTCACCAGATTGATAAAGCGACGGTCAATCAGCACATCAATTGCCACGCCATCGGCTTTATTATCAATGCTGTAGTCATAGACCCGGCCAACCGGAATTTTGCGGTAGTAGACCAGCGAGCCAGTGTTGAGTGAGCCGAGATCGGGCGCATGCAGATGGATCATCAGCTCGCCGGTATTGACCCGATATTTCGGTTGCGTATCCAGCGCGGTAAACGCCTCGCTGGGTTTACCTTTACCTGGCATCATCCCGATGTAGTTACCGCCGACCAGCGCATCCAGACCCGAGACGCCCGCCAGTGAGGCTTTGGGCGTCACCAGCCAGAACTGGGTATCCTCACGCAGCGCGTCGCGCATGTCGCTTTTGATGCTGGCTTTAATCTGGATGCTGCGATAATCGTCGCTGAGATTAATGCCCTGTACGGTGCCCACTTCCACGCCCTGATAACGGATCGGGGTACGACCCGGCACGATACCATCCGCCGTCTGGAAATTGATGGTGATAGTGGTGCCTCGCTCCTGATAATTGGTCCAGAGCAGCCAGCAGGCGATCAGCATCGCAATGACTGGCAGCAGCCAGAAGGGCGAAATTTTTCGCTTATTACGCAGCGTTGCGTTAGTCGGTGTAGTCGGCGTTTCCTGTTGCATGTGCATCCCAGAGCAGGCGGCTGTCCAGCCACTCAACAGACATAATGGTCAGGATGACGGCCGCGCCAAAAAACAGCGCAGCCGGTCCCATGGTAAAAGCCAGCAGCTGATCACGATTGACCAGCGACATGGTTAATGAAATGACAAACAGATCGAGCATGGACCAGCGGCCAACCCAGGTCACAAAACGCAGCAACCGGATGCGGGTTCTCAGTCCCTGTTCACAGCGGAAATGAATGCTGAGCAGCAGGGTCAGCATGACCAGTACTTTGGTAAAGGGCACCAGAATACTGGCGATAAACACAATCGCTGCCACCGGAATGTTGCCTTCACCCAGCCCCAGGATGCCGGAGAAGATGGTGTCCTCGCGCCGTGAGCCATTGAGGTAAACCACGGAAATGGGCATCAGGTTCGCGGGTATTAGCAGCACGATCGACGCGATGAGCGCGGCCCAGGATTTCTGCAGGCTGTGGCGGCGTCGGAAGTCGAGCGGCGTGTGGCAGCGCGGGCAGCGCCCCCGTTCGTCAGGTAGGCCGGTGTTGTGACAGTTGAGGCAGACCTGCATGTCGTCACGGGCCATATTGCCGGGGTTTTGCGGGTAGAAATGCTCCCACAGCTGCTCCATATTCAGATGGATCATGGTCAGCACGCTCAGCACCGTCAGGGCAATGTAAGCCGCCAGCCCATAGCCAATCTCCAGCGAAGCATAGTCCTGCACTTTGATGGATGCCACGGCGATGCCGATCAGATAGATGTCGAGCATCACCCACTCTTTGAGCTTCTCCAGCATGATCAATACGGGCCGCAGGTTCATGCCCAGACGATGACCGATACCGAGATAACAGATGCCGGCCACCAGCGTTACCGGCGCGCCAATAGTGCAGAACGCCACCATCGAAGCGGTCAGCACATCACCCTGCTGGGTCATCTGAATCACCCCTTCCAGTACGCTGGCATTGATGCGCATACCCAGCAGCCGGATATCCACCAGCGGCAGGGAAAAGGCGAAGGGCATTAACACGATCATGGTGGCGGCCATGGCCATCAGTCTGGTCATTGGCCAGTCGCGTCCACTGAGAATCTCAGCGTTGCAGCGCGGGCAGTGTGCCGACTGATGCGTTTTCACATCCGGTAAGGAAAAAAGGGTATCGCATTGCGGGCAACGCTGATAACGTGCGTGAGGCAATGTCTGGCTGATAGCGTGAATTTTCATAGGGTGATGCAATTTTCGCTCTTCAGAGGGAACAGATATCGGTCATTAAGACATTGTCTGTGTGCCTGTCTCGGGCATCACGCTTCGATCCACAGAATGCTAAGGGTATAGCAACTAACGCTATGATTCACCTTGTGGCTCTGGATATTTAAAACTTATTTTTAACGAACGGTTTCTTTTGCCCCGTTCAGATGTCATTGGTAACGGTTAAATAATGAACAAAACTGCCTTTTACGCCGATTTGAATCGCGATATGCGCGCCTTGCTGGCGGGAGAAACGGCGTTCCTCGCCGCGATGGGAAACTTTAGCGCGCTGCTGTACGAACGTCTCGATGGCGTGAACTGGGCAGGTTTCTACCTGCTGACGGAAGCCGATACGCTGGTGCTGGGCCCGTTCCAGGGCAAAATCGCCTGTGTGCGTATTCCGGTCGGTAAAGGTGTGTGTGGCACGGCGCTGGCAGAAGAAAAAGTGCAACGCGTAGATGATGTGCATGCCTTCCCGGGCCACATTGCCTGCGATGCTGCCAGCAATGCTGAGATTGTGATTCCTCTGAAAGTGAATGGCACTGTGGTTGGGGTGCTGGACATCGACAGCGTGGAGTACAATCGCTTTGACAGCGACGACGAAGCGGGACTGGTCACACTGACCGATGGGCTTTGTGAAGTGCTTGCGAACAGCGACTTAGAAAAATATCTGCAGCTGACGCGCAGCTAATCGACTGGATCACATGGCATTTAGCGATGTTGTCATTATAATGTCGCCTGTTCATGCCTGCGCTGGTCGGCAAACCCGTTGTAATCAGGAAATTTCATGGAAAATCAACCTAAGTTGAATAGCAGTAAAGAAGTCATCACTTTTCTGGCGGAGCGCTTTCCGCACTGCTTTAGCGCTGAAGGTGAAGCGCGTCCGCTCAAAATCGGTATCTTTCAGGATCTGGTCGAGCGTGTTCAGGGCGAAATGGGTCTGAGCAAAACACAGCTGCGTTCCGCGCTGCGTCTTTATACGTCAAGCTGGCGTTATCTATACGGCATCAAAGCCGGTGCGATTCGTGTCGATCTCGACGGCAACGCCTGTGGCGTGCTGGATGAGCAGCACGTTGAGCATGCACGCAAGCAGCTGGAAGAAGCCAAAGCGCGCGTTCAGGCGCAGCGTGACCAGCAGCGTGCTGCACGCCGTGAAGCAGGCGAAAGCGAAGAGGGCGCTGCACCGCGTCGTCCACGCAAGCCCGCGCCGCGTAAGCCTGCAGAAGCCGATGCTGCGCGTAAACCCCGTCCGCAGACGACTGCTCCGCGTGCGACCGCCTCACAGCATCGTAAGCCAGCCCCACGTCCGGAGCAGGAAGCCCGACCCATCACTGATACCTCAACTTTGCAACCCGGCCAGAGTATTAAAGTTAAAGCAGGCAAAAGTGCGATGGACGCTACCGTTCTTGAAGTATCAAAAGACGGCGTTCGGGTCCAGCTCGCTTCCGGCATGGCAATGATTGTGCGCGCAGAACACTTGCAGTTCTGAAACGGAGGCTAACCCCGGCATGAACACCCTTTTTAAAGTTGGACTTATTGCGGGCCTGCTCTTAGCAGGCCCAACCTTCGGCGCAGAGAATATTACCCGCGCCGATCAGATTCCCCAGCTTCACGAAGACCCGCAGGATCCGACGGTCAGTGAGCGCGTCACGTCGCGCTTTACCCGTTCCCACTACCGCCAGTTCGATCTGGATCAGAACTTTTCCGCGAAAATTTTTGATCGCTACCTGAACATGCTCGACTACAGCCACAATGTGCTGCTGGCGTCAGATGTGGCGCAGTTTGCCAGCAAAAAAACCACCGTCGGCGATGAGCTGCGCAGTGGCAAGCTGGATCTCTTTTACGATATTTATAATCTGGCGCAGAAACGCCGTTTTGAGCGCTATCAGTATGCGCTGACGGTGCTGGCGCGTCCGATGAATTTCAGCGGCAATGACACCATCGACATTGACCGCGCCAAAGCGCCCTGGCCGAAAGATCAGGCTGAACTGAACGCGCTCTGGGATGCCAAGGTTAAATATGACCAGCTGAGTCTGAAGCTGGCAGGCAAAGACGATAACGAGATCCGCGACGTTCTGACCAAGCGTTATAACTTCGCGATCCGTCGTCTGGCCCAGAGCAACGGTGAAGACGTTTTCCAACTGGTGATGAACGCTTTCGCCCGCGAAATCGATCCGCACACCAGCTATCTGTCGCCGCGTAACACCGAGCAGTTCAATACCGAGATGAGCCTGTCACTGGAAGGTATCGGCGCTGTACTGCAGATGGACGACGACTACACCGTAATCAACTCAATGGTGGCAGGCGGTCCGGCAGCGAAAAGCAAAGCCATTACGGTGGGCGACCGCATCGTGGGTGTCGGTCAGCCAGGCAAGCCAATGGAAGATGTGATCGGCTGGCGTCTCGATGATGTCGTGGCAAAAATCAAAGGACCCAAGGGCAGCAAAGTGCGCCTGGAAGTTCTGCCCGCCGGTAAGGGCACCAAAACCCGTACTGTGACGCTGACGCGTGAGAAAATCCGTCTGGAAGATCGCGCGGTTAAACTGACCATCAAAAATGTCGGCAAGCAGAAAGTAGGCGTGCTTGATATTCCTGGCTTCTATGTCGGTCTCACCGACGACGTGAAAGTTCAGCTGCAGAAACTGCAGAAACAGAACGTCGATAGCGTGGTGATCGATCTGCGTACCAACGGCGGCGGCGCGCTGACTGAAGCGGTCTCGCTTTCCGGCCTGTTTATTCCGAGTGGTCCGGTGGTGCAGGTTCGCGATAACAATGGTCGGGTGCGTGAAGACAGCGATAACGACGGCGTGGTCTACTACAAAGGTCCGCTGGTGGTACTGGTCGATCGCTTCAGCGCCTCCGCCTCTGAGATCTTTGCTGCCGCGATGCAGGATTACGGTCGTGCAGTGATTGTCGGCGAGCCAACCTTTGGTAAAGGCACCGTTCAGCAGTATCGCTCGCTGAACCGCATCTACGATCAGATGCTACGTCCGGAGTGGCCAGCGTTAGGCTCCGTTTCTTACACCATCCAGAAGTTCTATCGCATTAACGGCGGCAGTACACAGCGTAAAGGCGTCACGCCGGATCTGCTGATGCCAACCGGCGTTGAAGCGGCTGAAACCGGTGAGAAATTTGAAGATAACGCCCTGCCATGGGATAGCATCAAAGCGGCTACCTATACCAAAACCGGTGATGTTAAACCGCTGGTCGCGCAGCTGACGAAGCAGCATGCTGACCGTATCGCTCAGGATCGCGAGTTCCAGTACATCATGAAGGATATTGCCCGTTACAATGCCCTGAAAGATAAGCGCAACATCGTGTCACTTAATCTTGCTCAGCGCGAGAAAGAGAACCACGAAGATGATGCGTCACGTCTGGAACGAATCAATGCGCGCTATCAGGCCGAAGGCAAAAAACCGCTGAAGAACCTGGATGAGTTGCCGAAAGATTATAAAGAGCCGGATCCGTATCTTGATGAGACGGTGAAGATCGCTAACGATCTTGCGCAACTGGAGAAATCCCAGCCAGACGCGCCAGCAGCGAAATAATCCGCTGTTGTCAGAAAAAGCACCGCTCTGCGGTGCTTTTTTTTGCCCCCGGAAAAGTTTCCGGTAACCAATGATTAGCGATGGTGAACCCGTCTGCAGGCCGCGCCCCCCGGCAGACGTGTCAGAATGTAAAGTTATGTCTTTTTAGGCACTTAAACGTTAAGGTCGCTTGAAAAGCCGCACAATGCTCATAGGATATGTATCCGCGTATAGGCGCGTGAACTACTGAGGAAGATTAACAAAAATGATGCGTATTGCTCTTTTCCTGATGACCAACCTGGCTGTGATGTTGGTATTCGGGCTGATTCTCAGCCTGACAGGGATCCAGTCAAGCAGTGTTCAGGGCCTGATGATCATGGCAGGCCTGTTTGGCTTCGGCGGTGCGTTTGTTTCACTGTTGATGTCGAAGTGGATGGCGCTGCGTTCGGTTGGCGGTGAAGTAATTGAACAGCCACGCAATGAAACTGAGCGCTGGCTGGTGGATACCATTGGCCGACAGGCCCAACAGGCGGGTATTGCGATGCCACAGGTCGCGATCTATCACGCACCTGATATCAACGCCTTTGCGACCGGTGCGCGTCGCAACGCCTCACTGGTGGCTGTCTCAACCGGTCTGCTGCAGAACATGAGCCGTGATGAGGCGGAAGCGGTGCTGGCTCACGAAGTGTCGCACATCGCTAACGGTGACATGATCACCATGACGCTGATTCAGGGTGTGGTGAACACCTTCGTGATTTTCGTTTCACGTATTCTGGCGCAGATTGCGGCGGGCTTTATGTCCGGCAACCGTGATGGTGAGGAGAGCAGCAACGGCAATCCGCTGGTCTACTTTGCGGTGTCGATGGTGCTGGAACTGGTGTTTGGTATTCTCGCCAGCATCATCACCATGTGGTTCTCCCGTCATCGTGAGTTCCACGCCGATGCCGGTTCAGCGAAGCTGGTCGGTCGTGAGAAGATGATTGCGGCGTTGCAGCGTCTGAAAACCAGCTACGAACCGCAGGAGCCGAGCAGCATGATGGCGTTCTGCATCAACGGTAAGGGCAAATCGTTCAGCGAGCTGTTCATGTCACACCCGCCGTTAGACAAGCGTATTGAAGCCCTGCGCAGCGGTCAGTATCTGAAGTAGCGCTAAGCAGAGCAAACAAGGCGACCCCCGGGTCGCCTTTTCTGTTTCTGCCATCAGGCGCGTGTCTGCGTCATGCGCGACACGCTCACCAGCGCCGCCACGGCGGCAAAGCTCCCTGCAAGCAGCAGCGAAACGTGCGTCCCACTTTCATCAAACAGATTAAACATCAGTGCGACCAGCGCGGCACCTATACTCTGCCCCAGAAGACGCGCAGTACCCAGCATGCCGCTGGCACCGCCACTGCGATTACGTGGCGCGGAGGTGACAATCGTGTGGTTGTTGGGTGACTGGAACAGCCCGAAGCCGGCACCGCATAGCATCATGCGCCAGATAATATCGCCATCACCCGGATTTACCGGCAGCCAGGCGAGCAGGAACAGCCCCAGCGCGAACATCGCCAGTCCGATTCCCCCTAACAACCCGGCATGCACCCGTTCAATCAGACGGCCGGCAATCGGCGCAAATACCATCGTTGCCAGCGGCCAGGGCGTCAGCAGCAATCCGGTCGCCACCTCATTACGCTGCAGGACGTTCTGCAGAAAGAAGGGCAGTGAGACCATCGCCAGCATCTGGGCACAGAACGAACAGACCGACGTTCCCATCGACAGGCTGAAAATCGGGATACGCAGCAGATCAACCGGCAGCAGCGGCACTGCCATATTGAGCTGACGACGAATAAAGAACCAGCCGATGACCAGCAGCGCAACGACCTCGGAGAGCACCAGCAGATGACTCTGTCCCTGGGCAAAGCCGCTCAGAGCGGAGATGATCAGGCCAAAGAACAGGGCATTCATGATTGCACTGGGCACATCGAATTTCTGTGTTGTGGCTTTCTGCGGGTTATCAGGCAGGGTTCGCAGCGCCAGCCAGAGGGCAATAGCCCCCAGCGGGACGTTAATCAGAAACAGCCATTTCCAGCTGGCTACCGAGAGTATCGCTGCCGCTACCGTCGGGCCAGCCGCGGTTGATACGGCCACCACCAGCGAGTTGATCGCCATGCCGCGTCCCAGATAACGCTGCGGATAGATAATGCGTATCAGCGCGGTATTCACACTCATCAGCGCTGCGCCGCCCAACCCCTGCAGCACACGGGCAAAAGTCAGCATGGTTAGCGTGGTCGAAAAGGCGCAGAACAACGAGGTTGCAATAAACAGCGCGAGGCCAGCCTGATAGACGCGGCGATAACCCAGCATGTCGCCCAGAAACGAAAGTGACAGCAGCGAGACGATAATCGCAATCTGATAGGCATTCACAATCCAGATGGACTGCGCCGGGCTGGCATTCAGTTCACGCGAAATAGTCGGCAGCGCGACGTTGGCAATCGCGCCGTCTAATACCGCCATGGTCAGGCCCAGCGCAATAGTGACGATAGCCATATAGCGCTGACGCGTCGGTAATCCATCCTGAGGAGGAGAGAGTGTCATAAGTTAATTACTAAAGAGGGTGAATATCATCATGCTAATGAAATCAGCGCTGAAATGCAGCGATCAGATGGATAAAAAACTGTCTTAAAATATGACTTAATGGTTAAAGCATTGCTGCCGTCCTGTGCATCCCTCTATACTGACAGTCCGTTCCATTTTTTTTGAAACAGGCTAATAAGGTGCGTGATGTCCTCTGCTGAAAATGATAAACAGCCCGATTCCGTCTCTTCGGTACTTAAAGTGTTCGGCATTCTGCAGGCGCTGGGTGAAGAGCGCGATCACGGTATAACCGAGCTTGCGCAGCGCGTGATGATGTCAAAAAGTACTGTCTACCGTTTTCTGCAGACCATGAAGTCGCTGGGCTATGTCACGCAGGAAGGTGAAAGCGAGAAGTACTCACTGACGCTGAAGCTGTTTGAACTGGGTGCCAAAGCGCTTCAGAACGTCGATTTAATCCGCAGCGCGGATGTGCAGATGCGTGAGCTGTCGCGTCTGACCAAAGAGACGATTCACCTGGGGGCACTGGAAGAGGACAGCATTGTCTACATCCATAAAATCGACTCACTTTACAATCTGCGCATGTATTCGCGCATTGGCCGTCGCAACCCGCTGCATACCACCGCGATTGGTAAAGTCCTGCTCGCCTGGCGTGATCGCAGCGATGTTGAGGAAATTCTGCGGGATGTGGAGTTCAAACGCAGCACGGCCAATACGCTGCTGAGCGCCGAGGCGCTGATTACGACGCTGGATCAGGTCAAAGCGCAGGGTTACGGCGAAGATAATGAAGAGCAGGAAGAGGGATTACGCTGCCTTGCCGTGCCGGTGTTTGATCGGTTTGGCGTGGTGATTGCGGGACTCAGCATCTCGTTTCCCACCATTCGCTTTTCGGAAGATGCCCGCCAGGATTATGTGGCGATGTTGCATCGGGCGGCGCGTACGCTTTCAGCAGAAATGGGCTATCACGACTACCCATTCTGAATAAAGCGGGCCATCCGGCCCGCTCTATCACTAGTTATCGATCACTTCTCCGCTTTTCTTCAGCAACGGACAATCCGTCACGCCCACCACGCCACTGTCGGTATGCAGATACTGCGCGCTGATAACGCCGCGAGCGGTAAGATAGCTGCACTGCAGGCCAAGTCCGGCAGCATTTTTAGTGCTGCCGGTTAACACGCCATAGCCGGTAAGCAGCATTGCCAGCCAGATCACCGCCAGCAAGCCTATTGTGCGAATAAACAGTTTCATTGTGTCTCCTTGTGAAAGATAACTCAGCGCGCCACCTGGTGCTGCCGGTTATGATGATATCAGCATGCCTCGCTTTTCTGGTGGGATCGATCAGAGATAACTGAAACGGCAAATTCTGCATTGCTGCATCCCCCATTATCTTTTGCGATAGCTACAGGTAGAATAGGCGGTTGCCATGTTCTGGCGTTTCCACTGAGTTTTACGAGGCAGTTATGAATGAGTTAGCCGCAAATCCGGGCCCCCTGGTCAGCTATGGCCTGCTGGTCATTATTTTGATTGTGGCGTTTATCGCCTGGTTCTTTGTTAACCGGGCCAGCGTGCGCGCGGGTGAGCAAATCCGCTTACTGGAATCCTTACTGGAAGAGCAGAAGAAGCAGAATCAGCTGCTGCGCCGCCTGATTGAGATGCAGCCCGGGGCAGAAAATACAAAAACCGATGACGATCGGGAGAAGCGCGACTTTATCCGGTTAATCCCGGAACGTTAATCACAGCAGAGAGGCGGAATGGCCGGGAAAAATCCGTGGTATGACAGCAGCAAAGCGCATCACACGCCAGAGGGATTCCGTAATCCTGAACCGGAACAGCGAAAACCGGGTGACCTGAAACGCTGGCGCAGGGAGCGTAAAGCACAGGCGCTCCCTGCGCCACCCCAGCAGGGTTATGCGGCCTTCACCAGGCAATGGTGGCAGCCCGCGGATATCAGCGGCAGTGACGATCGTATCTGGTGGCTGGGACATGCTGCCGTCCTGTTACGGCTCAATGGACACTATATCCTGATCGATCCGGCGCTCTCACCACGCGCCTCACCGCTGGCGTTTGCGGGGCCACAGCGTAAAACGCCCGCGCCCATCAGCATCGCTGATCTGCCGCAGCTTGATGTCGTGCTGATTTCACACAACCATTACGATCATCTGGATAAACCGACGGTTAAAGCGATTATCCGGCATTTTCCGCAGGCGACCTTTATTGTGCCGCTGGGGCTGGCGAAATGGTGCAGAGCGAAGGGCGTGAAACAGGTGCACCAGCTCGACTGGTGGCAGCAGATAACGCTCGGCGACCTCTGTTTTGATGCGGTGCCAGCCCGTCACTGGAGTATGCGAACCCCACGCGATCGCAACCGTTCGCTCTGGTGCGGCTGGGTCGTGCGCTCTGCCTCCCTGCGTTTCTGGTTTTCGGGCGACAGTGGCTATAGCGATAGCCTGCTGGAGATTCCGGCCCGGCTTGGCCCGTTCAGCGTGGCTGCGTTGCCGATTGGCGCGTATGCACCCAAATGGTTCATGGCAAGCCAGCATATGGATCCCGACCAGGCGGTGGCGTTATGGCAGGCGGCAGGCAGGCCATTGACGCTGCCTATTCACTGGGGGGTGTTTGAGCTGGCCGATGAGTCGCTGGATGCGCCACCCCAGGAGTTAGCGAATGCGCTACAGCGGGCAGACGAACATAACGGCCGCTTCGCCCCCTGGCGAATAGGCGAAGGTCGCAGTCTGAATAATTGCAGCCAGGAATAATCCTAAAGCCTCCGGTATAAATAAAAGCCGGAGGTTTTTTATCAGACATCAATTTTTCAAATCGAAAGTTAAATTCTTAATAAGGAAAATCCGCATCGTTGCTTTTATTTGGAGCAAGGCTAATGGCTGGCTCCTGCTTTTGGTGCAAAAAAAGCGTTATTTGTACGAAATAAAAGTCGCTGTACAGGATTGATGCCCGATCTTTGATATCTGCCACGGTTACCGTTTCGCTTATTCATTTCGCCATTGCCATATTTGTGAAATATTAATTTCTTATGGTATCCATCGGGCTAAGCCTGGCAACACAGGCAGGAGAGGGCGCTGGCTGCCCGCGTACTTTATTCGCAGGTGCAGTTGTAAACCCCACGGAACAGGCAATGTGAGCTTTCTGGCAAATATGTGCGCAGGCGCGCCAGGGCTTTAAAAATGGCTTGCCATTATTTTTGGGATATGTGATAACAATTCGTGGGTTAAACGAGGTACAGTTCTGTTTATGCATGGCATCTTCAGTAAAGAAGTACGAGTAAAGACGTTGACGTTGAATACCGCTTCCTTGCCGAACCTTAATTAGTGCCTCATGCAGTAATGTCTCTGGTTTTTCTGTAAGACAGCCTTCGGGCTAAATAAACATCTAAAGGAATTTGCAAAATGGCAAAGATTAAAGGTCAGGTTAAGTGGTTCAACGAGTCTAAAGGTTTTGGTTTTATCACTCCTGCTGACGGCAGCAAAGATGTGTTCGTACACTTCTCTGCTATTCAGGGCAACGGTTTTAAAACCCTGGCTGAAGGCCAGAGCGTTGAGTTCGAAATTCAGGACGGCCAGAAAGGCCCTGCAGCTGTTAACGTCACTGCTATCTGATTCGACTCCACCTCGGTGCAATGCACCCTGACATGGAATCTTAAAGCCCTGGCTCTTCAGTCGGGGCTTTCTTTATGCTTCCGATGCGTAAACGTTAAGGTTACACTGCGCCGCGTTATCTGATGCCGGAGCACCCTATGTCCCTGATTTGCCCTCTTTGTCACTCTCCACTGACCCTCACCGACCGCAGCTGGTGCTGTGAAAACCGCCATCAGTTCGATCAGGCGAAAGAAGGGTATGTCAATCTGCTGCCCGTTCAGCATAAACGATCGCGTGAACCGGGTGACAGTGCAGAGATGATGCAGGCACGACGGGAATTTCTTGAGGCAGGCTATTATCAGCCGCTACGTGAGCAGGTAGTCAGCCTGCTTGCGCCGGTGCTGAATCAGCCGGAGTGCAAAATCCTGGATATCGGCTGCGGTGAAGGGTACTACACCGCCGCACTGGCGGAGGCGGCAGACAGAGACGCTGAGATTTATGGCCTGGATGTTGCCAGAATGGCCATCCGGCTGGCGGCTAAGCGCTATCCTGCAGTACGTTTCTGCGTGGCTTCCAGTCAGCGCTTACCCTTTGCCGATCAGTCCCTGGATGCGATTGTACGCATCTACGCACCCTGCAATGAAGCAGAACTGGCTCGCGTGCTGAAGCCGGGTGGCATGGTGCTGACGGTCACGCCAGGCCCGCATCATCTGCAGCAGTTCAAAGCGCTGATTTACCGCGAAGTGCAGCTACATGTGCCGGAACAGAAAGATTATCCTGGCTTCCGGCAGGTAGCGCAGCATGCCCTGCGTTATCCGATGGCATTAACCGGCGCAGCCGCGACGACCCTGCTGCAGATGACGCCCTTTGCCTGGCGGGCGCGTGAAGACGTCTGGCAAACGCTGCAGAAGAGTGAGCAGTTCAACTGCGATGCTGATTTTACCCTGACAATGTGGCAGCGCGACTAGCGAGCGTCAACCAGCGTATTGTAGATGCGCTCCAGGTCGTCGAGTTGCTGCACGGCAATCAGCAGACGGCGTTGTTCCAGCTGAATCACCAGAATGCCATCCTCAGAAAGATTCATGCCCTGAATCCGCCGGTAATCGATCCAGACACCGGCGTAAAACAATCCCTCATTTTTCATCAGCAGCATGGGTTTGCGCAGCCAGAAGAGCCAGAACGCCACAAAACTCAGCACCATCAGCAGTGAGGTAGTGAGCTGTGGGCCGTGATGACTGACATTGTTCCACAGCAAAATCAGCAGCAGGCCGATGAAAATCAGGCTATCGAGTTTATGCTGTCTCCGCAGCGTTACCCGTAAGCGGGCCGGTCCGTGCCGACGCGGCAGAATCGCCTCATGGTAAACGGCAAATCCCATCAGGGCGGCGATACAACACGCAATCAACGCGTCAGTTAAAGACATCACTTCTACCTCAAACAGGGTGAGCTCAGCCAGTTGTGGCTCAGCTCACCACGCTTAAAAGCCGGGAGCAGAGGCTCCCGACAGGATGAAATTACAGACCGAGCAGGCCGATCCAGTAACCAAAGATACCGATGGCAAAGAAGCCGACGATAATCCACAGCGCATTCACTTTACGGCGTAACAGCCACATACAGCCAAAGGTCAGCAGCAGCGGCACAATGCCTGGCATCAGCTGATCGAGGATTGACTGTACCGTAGTGACGGTGGTTTTGCCGGTTGAGTCAGTAATGCGCGACACCACCAGCGGGATGTTGACGTGCGTCCACTTGTTGACCAGCGCCCCCATGACAAACAGCCCCAGAATCGAGGCGCCCTCCGTGAGCTTCTGCAGGAAACCGCCGCCCATGTCGCTGACGATGTCGATCCCTTTGCGATAGCCATACGCCACGCCGTAGTAGCGGGTCAGCAGACGTGCCAGGTTAAACAGTACAAAGAACAGCAGCGGACCCAGCAGACTGCCGCTCATGGCAATACCGGCACCCAGTGCGGCAAACACCGGACGTACCGTACCCCAGAAGATCGGGTCGCCAACACCGGCCAGCGGTCCCATCAGCCCGACTTTCAGGCCGTTAATCGCACCGTCGTCGATAGGTGCGCCGTTGGCACGCTGCTCTTCCATCGCCATGGTAACGCCCAGTACCGGCGCGGCGACATAAGGATGGGTATTGAAAAACTCCAGATGACGTTTTATCGCCTGCCTGCGCTCATCGTTATTCTCAGGATAGAGACGGCGGATGACCGGCACCATTGAGAAGCAGAAGCCCAGCGCCTGCATACGCTCAAAGTTCCATGAACCCTGGAAAAGGTTAGAGCGCAGAAAGACGGCGCGGACATCACCGGGGGTCAGTTTCTTTTCAACTTTCGTCATATCAACCATGTGATCACCTGTTCCTTAATCGAGTTCGTTATCAAGATCGTTTGCGGTTGCAGCACCCGTGGGTGCGCCCGCCACACGGTTGTATTTCGGGCTGAGCTGAATGTAGAGCACCGCCATCACCACGCCAATCACGCCCAGCGCCACCAGGTTGAAGTTGGTGAAGGCCGCGGTAACGAAGCCGAGGTAGAAGAACGGCATCAGATAGCCTGCGCGCATCATATTGATGACCATCGCGTAACCGACCACCACAATCATGCCACCGGCGATATTCAGGCCGTTGGTGACGACTTCAGGAATGGAACTCAGCAGCGCATGAACGGCACTGGTGCCGACCGAAATCGCCACAATCAGCGCCGGGATGGCGATACGCATCGCCTGTAACAGCAGGGCAGAGACATGGATCCAGGAGATGGCCGTAAGGTTGCCTTTCTCGGCAGCTTTATCAGCCGCGTGCTGGAAGGCCACGGTGAGCGTACGCACGATAATAGTCAGCACCTGTCCGGCGGCAGCCAGCGGAATCGCCAGTGCAATACCGGCCCCCACACTCTGACCGCCAGCGATGACCAGGATAGTCGAGATGATAGAGGCGAGGGCGGCATCAGGGGCAACCGCCGCACCGATGTTCATCCAGCCCAGTGCAATCATCTCCAGCGTACCGCCGATGATAATACCGGTTTTCATATCACCCAGTACGATACCAATCAGCGTACAGGCGACCAGCGGACGGTGAAACTGGAACTCATCCAGAATCGACCCCATACCGGCAATACAGGCGACAATAAAAATCAAAATAATTTGTAGCGAGGTTATTTCCATCATACTTCTTGTCCTCAGCAGGATAATCAGGAGCCCGGAAACGCAGGCGCAGAAGTGCTTCTGTTACGCGTTTACTTTCGCAATCAGATCCATCATTTTCAGTTTTTGATCGCTGGAAACTTTACGCACTTCCAGTTCAATATTGCGTTCATTGAGTTTGCGGAATGCGGCGATATCTTTTTCATCAACCGAGACCGCATTATTGACCTGGGTTTTTCCCTGGCGGAACGCCATCCCGCCGATGTTGACCGTTTTAATATCGACACCCTGTTCAACTACGCGCAGGACATCGGTGGGGTTGGTAAACAGCAGCATGACGCGATCCTGACCATACTTCGGGTTGTTCCACACCCGCACCATTTTGTCGACATCCACCACATGGGCCGTCACGCCGGGCGGCGCGACCTGCGTCAGCAGGGTTTTGCGCACGTGATCGTTGGCCACTTCATCGCTGACCACGATAATACGCTGAACGTTAGTCTCTTTAGTCCAGCGCGTCGCGACCTGTCCATGAATCAGACGGTCGTCAATGCGCGCCAGCCCGATCTTCATGTGATCACCAGGCGCCATTGGCTTAGCCGGTTGTGCCGCAGCGGCCGGTTTCACCGCAGCCGGTGCCGGTGCTTCTTCTTTCGCTTTCAGGGCTTTGACCCCTTCACGACCGGTCTCCACCGCCACGGCGACCAGTTCGTCAAATCCGGGGTCGTCATCGCGTGCCATCAGGGTTTCGACCAGCATCGGAATATTGACCCCGGCGATGACCTCATAGTGTGGCTTGTCGACAACAATGCGGCTGGCCGCATTGAACGGACTGCCGCCCCAGGTATCGACCAGAAAAAGAACCCCCTTGCTGGTATCCAGTTCTGCCAGTCGTGCCTGATATTTTTCAATCAGCGTTTCTGCATTTTCACCGGGGACAAAGTCTATCCAGCCGATATTCTCCTGCTCGCCTAACAGCATTTCTGCTGTCTTCAGCAGTTGTTCCGCTGCCCAGCCGTGTGTACCAATTACTATCGCAATGGTCACGTGCTACCTCCGTTCGCTAGAGATGCTCATCTGAGTAAATGAACTGTATTGAGACATGTTTTGATTATCTGTTTAACCCGATCATTCGACTTTCTGATATAGCGCCGAAAAAACAGGGGTTAACTTCATCAAGGCGGTAAAGTCGCGATTTATTTTAGTGATCGAAAAAATAAATTATGTGATGTCTGTCAGCTATTCACCCCGTCAGGTGGCGCTTTACCTTTTTTATGCGCCCGATCATCCGTTATGCAGATTGTAAAAATAAGAAAATTTTTTGACGCAATTTACCGACCTGATACATTAACGTTCTGTTTATTACTCAGGAGTAACGGGCTTCAGCCCACCTTTATGGATCGTCACCGACGTCGCTTAATCTGTTCTTTGCGCCTGCTGGCGCGTCACCTTTCGCCTCGCGGCGTTTTCACCGCTTTCCCGACTACCCGGATGTCACGCTTCGCTGTGCTGACAGGCACCGGCTCGATCTGTTCCCTGTTCTGGAGTCATAAATAATGGAATTTTTATTCGACCCCTCAATCTGGGCGGGTTTACTGACGCTTATCGTGCTGGAAATCGTACTCGGTATCGATAACCTGGTGTTTATTGCTATCCTGGCCGACAAACTGCCGCCAAAGCAGCGTGATAAAGCACGTCTTATTGGCCTGTCGCTGGCGCTGGTGATGCGTCTGGGCCTGTTGTCGCTGATCTCCTGGATTGTCACGCTGACCACGCCTCTCTTCAGCGTAGGCGGTTTCAGCTTTTCCGGACGAGATTTAATCCTGCTGTTCGGTGGTTTCTTCCTGTTGTTTAAAGCGACCATGGAGCTACACGAGAGGCTGGAGAACCGTCAGCTTGATGGTTCCGCAAATCGGGGATATGCCAGTTTCTGGGCAGTGGTATTGCAGATTGTAGTGCTGGACGCGGTCTTCTCACTGGATGCGGTGATTACCGCCGTGGGTATGGTGAACCACCTGCCGGTGATGATGACTGCCGTGGTGATTGCCATGGGTGTGATGCTGCTGGCGTCTAAACCGTTAACCAACTTTGTTAACGCGCATCCGACCGTGGTGGTGCTCTGTCTGAGCTTCCTGTTAATGATCGGTCTGTCGCTGGTGGCAGAAGGCTTTGGTTTCCATATTCCGAAAGGTTACCTCTATGCGGCGATTGGCTTCTCGATTCTGATTGAGCTGTTCAACCAGATTGCACGTCGTAATTTTATCCGCCATCAGTCAAATCGTCCGATGCGTGAGCGTACCGCAGAGGCGATTCTGCGCCTGATGGGCGGCCGTAACCGCGCGCAGACGGCCAGCAATGGCAATAGCAGCAGTAACACCAGCACCAGTGAAGAGTCGGCGCTGACGGAAGCGATGCCGCAGGAAGCGTTTAAAGATGAAGAGCGTTACATGATTAATGGCGTGCTGACGCTGGCTTCCCGCTCGATTCGCAGCATTATGACGCCACGCGGTGATATCTCCTGGGTTGATGCGAATCGTCCGGTAGATGAGATTCGCGGTCAGCTGCTGGATACGCCTCACAGCCTGTTCCCGGTCTGCCGGGGTGAACTGGATGAAATTGTTGGCGTGGTGCGCGCCAAAGAGCTGCTGGTGGCGCTGGAGAAGGGTGTGGATGTGGCGATCTTCGCAGCGAATACACCAACCATTGTGGTGCCGGAGACACTGGATCCGATCAACCTGCTTGGCGTGCTGCGTCGTGCTAAAGGCAGCTTCGTGATCGTCACCAATGAGTTTGGCGTGGTGCAGGGTCTGATTACCCCGCTGGATGTGCTGGAAGCGATTGCGGGTGAATTCCCGGATGAAGATGAAACGCCTGATATTGTTGCAGATGGCGATGGCTGGTTAGTGAAAGGCGGAACCGATCTGCACTCGCTGCAGCAGTTACTCGACTTCCATGAGCTGGTCGATCCAACAGAAGATCACGCCTCGCTGGCGGGCCTGCTGATTGAGCAGAAAGGGCAGTTACCGCTTCCCGGCGAGGTGATTGATATCACGCCGCTGCACTTCCAGATTATCGAAGCGACGGATTACCGTATCGATCTGGTGCGCGTCACCAAAGATAAACCGCATGACGAGGAAGAAGAGGGGTAACGCTTCACGTTGTTACCGAGGCGCTGCCGGTATCACCGGCCGCGCTGAATCTCTCTGACAGCCGCTGCTGAAACGCCGCGGCTGTTTTTTTATGTGCGGGGAGTCGTATCAGGGCGGCGCGGCGCTGACGCGGCAGTTAACGGCGGGCATCAGCCTGATGCAGCGTCAGCCAGGCTGGAAAGTCTTCCAGCGGCATCGGGTGGGCAAAATAGTAGCCCTGCAGATGATCCACCCCGCGTTCGCGCAGATAATCCGCCTGTTCAGCCGTTTCTACCCCTTCTGCTACCAGACTGATATTCAGGCGCTGGGCCAGCGAAATCACCATATCCGTTACCGTGGCGTTAATGGCATCCGTACCGATAGCCGCTGTGAAAATCTTGTCGATTTTGAGCACGTCTGGCTGCAAATCTTTCAGGTAGGAGAGCGAGCTGTGACCGGTGCCAAAGTCATCAATCGCCAGCCGGACGCCAATGTCGTGCAGTTGTGTAATCACTGATTGATCGACGACCGGCAGGGCATCCCGCTCAGTGAGTTCTACTACCAGTTGCGGCACCGGACTGGCAGGCCACCACAGGTTCTGCAGATCGTCCAGAATGGCACGGTCGCGGAAATGACTGGCGGCCACATTGATGGCGATATGAAAGGCGGGATCATCGGGCAACTGCGGCAGCTTTCTCACCACCTCGTTCAGCACAAAGCGCGTCAGCGGCTTGATCAGGTTTTGGCGCTCGGCCAGCGGAATAAAGACATCCGGTGCGATCCAGCCCTGGCGGGCGTTATGCCAGCGCAGCAGCAATTCTATACCGTCACACTCGCCGCTTTTGCTGTTGATCAGCGGCTGGCAATAGACCATAAACTCACGGGCCGTAATGCCATAGCTGATTTGCCAGCTGAGGCTCATGCGATTTGCCGTTGCCAGCCAGATAATGTAGCCCATCAGCAGGCTCAGCAGCAGCGCCAGCGGCAGCTGTGAGGGAAGTGTCGCCAGCGCCAGCCGTGTCGGCGAAGGGCCATAGAGGGTGAGCGTAAACGGGTAGCGCAGCGAACCCTGCTCGTAACTCACTTCGTCATCTGCCGGCACCGTTGGTTCTATCAGCGGATTGCCATACTCTAGGCTCTCACCATTAACATTAAACACAGCGCGTTCAACCCAGGGCAACTGAGGCTCCAGCAGGTAGTTACTCATCATTTCAATGTTGATGACCTGCAATATTCCCGAACGGTTATCCAGGCTTTTTGGCGTCCACAGCAGTAAAACCGGCGAGCCTTTCAGCAGATACTGATCGGTTGAGAGGGTCATACGCTGGCTGTTGAAGGCAAGGTCAGGATAAGTCTGGCTGAAAGGGATAGTGCGCGGGCCGTAAATACTGGAGCAGTAAAGCATGTCGTTTTCGACCAGCAGAATGGCACGTACCGTCTGCAGAGAGGAGATTTTTTCGACGAGCGGAAAACGCACGTCCTGACAGGGAACGCCCACCAGCCCCAGCGTATTATTGGCTGAAACCTCCAGCGGTGAAAACATCCGGTCAAACCGCATAATCGCTTTGTCGGCGAAATCCATCGCCTGCTGTTCAATACGTGACTTCTCTTCGATGTAGCGAAAGGCCAGCGTTAATATCAGCACCACGGTGGCGATTGACAGTGCGATCAGCAAACGCTTGCGTCTGAATTGTCCAACAAATTGCTGGGCCATAAACATCAGTATCCACCTTCCCAAAAAGCCAGAAAAAAGCAAAAAATAACGGGGTTAGTATCGGCACGGCCAGGTCAATATTGAGGCCGGAATGTAGAAAAGCGGGTCTGGAAAGCTGCGCAGACCGGACGGCTGCGCGGAAAACACTCTACCGTTTAAACCTGCGCTGAGATAGCGCAGGATGCGGATTTTATTACGTTTGCACGTTATTTATGCGATTAAACGTTTCGCTTAATCACACTGAACTTTAATCGCCAGACCGCCACGGGAAGTTTCACGGTATTTCGCGTTCATATCCTTGCCGGTCTCATACATGGTCTCAATAACCTTATCCAGCGAGACGCGGGGTTCACTGGTGCGACGAAGTGCCATACGCGCCGCGTTAATGGCTTTAACCGAGGCGATAGCATTACGTTCAATGCAGGGAACCTGAACCTGACCGGCCACGGGGTCGCAGGTCAGTCCCAAATTATGCTCCATGCCAATTTCAGCGGCGACACACACCTGTTCCGGGCTACCCCCCAGCAGCTCTGCCAGACCGGCAGCCGCCATCGAACAGGCGACACCCACTTCACCCTGGCAGCCCACTTCCGCACCCGAAATAGAGGCGTTCATTTTGTACAGCACGCCTATGGCGCCCGAGGCGAGGAAATAGCGCAGGAAAATATCAGGCGTCACCGGCTCGATAAAGTGATCGTAGTAAGCCAGCACCGCAGGCACGATACCGCAGGCACCGTTCGTCGGCGCCGTGACCACACGGCCACCTGCGGCGTTCTCTTCGTTGACCGCCAGCGCAAACATATTGATCCAGTCGATAACAATCATCGGATCGCTGGAGTGCTTGGTGGAGGAGGTCAGCAGGCGACGCAGGGAGGCGGCACGACGGGGCACGCGCAGCGGGCCTGGCAAAACGCCTTCAGTATTCAGACCGCGATCGATACAGGCCTGCATGGTCTGCCAGATTTTGGTGAAATAGGCATGAATCTCGTCGCGGCTGTGCAGTGCCAGCTCATTTTTCATCACCAGGCCCGACAGTGACAGGCCGGTTTCGCGACAGTGCGCCAGCAGATCTTTGGCGGAGTGGAACGGCCAGGGCACAGAGACCTCATCCAGTGCCGACTGACCGAAGTGCTCTTCATCCACAATGAACCCACCGCCCACGGAGTAGTAGGTTTTCGACAGGATCAGCAGGTCGCCCGCAAATGCCAGCAGGCGCAGGCCATTTTCATGCAGTGAGAGGTTCTCACTGCGGAACACCATGCCGCCTTCGCGCGGGAAATCAACTTCATGCGCGCCTTTTGCCAGCAGCAGACGCTCACGCTGTTCAACATCTTTAATAAATGCGGGAATGGCATCGATATCTACCGTGTCCGGCGATTCGCCAGCCAGACCCATAATAATGGCGATATCCGTGTGATGCCCTTTGCCGGTCAGCGACAGAGAACCGTAAACATCAACGGCGATCCGGGTGACCTCCTGCAGCTTTCCCTGTTCGCAGAGCAAATCCACAAATTGTTTACCCGCTTTCATCGGGCCGACAGTATGCGAACTCGAGGGGCCAATGCCCACTTTGAACATGTCGAAAACACTAATCACAGGTGACACTCCTCACATTTATTCTCAGTCTGCCGGGGCAGTTTATGGCGCCCATAGTAATGGTCATGCACCGGAAAAGAGCAGCTTTTCGCATGAAATAAACTTATCAAAACTGATAGAAAAAATTATAGCTCAGCCCGGCAGCTCGCTGACGGGCTGGAAGGGAGAAAAAAAAGTAGAAAGGTCTCAGAAGGCGATCTGCGTACTCAGTGAACGGATAATCCCTGCTGTCATGCCCCACACCAGATAATCCTGATAGCGCGACAGCCAGACCGGATGGCGTACACCCGCCCGATGCACCTCCAGCGCGCTATAGCGGCTGAGCTGCAGTGCCTCAGCCAGCGGCATCTCGAAGGCACTGCTCACCTCATCCGGATTAATCGTTAAGCGCAGATCGGCCGGAATAATGCCCAGCACCGGTGTTACCTGAAAGCCGGTGCTGCTGGTGACGGCGGGCAGCGCGCCTAATATCTCGACCTGCTGTGGATCGATACCGACCTCTTCCTGCGCCTCACGCAGGGCGGTGGCGATCAGCGAGGCATCGGTGTCATCCTGCATCCCGCCAGGAAAGGCGACCTGTCCGGCGTGTTTCCGCAGGGCGTGTGAGCGCTGCGTCAGCAACAGACCCGGTTCGTGACGGGCTACAACCGGCACCAGCACCGCGGCATGACGTCCGGAAAGACGCTGCGTGCTGCGGGCCGGCTGCTGCAGGAGAAAGCGGCTGCGGAAAACCTCAAGCGTCAGTGCCAACTGAACCTCCTGTCTGTTCCAGAGCCGGTAAAATCCGGCTGACTTTGTCGAGCGTTTCCTGATACTCCGCTTCAGGATCGCTGTCTGCCACCAGCCCGCCACCCGCGGCACAGTAAAGCTGCTGGCCTTCGGCAATCAGTGTGCGGATCGTGATGCTGGTATCCATCCGGCCACACAGGCTGAGATAGCCGATACTGCCGCACCAGGCATTGCGCCGCTGCGGCTCCAGCTCATCAATAATCTCCATCGCCCGAATCTTAGGCGCACCGGTTATCGAGCCGCCCGGAAAACAGGCGCGCAGCAGATCGGTGGCCTGCAGGGTGTCAGGCAGCTGCGCCCGCACCGTGCTGACCAGATGATGGACGGCGGGGAAGGGTTCAACCACAAACAGTTCAGGCACCGTGACCGAGCCGGGCAGCGCCACGCGGCCAATATCGTTGCGCAGCAAATCGACAATCATCAGGTTTTCAGCCCGATCTTTCTCCGCATGACGCAGTGCCTCAGCCTGTTGCGCATCCGCAATCGGATCGGCACAGCGTGGCCGGGTGCCTTTAATTGGTCGGGTTTCAATCTGGTTTTGATTCAGCGACAGAAAGCGCTCCGGCGACAGGCTGAGGATCGCACTTTCCGGCAGGCGCAGAAACGCGCTGAACGGCGCGCGGTTAGCCGCGTTAAGCAGAGTAAACGCCTGCCACTCATCACCCTGATAACCGGCCTGAAAACGCTGCGCCAGGTTAACCTGGTAACAGTCACCGGCCTGAATATAGGCCTGAACCGCAGCAAAACGCGCGGCGTAATCGGCATAGCTCAGATTAGAACGCCAGCCGCTGGTCAGTGAAAAAGGCACGGCTTCACGCGCGGGCCACTGCGCCAGCCAGGCGGCGCGCGCCTGAGCGTCATTTAAGGCCACCAGCGTCAGGGTTTGCTGATGATGATCGGCAATCAAGGCCCAGTCATAGATCCCCACGGCCATGTCCGGGGTTGTAAGATCGGCTGCGGCTTTTTGGGGCAGCAACTCAAACCGGCGGCCCAGATCATAACCAAACAGGCCGAGCGCACCGCCCTGAAACGGTAGCGCTTCGCAGGCCGCAGGCGTCACGCCCAGCGCATCACATTGTTGCTGCACCAGCAGCAGGGGATCCGCGGCCGATTCGGACGTGCCGGTCGTGTCGCTGATGGTCGTGATCGGCCCGCGGGTCACCAGGGTGGCGCGGGGATCGGCCGTCAGAATATCGAAGCGGTTGTCGCTGTGGCTGGCCTGCGCGGAGGAGAGCAGCATCGCCCACGGCAGATGGGCAAGGGTGGCAAAACGCTGTGTCAGCGCATCCGGGGTATAATCAAGCGTGAGGGTTTCAACAATCATCGGGCAGACAAATCAGCAGGCAAAGAGGCGGTCAGACTGACATATTTTTTCCCGACTGGCACCTGTTAGTTCCGCATGGGATACTGTCGGCCCCAACGCAGGAGTAGAACATGTTTATTGGATTACCGGCTCTCTCACATGAGCAGCAACAGCAGGCCGTCGAACGTATTCAGGAGTTAATGACGGGTGGTTTATCGAGCGGTGAAGCGATCGCCCAGGTGGCGCAGGAAATCCGTCAGAATCACAAGGGCGAACAGATTCGGGCGTTATTCGACGACGAAGATGAAGAAAACGAAGAGGAATAACACCCGACGTCTTTAGCGTGCAGCGATGATTTTAATTTCGATTTTGTACTTTGGATTCAGCAGCCCGGCCTGAACCGTACAGCGCACTGGCGCATTGCCCGGTGAGACCCAGGCGTCCCAGGCGCGGTTCATGGCGGGGAAATCAGCCTTATCCACCAGAAAGAGCGTGGCATCAAGGATCTTACTTTTATCGCTGCCGAGCCGGGTCAGAATGGCATCAATCACCGCCAGCGCGTTAGCGGTCTGCGCTTCTGCGTCAGCCTCCAGATTCTCAGGCACGCTGGTGTAATAGATGGTGTCGTTATGAATAACAGCTTCGGACATGCGATGTTCCGGGTCAATGCGGGTAATACTCATCGGTTTCTCCCTGGTTAAGTGCGCATTAGCCTGGCACACTCCCGATACTGCTGTCACCCCTTACGGCCCTCTCGCCTTACAGGCAGCGCTCAACAATCGCCTGTCTGTCTGCCATCACATCCGGGGACATCCGGAAGGTCGTGAAATATTTCACCTCCGCCCCTTTCCTGTGGGGTGAGACATCCGCAAAAATAGAATCTTCCCAGGTGAAGACGCTGATCTCACTGCCGGCAGGCTGGGTGTGAGTAGTGTTATCCCGGGCAATAACGCGGGTGGTGGACCAGCCACGATAAATACAGTCGCTGAGCTGAGGGACGGTACGGGTGCTTTGACCCTGAAAAACGGGTGGCTGCAGACGAGCCTGATCAGGCGTGGGAGCCTGGCAGCCACAAAGTAGCAGCACGCCAGCCAGAGAGCCGATGCGGTAATAGTTCATAACATGCCTCCGCCTGAGTCAGGCAGTCGGGTTAAGGCCATCTGCATAACACCGCCTGAACGGCAATGTTAAACCAGTCTCAGCACGTCAGCCTGCGGATGCCACATCCCAACCGTAAGCTGATTTAATCATTATAATCCGGGCGGTTATTTCCTCGCTGCGTTCCTCTGCATTTGATAACTGCATCACACTGTCGGTCTGGCAGGATTGAATGAGGTGTCAAAGGTTACTTGCCAGCCCATGACGTTAACAGGCGGGCAAAGGCACGGAATTGAGGGCGCTGATGGCTTAGAAATGGTATAAATCCGCCAAAGTTAACGCCACAGGATGAGGATGAGAATATGGCGAATACGCAGTATCTGTTTTGGGTGATGGCTGGCGCACTGACGCTGCTGTTTATTGTTATTGCGGCGTTTGTGGGGTTATCCAAAGGCAGTAAGCAGGGCGTGATTACATTTGCGGTACTGTTCGTCATTATGCTGGCGGGCGCGCTTTACATACACCACTAGCGCTAAGCAATCAGATCATTTTCAGACTGTTACAGCAATTTCACGCCTTGCTCACATTTCAGGCGGAAAATGTGCGGCCTCAGTTGCCGGTTAACTATGCTCAGTTGAAATAGCAGCACTGCTATTTATCACCGGAGGTAATTATGTCTGAACGTCCTGATTATGATGAACCGCTGCCAGATGATGCTGAGATCTATCCGGAAGATGAAGAAGAGGATGAGGAAGACGATCCGTCAGAAAAGGATGTTTAACCGTCTGAAAGGGATATCTGTCGAAGTGCCTTTCTTCTGATTCAGGCTTACACCGCAAAACCGCCAGTCGTGCAGTTTTGCGGTTTCTCACTTCTGTAGCCTGCACCGATTCGCCTCTTTCTTCGCTGTTTTATCTCTGAGCCTGCCGATCAATTTGTTCTTCAGGTTTACTACTGAGTCTATTTCCTGAAGCAGGTAATCCATTTTAATTATCGCGAAAACCGCTATTTGAAATATAAATCCTACAAGTGATATTTATTAAATTAACATCGATAAAAATTATAGACTCGTTATTCAATCCTGTTTTGATTAACCGCATTTTGTCATCTTGCTGACGCAAAGCTGAGAGGAATAGTATTCCTGCCGCACATTAGCTTATTAAGCAGGGATAAAATGAAACAACTAAAAATGTTAAGTCTGGTTATAGCAATTTCGTCTGTCAGCGCAGCAGGCGCAGCAGGCGCCGCAGAGCCACACTGGACGTATGAAGGCAAAGCCGGTCCGGCGCACTGGAGTGAACTGACCAGCGACTTCCACATGTGTCACGAAGGCAAGTCACAGTCGCCCATTAATATTACAAATCCGATCGAGGGACATTTACAGCCGCTTGATCTGGCTTATCACACATCCGCTGAAAAGGTTATTAATAATGGTCACACCATTCAGGTAACCGTTGATGAGGAAGATGACTTTGTGCTGGATGGTGAAAGATTCACACTGCGTCAGTATCATTTTCATACGCCGAGTGAAAACCAGATTAACGGAGAAACGTTTCCGCTTGAAGCCCACTTCGTTCACAGCAAAGAGGATGGCGATCTGGCCGTAGTCGCGGTGATGTTTAAGGTTGGTAAAGAGAATCCGGCACTGATGCCATTAATTGACGCAATGCCGAAACAGGAAAACAAACAGGTAAACATTAACCGGCAGGTCGATTTACGCGCACTCTTTCCGGCAGACCTGCACTACTATCGTTTCAGTGGTTCCCTCACGACGCCACCCTGCAGCGAAGGTATTCGCTGGCTGGTGCTGAAAGATCCGGTTACGCTCTCTCAGGCGCAGCTCGACGCGTTTAAGCAGGCGCTGAAAACCACCAATAACCGTCCGCTGCAGCATCTTAATGGCCGGATGATTGTTCAGTAATAACGGCGTTTAGCGCTTCTTCAGCCTGCGCAAATGACTGATATGTCCTCAGGCATACCGGCAACGCGATGGGTTCTTTTCAGGCGGCTTCGGGCCGCCTTTTCTGTGTCTGTCAGCTGTAAATTCGGGTGGCTTAAGACGGCATTGCTATCGGCATAAAAATCATAAGTGGTTGATATTTTTCGATTTTGCTTTGTTAATCCAATACTGACATAATTACAGTGTTTTTGCCGTTCTTAGTGAGGGTATGTGGCAGACGATTTTGCAGTGGATGGCGCTCTGGCGCTGGCAATCGCAGGCTTTAAGCCGCGTGAAGCACAACGTGAGATGGCGCAGGCGGTATCTGAAGCCGTAAAACAGCAGGGTGAACTGGTGGTCGAAGCCGGCACCGGCACCGGTAAAACCTATGCTTACCTGGCACCCGCTTTGCGGGCCGGTAAAAAAGTGATTGTCTCTACCGGATCCAAAGCGCTGCAGGATCAGCTCTATGCCCGCGATCTGCCCACGATGATCAAGGCGCTAAAGTTCAAAGGAAAAACTGCCTTACTGAAAGGACGTTCCAACTATCTCTGTCTGGAACGCATGGAACAGCAATCTATGGCAGGCGGCGATCTCACCGTACAGGCTCTGACTGACCTGGTGACGCTGCGTAGCTGGTCATCACAGACGGAAGATGGCGACATCAGCAGCTGTGCGGGCGTCACCGAAGACAGCCCGGTCTGGCCGCTGGTGACCAGCACCAACGATAATTGCCTCGGCACCGATTGCCCGCGCTATAAAGAGTGCTTCGTGGTTAAAGCGCGTAAGCGCGCCATGGACGCCGATGTGGTCGTGGTTAACCACCACCTGTTTCTTGCCGACCTGGTGGTGAAAGAGGGCGGCTTCGGTGAACTGATTCCCGAAGCGGATGTGATGATATTCGACGAAGCCCATCAGTTGCCTGACATCGCCAGTCAGTATTTTGGTCAGCAGCTCTCCAGCCGTCAGTTACTCGATCTCGCCAAAGATATTATTACCGCCTACCGCACCGAGGTGCGTGATGCTCAGCAGCTGCAGAAATCCGCTGACCGCCTGGCGCAGTGCGCGCAGGATTTCCGCCTGGCATTAGGCGATCCCGGCTATCGCGGAAATCTGCGCGAATTGCTCAGCGATAATCAGATACTGCGTATGTTCACCCTGCTGGATGATGCGCTGGAGCTCTGTTACGACGTCATCAAACTTTCTCTCGGGCGTTCAGCCCTGCTGGATGCTGCCTTTGAGCGGGCCGCGCTCTATCGTGGCCGATTAAAACGGCTGCGGGCGATCAACGAGCCGGGCTACAGCTACTGGTATGAATGCACTTCACGCCACTTTATCCTGGCGTTGACGCCGCTCTCGGTAGCGGAACGCTTCCGTGAGGTGATGGATAACCGCAAGGCGGCGTGGATTTTCACCTCGGCGACACTGGCGGTAGATGAGAAAATGGCCCACTTCGCCGAACGACTGGGTGTGAATGCGGCAAAGAGCCTGATTCTGAACAGCCCGTTCGATTTTGCGAAGCAGGCTTTGCTTTGTGTACCACGCAATCTTCCGGAACCTAACCGTCCCGGTAGCGCACGCCAGCTGGCCGCGATGATGAAACCGCTGATCGATGCCAATAAAGGCCGCTGTTTCTTCCTCTGTACTTCGCATCTGATGATGCGAGAGCTGGCCGCAGAGTTTCGCGCCTCGATGACACTGCCGGTGCTGGTGCAGGGTGAAACCAGCAAGGGTCAGTTACTGAAGCAGTTCATCGAGAAGGGTAATGCTCTGCTGGTGGCGACCAGCAGCTTCTGGGAAGGGGTGGACGTGCGGGGTGATGCGCTGTCGCTGGTGATCATCGACAAACTGCCCTTTACCTCACCGGAAGATCCGCTGCTAAAAGCCCGAATGGAAGACTGCCGGATTCGCGGCGGCGATCCCTTTGCTGATGTGCAGTTGCCGGATGCGGTAATCACCCTGAAGCAGGGTGTAGGCCGTCTGATTCGTGATACGGACGATCGTGGGGTGCTGGTCATTTGCGATCAGCGTCTGGTCTCACGGCCTTATGGCGCGCTGTTTCTCAACAGCCTGCCGCCGACGCCGCGCACACGGGACATTGCCCGTGCCATCGCCTTTATCCGCCAGCAACCCGAACCAGACGCATAATTTTATGCTAAGATGCGCGCCGTTTTCTTTCTTCTGAGGTAGTCATGTCAGCCCGAATTTTAGCGCTGGATACGGCGACAGAAGCCTGTTCAGCCGCCTTGCTGAATCAGCAACAGATTGATGCCCGATTCGAGATTGCTCCGCGCGATCATACGCAGCGTATTCTGCCGCTGGTCGAGGAGTTGCTGCTGGCGCAGCAGCTGGAGCTGACCGAACTGGACGCGCTTGCTTTTGGCCGGGGTCCTGGCAGTTTTACCGGCGTGCGGATCGGTATTGGTATTGCGCAGGGACTGGCACTGGGCGCATCACTGCCGATGATCGCCGTTTCCACCCTGGCGACGCTGGCGGAAGGGGCCTGGCGTCTGCACGGGGCAACCCGGGTCTTAACCGCTATCGATGCGCGGATGGGCGAGGTTTACTGGGCCGAATATCAGCGTGATGAGCAGGGTGCCTGGCAGGGTGAGGCCAGTGAAAGCGTGCTGTCACCTGAGGCAGCACTCGCCCGGATGCAGGCGCTTTCTGGCGACTGGATGACCGCCGGCACCGGCTGGCAGGCCTATCCAGCCTTGCAGCAGGGACACGATCTGACCCTGAACGCCAGCGACGTTACACTGCCCGCCGCTCAGGATATGCTGCCACTGGCGACTCTGGCGCTGGCGCGGGGAAATACGCTGCTGCCGGAGACGGCGGAGCCGACCTATCTGCGGAATGAAGTTGCCTGGAAAAAATTACCAGGCCGGTAAAATACACGCAACTTATTGTTATACGTCCAGTCTAAGTCTTTACCTAACGGGAGAACGTCTATGTCGTCAATGTGTGGTAAAGGGCTTTCAGGTCTGCTGCTGACCTGTGTGCTGGCGTTAACCGGCTGTGTTTCCATTCCTGACACGCTGCAGGGCAGCTCACCTCAGCCGCAGCAGGATCTGTTGCGGGTGATGAGCGATCCCTCGCTCTTTGTCGGGCAGGAATCGCGCTTTGGCGGCAAGGTGGTGAATGTCACTAACCTGAACGGCAAAACCCGGCTTGAGATTGCGGCACAGCCGCTGGATGAGAGCGCCAGACCGCGTCTGGGTGCGGCCTCGGTTGGCCGGATTTATGCTGACATTCACGGTTTTGTTGATCCGGTGGATGTCAGAAACCAGTACGTTACCGTACTGGGTACGCTGAAGGGCACGGAGCAGGGTAAAATTGGTGAGGCCGATTACAAATTTGCGGTCATCGATGTGCGCGGTTATCAGCGCTGGCGGATTGCCCAGCAGGTAACAGCACCGCCACAGCCGATGGATCCCTGGATCTGGTATGGTCCGACCCGTCATCGCGGCGGATACTGGGGACCTAATCCCTACTGGGGAATGGTCAACACCGGACCCTCAGAGGTGCAGACCATCCTGACCGAATAAGTGTAAACATGATTTATCCAGCCCGGTCGCGGTGCTCGCTACCGGGCTTTTTATTGGCCTGTTTTCCCGGCACGAAATTTAGTGATGCACTTCGCAACCTCAACATGCCGAAACAGGCAAACTGGTACAATCAGTTAAAATATTGTTAACAAACCAGATTGGCTGAGGCAGCGATGGAAATACAACATAATTATCGGGGTGGATCCTTGAATAAGGTTTGGCTGAAACGCTACCCGGCAGATGTGCCTGCCGAAATAAGTGCAGATCGTTACACCTCGCTGGTGGATCTGTTTGAGCAGGCCGCAAAACGCTACGCCGATCAACCCGCGTTCCTGAACATGGGTCAGAAGATGAGTTATCGTCAGCTGGAAGAGAAGAGCCGTGCCTTTGCTGCTTATCTCCAGCACCAGCTGGGCCTGAAAGCAGGTGACCGGGTGGCGCTGATGATGCCTAACTTACTGCAGTATCCGGTGGCCCTGTTTGGTGTGCTGCGTGCCGGTATGGTGGTGGTCAACGTGAATCCGCTCTACACGCCGCGTGAGCTGAAGCATCAGCTCAATGACAGTGGAGCCAGCGCCATCGTGATCGTCTCAAATTTTGCGCATACGCTGGAAAAAGTGGTGGCGGAAACCGCTGTGCGGCATGTCATCCTGACCCGGATGGGCGATCAGCTGGCACCGATCAAAGCCACACTGGTTAACTTTATCGTTAAGTATGTGAAGAAGCTGGTGCCGAAATACCATTTGCCGGGCGCCATTTCGTTTCGCCAGGTACTGGAAGTGGGTGCCACGCTCAATTATCAGCGACCGACGGTCTCGAATGACGATCTCGCCTTCCTGCAATACACCGGTGGCACCACCGGCGTGGCGAAAGGGGCGATGCTGACCCATCGCAACATGCAGGCGAACCTGGAGCAGACCCGCGCGACCTACGGCAAAGTGCTGCGTGACGGAAAAGAATTTGTGGTCACCGCGCTGCCGCTTTACCACATCTTTGCTTTAACCGTGAATGGCCTGCTCTTCCTGGAGCTTGGCGGCCAGAATCTGCTGATCACCAATCCCCGCGATATTCCCGGCTTCGTTAAGGAGCTGGGTAAAGTGCCGTTTACAGCGATTACCGGCGTGAACACGCTGTTTAACGCGCTGCTCAACGATGAGCAGTTCAATAAACTCGATTTTTCAACGCTGCGTCTCTCTGCGGGTGGCGGAATGGCGGTGCAGAAAGTGGTAGCTGAGCGCTGGGAAAAGCTTACCGGACACTATCTGCTGGAAGGCTACGGCCTGACCGAATGTTCGCCGCTGGTATCCGTCAATCCGTATGACATCAACTGTCACACGGGCAGTATCGGCCTGCCGGTTCCTTCAACCGACGTACGCATTCTGGATGATGCCGGAAACGAAGTGCCGCCGGGGGAGCCGGGCGAACTCTGTATCAGCGGCCCGCAGGTGATG
Organism: Pantoea sp. S62; assembly: GCF_016658625.1. Taxonomy (NCBI): domain Bacteria; kingdom Pseudomonadati; phylum Pseudomonadota; class Gammaproteobacteria; order Enterobacterales; family Erwiniaceae; genus Pantoea; species Pantoea sp. S62. The sequence goes on along the minus strand of NZ_JACVVI010000003.1, from coordinate 358,769 downwards.
CTGGGCTACTGGCAGCATCCGCAAGCGACAGCGGAAGTGCTGAAAAATGGCTGGCTCCACAGCGGTGATATTGTTACCGTTGACGAGGAAGGGTTTATTCGCATCGTAGACCGCAAAAAAGATATGATTCTGGTATCAGGCTTTAATGTCTATCCGAATGAGATCGAAGATGTACTGATGCAGCACCCGAAAGTGCGTGAAGCCGCGGCAATTGGCGTACCCAGCGATCTGTCAGGCGAAGCGGTAAAAGTCTGCATCGTGAAAAAAGAGGCGTCGCTGACCAAAGAAGAGGTGCTCGATCACTGTCGACGCCAGCTGACCGGTTACAAGGTGCCAAAAATCATTGAGTTCCGTGATGAGCTACCGAAAACCAATGTGGGCAAGATCCTGCGGCGTGAGCTGCGCGACGAGGCGAAGCCCGGCGCGAACTGAATCTGTATAAGAATCGAGGTTGAACGCCGGCATGTCCGGCGTTTTTATTGTGTTTAACATGGAGCGCCGCGCGTTGTTGGCTGCGGTGGAAATCAGACGTGAACTATTCCCTTATTGACCAGGATGAACAACTGGCTGACGTGTGCCAGAAAGCCCGCCAGCATGCAGCGGTAGCACTGGACACCGAATTCGTCCGCACTCGCACCTACTACCCTCAGCTTGGCCTGATCCAGCTGTTCGACGATCACCAGCTGGTGCTGATTGACCCGCTGAATATCCGTGACTGGTCACCCTTTATTGCGCTACTGACCGACACCAGCGTGACTAAATTCCTGCATGCCGGGGGAGAAGATCTGGAAGTCTTCCTGCACCGTTTCGGCGTGCTGCCGACGCCGATGATCGACACCCAGATTCTGGCAGCCTTCTCCGGCCAGCCTCTCTCCTGGGGCTTTGCTTCCATGGTGGCGCATTTCACGCAGGTCGAGCTGGATAAAAGTGAATCACGTACCGACTGGCTGGCTCGCCCTCTGACCCAGCGTCAGTGCGAGTATGCGGCAGCGGACGTTCACTATCTGCTGCCGATTGCCCGTCAGCTGATGTTCAACACGGAAGAGGCCGGCAACATGGCGGCGGCACTCAGTGAGTGCGATAACCTGTGTCAGCGCCGTCTCGACAGTGTGGCACCGGATGAAGCCTGGCGGGATATCACCAACGCCTGGCAACTACGTCCGCGTCAGCTGGCAGCACTGCAACGGCTGGCGGCCTGGCGTCTGAAGCTGGCGCGTGAAAAGGATATGGCGGTTAATTTTGTGGTGCGCGAAGAGCATCTGTGGAAAGTGGCGCGCTTTATGCCTGGCTCTCTGGGTGAGCTGGATCATCTGGGGCTGTCAGGCCACGAAATCCGTTTCCATGGCAAAACGCTGGTGGCGCTGGTAGCTGAAGCAGAGGCGCTTGATGAGAATGAACTGCCGGCTCCGCTGGGCAATCTGATCGACCATCCGCACTACAAGCAGGTGTTTAAGGCAATGAAGGCGCTGGTACAGCAGGTGAGCGAGCAGAGCGGATTCAGTCAGGAGTTACTGGCGTCACGACGTCAGATTAATCAGGTGTTAAGCCTGCACTGGGGCCTGAAGCCACAGGGACGTCAGCCGGAACTACTTACCGGATGGCGGGGCGAACTGCTGAAACCCGGCATTGAGGAGATTCTTGCGGGTTGTTAACCGGTTAAATTTCCCCTGCCACTGCGCAGGGGAAATTCAGGAAACGGTCAGCGTCATTTAGTCACTTCATCCGTTTCCGGCAGCGTGACGTTCAGCTCCAGAATCGAGATGTCATCACCTTTCTGATCGAGCTGTACCGTGACCATTTCCGGATCGATCTTCACATATCTGCAAATCACTTCCAGAATGTCGCGCTTAAGTTGCGGAAGATAGTGGGGCTCACTGTCGCCCCTTCTCCGTTCTGCCACGATAATCTGCAGCCGTTCCTTGGCTATGTTGGCAGTGTTCTTCTTCCGGGATAAAAAGAAATCAAGTAATGCCATGGTTTATCCCCCGAACAGGCGTTTCAGGAAACCCTTCTTCTCTTCTTCGATAAAGCGGAAGGGGCGTACTTCACCGAGTAACCGTTCAACGGTATCGGCATAGGCTTTGCCAGCATCAGATTCGCCGTCAAGAATCACCGGCTCGCCCTGGTTAGAGGCACGTAACACCGATTGATCTTCAGGGATCACGCCGACCAGAGGAATGCGCAGAATTTCCAGCACATCTTCCATGCTCAGCATATCGCCACGGTTTACCCGGCCAGGGTTATAACGGGTCAGCAGCAGATGCTCCTTCACCGGGTCCTGACTGTTTTCAGCGCGGCGGGATTTAGAGGAGATGATGCCGAGGATGCGGTCGGAGTCGCGGACAGAAGAGACTTCCGGGTTGGTGGTGATGATGGCTTCATCAGCAAAGTAGAGCGCCATCAGTGCGCCCGTTTCAATCCCTGCCGGTGAATCGCAGACGATGAAATCGAACTCCATTGCGGCTAAATCGTTCAGGACTTTCTCAACACCTTCACGGGTCAGCGCATCTTTATCGCGGGTCTGCGATGCAGGCAGAATGTAGAGCTGCTCAGTGCGTTTGTCGCGAATCAGCGCCTGGTTGAGCGTGGCATCGCCTTGGATAACGTTAACGAAGTCGTAGACCACACGGCGCTCACAGCCCATGATCAAATCCAGGTTACGCAGACCGATATCAAAGTCGATAACGACCGTCTTTTTGCCTTTCTGCGCTAAACCGGTGGCGATGGCCGCGCTTGACGTGGTCTTACCAACGCCCCCTTTACCGGATGTAACTACAATAATGCGTGCCATAAATGTTGATTTCCTTAACAAAAGAAAAGGGGCCTAATTAAGTGTCTGGATAGTCAGCGCGCCATCCTGCAGGCACAGGCGCGCGGCTTTACCAAAAAATTCTTGTGGGATCTGATCCATGATCCAGTACTCCCCGGCAATCGAGACCAGCTCGGCCGCCAGGTTAGTACAGAAAATCTGGCAGTTGCGGTCGCCGCTGGCACCTGCCAGGGCGCGACCGCGCATCATGCCATAAATATGAATGTTGCCATCGGCGACCAGTTCGGCACCGGCACTGACGCTGCTGGTGATAATTAAGTCGGCGTCACGCGCATAAATCTGCTGGCCTGAGCGCACCGGCGTGTTCACGATGCGGGTTTTCGCTGCTGCCGTCTCGGTTACAACCGGCTGCGGTTCAGGAGTGGGGGCCGGCTGCGGTGCCTCGGCGCGCGGCCTGGCCTCTTTGCCTTCTGCCAGTACCGGCAGCCCTGCACGCACGATCATGCGTTTCAGTGCTTCATCTTTGCAGCCGCTTACGCCGACAATGCGCAAGCCGGTAGCAAGAATCGCCTGCTGCAGCTGTTTCCAGTTAACATCGGCACTCAATGTAGCGACGTTAAGCACCACCGGGGCGTTTTTCAGGAAATCGGGAGCCTGGTCAATCTTGTCCTGGAGTGCCTTGCGAATCACCGCAGGGTCATGGTGATGCAAATGGACGACAGACAGGGTGAAACTGCTACCTTTGAATTCGATTGGCGTTTGCGACATCTGTCCCGACTCAGTCCTGTTTTCACTACCGTTAACCTGACGATGATAAAATCATCGCTGAAGCGCTAACGGTGAATATTCGAAGTTCTGCAAGCATGTTATAGTTACAGCTATATTCAGACAAGCCTCAACGCCGGTTAATTCGAGTAAAAAATATGTTTTGTGTGATCTACAGAAGCCCGTTACGTGACCAGACTTATCTCTATGTTGAAAAAAAGGACGATTTCTCGCGCGTTCCGGAAGAATTGCTGAAAGGATTTGGCAAGCCGCAGCTGGCGATGGTGCTAAAGCTGGCGGGCCGCGACAGGCTGGCTAATGCGGATATCAATAAAGTTAAGCAGGGATTGAGCGAGCAGGGTTATTATTTACAGCTTCCACCGCCGATTGAAAGTCTGCTAAAAATTCATTTAGAGGCCGATAAAAAAGTTTAACTCGGATTCTTCTGTAAATATAAATCCTGTTGGTGCGATACTGCAGGGTTAATATTGCTCTGAAGCTGCGCAAAATTAACGGCGCAGCTTATCTGTTTCACCCCTGTTTAAATACCCAGTCCACATTCTCATACCTTATTTGTACGATTATTCAGCATGCCAGGGGCATCGTTTACGCTTTTTGACAAATTCCGCACCCCGAATGGTTAAAAGGATCTTATTATCACGCTCTGTTGCTGGCATTTCGATCAATGCATCAGCAAACATCAACCCGCCAGCCGCGCTGGCATCACACCTAACCTGAACAGGGGATGAGCATGTATCAGCATCATAACTGGCAAGGCGCTCTGTTAGATTTTCCGGTCAGCAAAGTGGTTTGCGTCGGCAGTAATTATGCAAAACACATTAAAGAGATGGGCAGTGCGACGCCAACCGAGCCGGTGATCTTTATCAAACCGGAAACGGCGCTGTGTGATTTGCGCCAGCCGCTCTCCATTCCCGACGCTTTTGGCGAAGTTCATCACGAAGTTGAACTGGCGGTGTTGATTGGTGCAACGCTGAAACAGGCGAGTGAAGAACACGTGGCTAAGGCGATTGCAGGCTATGGTGTGGCGCTGGATCTGACGCTGCGCGAACTGCAGTCCGGGCTGAAAAAAGCGGGCCAGCCATGGGAAAAATCAAAAGGCTTTGATAACGCCTGTCCCATCTCCGGTTTCATCCCGGTAGCCGAATTCAGTGATGATCCACAGAATGTCGAGCTTAAGCTGGTGGTAAACGGAGAAGTGCGTCAGCACGGCAACACCGCCGATATGATTCATAAAATTCTGCCGCTGATTGCTCATATGAGCCACTATTTTACGCTGCGTGCAGGCGATGTCATTCTGACCGGGACACCTGAGGGTGTGGGTCCGATGCGCTCGGGTGACAAGCTGGAAGTGTCGCTGGCGGGTCACGGCATTAGCACGCGCGTACTCTAAAAACTTGCATCACCGCAGCATAGGCTTTATAAGGTGCGTTTCAGGCACAACCCGGACAAATCATCATGACTGACACCCCTTTCTGGCAACAAAAACGCCTGGCACAAATGAGCGATGAGGAATGGGAATCCTTGTGTGATGGTTGTGGCCAGTGTTGCCTGAACAAGTTGCAGGACGCTGACACGGATGAGATTTACTTCACCAACGTCGCCTGCAATCAGCTCAATATTAAAACCTGCCAGTGCCGTAACTATGAGCGCCGCTTCGAATTAGAAGAGGATTGCATCAAGCTGACGCGCGAAAATCTGACCACCTTCAACTGGCTGCCGCGCACCTGCGCCTACCGGTTGCTGGGTGAGGGCAAAGGATTGCCAGTCTGGCATCCGCTGCGGGCCGGTTCGAAAACCGCGATGCATGCGCAGCGAATTTCGGTGCGTTATATTGCGGTGCGGGAGAGTGAAGTGCGGGACTGGGAAGATCATATTATTGATCGCCCCGATCGCAATGGCTAAACGCCACGGCATCATCTGAAACGTAAAAAGGCTGCCAGTGGCAGCCTTTTTTGATCTCAGCACGTTTCGTGTCAGCGACCAAAGAGATCGCGACGCTTAGGTTTGAAAGGCTGAGCAATCAGTACCAGCACGGCGACCAGCAGATAACCAGCAAACACCCCAATCATCCACTGCGGCATGCTGAGCGTCAGGAAAGTCCAGCTGCGTTCTGCACAGTCGCCGCTGGCCAGAAACACCGACGGCAGCCACTTATCCAGCGGTAACCCGCTGGGAAAACGGGCAGCAAAATCACAGGTCGTAAACGGGTTTGGATGCAGCTGAATCATCGTATGTTCATAAGAGAGACGCAGGCCCTCCCAGGCACTGTAGATCCATAACGCCAGAGCGCCCAGACGCAGCGGTGATTTCGGCGCAATCGCACCGACCAGACCCGCGCCCAGCACACCAAACAGCGCATTACGTTCATAAATACACATCACGCAGGGCTTTAATCCCATCACGTGCTGAAAGAAGAGTGCCGTCAGTTCCAGTGCAAGCGCCGTCAGTGCCAGTAATAACCAGGCTCCCCGACCACGAGAACATTGATTCAGATATCGCAACATATTGCATTCCCTGTAAACGTTAATGCCACGCAGTGTAAACCAAAAGCGCGGGCAAACCAGCCAGGGACAGGGAAAAATCGTGTGCAAACATGACCTGATTCTGATCCAGAGCAGGTTACAGGAGGATAAGCGGAGGTCTTCAAGCTGATGCCTGCTCAGTTAACAGCGCCAGGATGTCGACGTTGAGAAAAACCCGGCTGCAATTGGCAGAAAGCGAAACGGCAAGTGCAGGCCATCCGGAACCCGCATACTGTGCTTTCAGGATGATTTTTTGCTGCTTTTGAGACTGAATGTTCCGGCGCAGAAAAGCGTGCATCCGGCCATCGTCTTATAACAGCAGCGTTCGCCGTCAGCCAGTCTGAAATATGCGCCCGCGCCAGGTTTAAATGGTTACGCAGGCTATATCCGCTATAGGGCGTCTGGTATGATGAGTCCCCATCATGATTAGAAAAGCAACGAGAACACATTGCTATGGTTATAAAGGCTCAGAGTCCAGCGGGATTTGCTGAAGAGTATATTATTGAAAGCATCTGGAACAGTCGCTTTCCGCCCGGATCGATTCTTCCTGCTGAGCGTGAGCTTTCTGAATTGATTGGGGTAACGCGCACCACATTGCGTGAAGTGCTGCAGCGTCTGGCACGTGACGGCTGGCTGACGATTCAGCACGGCAAACCGACGCGCGTGAACGATTTCTGGGAGACCTCCGGCCTTAATATTCTGGAAACGCTCGCCCGCCTCGATCACGACAGTGTGCCGGTGCTGATTGACAACCTGCTGTCAGTCCGCAGCAACATTTCATCGATTTTTATCAGCCGTGCGCTGCGCCATCATCCGGACAAAGCGCGTGAAGTGCTGGAAACGGTAAGTGCCGCGGCCGATCAGGCGGATGCTTATACCGAGCTCGACTACCGGGTGTTTCGCGGTCTGGCATTTGCATCAGGCAATCCGATTTACGGTCTGATTCTCAACGGCCTGAAAGGCCTCTATACCCGAGTGGGTCGTCACTACTTTTCCAGTGCGGAAGCGCGCCAGGTTGCGCGGGATTTCTATCTGACTCTTCTGGCCTTGTGCGACAAAGAGCCAGGACAGGATGAGATTGTAGAGGTGGTGCGCAACTATGGCCGCCGCAGCGGCGAAATCTGGCACAGCATGCAGAAGAACCTGCCAGACGACCTCGGCAATAAACGATAAAAAAAACCGGACATCGCGTCCGGTTTTTTGTTTTTAGCCCATCAGAGCGATGAACCGCGTGGCGGATTACGATCCAGCAATTCGACGCTGCCATCTTCGTTCTGCTGTTCCAGGATTACATCAAATCCCCACAGACGATGTACATGCTTCAGCACCTCGCGACGACTCTTATCGAGCGGCGTACGGCTCTGTGGCACATAGCGCAGAGTCAGTGAACGATCGCCACGCAGATCGACGTTGTAGACCTGAATATTAGGCTCAAGATTACTCAGGTTGTACTGTGCAGAGAGCTGCTGCCGAATGGCGCGATAGCCTGCCTCATCGTGGATAGCGGCGATCTCCAGATAGTTGTTGCGGTCATCATCCAGTACGGTGAAGAGACGGAAATCACGCATCACTTTCGGCGACAGGAACTGGCTGATAAAACTTTCATCCTTAAACTCACGCATCGCAAAATGCAGCGTTTCCAGCCAGTCGGAGCCGGCGATATCCGGGAACCAGTAACGATCCTCTTCAGTCGGTGACTGACAGATCCGCTTGATATCCTGCATCATCGCAAACCCTAACGCATAAGGGTTGATGCCGTTGTACCACTGACTGTTATAGGGCGGCTGATAAACGACGTTGGTGTGACTGTGCAGGAACTCCATCATAAAGCGTTCCGACACTTTGCCTTCATCGTACAGGTGATTAAGGATGGTGTAGTGCCAGAACGTCGCCCAGCCTTCATTCATTACCTGCGTCTGCTTCTGCGGATAGAAATACTGGCTCACCTTGCGCACAATGCGCAGGATCTCACGCTGCCAGGACTCCAGCAGCGGGGCATTTTTTTCCATAAAATAGAGCAGGTTTTCCTGCGGCTCAGAAGGGTAGCGTGCCGCTTCAAAAGCCACTGTCTCTTTCTCACGCCGTGGCAGCGTTCGCCATAGCGTATTCACCTGGCTCTGCAGATACTCTTCACGGCTTTTCTGCCGCGCTTTCTCCTCCTGAAGGGAGATTTTCTGCGGGCGTTTATAGCGATCGACGCCATAATTCATCAGGGCATGGCAGGAGTCGAGCAGTCGCTCGACCTCTTCGACGCCATAACGCTCTTCGCAGTCACTGATATAGTTTTTGGCGAACAGCAGGTAATCGACAATCGAGCCGGCATCGGTCCAGCTGCGGAACAGATAGTTATTTTTGAAGAAGGAGTTATGGCCATAGCAGGCATGCGCCATCACCAGCGCCTGCATGGTCATGGTGTTCTCTTCCATCAGATAGGCGATGCAGGGGTTTGAGTTGATAACGATTTCATAGGCCAGACCCTGCTGACCATGCTTATAGCGCTGCTCGGTCTCGATAAACTTTTTACCGAATGACCAGTGTGAATAGTTAATGGGCATGCCAACGCTGGAATAGGCATCCATCATCTGTTCTGAGGTAATCACTTCAATCTGGTGCGGGTAGGTATCAAGCCGGTAGAGTTTAGCAACCCGGTCTATCTCTGCTAAATAGACATCAAGCAGTTCGAATGTCCAGTCTGGTCCGTCATTGAGTCGTTTGCTGTCTCTGATGGCTTCGTCAAAGATTGTCGTCATAGCGCACCTCTTTTTTGCAAACCGGCTGACCCGAAAGACAACCCGTTCTGGTTATTTAAGGCTTCATCCTGAAAAAGGGAACCCGAAAAAAACTGAGCGAACACAACAATGATAGCCCACTGTCGCTTATCCGAAATGCGAACTCAAACGAATTCTTTGGCACAAAATCATTAAGACAGGTGCGGCAGAGAATTTAATAGCCTTTAATTCGAACGTTATTTCAAAGCGCGGAATATCATCCTGTTTATAAGCAGAATGTATGGGGTTGAATGATTCTCCTGCCATGCGCAGATTTAACTGCATTCGTTGTCATTTATTTCTGTGTTTATGGATTAAGGCGCATAAAGCGCTGAAATTGGCCGTGCGACAAGATTTTAGTTACCTGAAAAGTGAAAAAGATGTGAAATAGATGCTGAATTTATGGGGTGGTGTCCGCTGTGTAAATCCGCTGACTATCATCTGCTGAACAGTGAATTATGCTTTTATATGCCGGGTGGGGGAGCTATGCACGTAGTCATTCTTGGAAGTGGTGTGGTTGGCGTGGCAAGCGCCTGGTATCTGGCGCGTGCCGGACATCAGGTTACCGTCATCGATCGTCAGCCCGCTGCCGCGATGGAGACCAGCGCAGGCAATGCGGGTCAAATCTCACCGGGGTATGCCGCACCCTGGGCGGCGCCTGGCGTGCCGCTGAAAGCGGTGAAGTGGATGTTCCAGCGCCACGCGCCGCTGGCTATCCGGCTTGATGGCAGCAGTTTCCAGCTGGAGTGGATGTGGCACATGCTGCGCAACTGCGACATCAACCACTATCAGCAGAACAAAAGCCGCATGGTGCGGATTGCCGAATACAGTCGTGACTGTCTGAAAGCGTTGCGCGCTGAGACCGGCATCGCCTATGAGGGTCGTCAGGGCGGCACATTGCAGCTTTTCCGCACGCAGCAGCAGTTCGACAGCGCCAGTAAAGATATTGCGGTACTGCGCGACGCGGGCGTGCCCTATGAGCTGCTGGAGGCGCATGAGCTGTCTCGCGTGGAACCAGCGCTGGCGGCAACCCAGCATAAACTCACTGGTGGACTGCGCCTGCCTAACGATGAAACCGGTGACTGCCAGCTCTTTACGCAGCGGCTGGCAAAAATGGCCGAAGAGGCGGGCGTGGTTTTCCGCTTTAACACCCCGGTCGATCACCTGCTGCGCGATGGCAATCGCATTTATGGTGTGAAGTGCGGCGAGGAGATCATCAAGGCAGACAGCTATGTAGTGGCCTTTGGTTCCTACTCGACCGCACTGCTGAAAAACGTCATTGATATTCCGGTCTATCCGCTGAAAGGCTACTCACTCACTATTCCGATTAAAAATCCTGAGGCTGCACCGGTTTCGACGATTCTGGATGAGACCTACAAAGTGGCGGTGACCCGGTTTGACGATCGTATCCGCGTCGGCGGGATGGCGGAAATTGTTGGTTTTAACACCAGACTCACCGAAGCGCGGCGGGAAACGCTGGAGATGGTGGTCAGTGATCTCTATCCTGAAGGCGGTCATCTCGCGCAGGCGAGTTTCTGGACCGGTCTGCGTCCGATGACGCCGGACGGTACGCCGATTGTCGGTGCCACGCCACTCTCAAATCTTTATCTTAATACCGGTCACGGTACGCTGGGCTGGACGATGGCGTGTGGTTCTGGTCAGTTGCTGGCCGATCTCATCTCCGGTAAAAAGCCAGCCATTGCGGCGGATGACTTAGCGGTGTTCCGCTACTTACCCGGTTTCGCGGCGACCTCATCGCCGCTGCGTAACGCCAACGCAACTCGTTAAGTATTCAGGGAGAGAAAGGATGTCACGTCCGATTGTCGCTACCATTAACCAGCAGGCGCTTCGTCATAACCTGACTGTTGTTCGCCAGGCGGCACCCGCATCCCGCGTCTGGTCAGTGGTGAAAGCCAATGCTTATGGCCATGGCATTGATCGCGTACGCGAAGCGTTATCTGCCACCGACGGCTTTGCGCTGCTTAATATGGAAGAAGCCATTCTGCTGCGCGAGCAGGGCTGGAAAAAACCGATTCTGCTGCTGGAGGGCTTTTTCCAGCCAGAGGATCTGCAGCTGATTGACCGCTATCGCCTGACGACCAGCGTACACAGTAACTGGCAAATCAAGGCGCTGGCCAGTGCCAGCCTCTCTGCGCCGGTTGATATCTATCTCAAAATGAACAGCGGCATGAACCGGCTGGGCTTTCGCCCGGAGCAGGTTTCTGGCGCCTGGCAGAAATTGCGGGCGCTGAGCAATGTCGGTGAGATGACACTGATGGCCCATTTTGCCGATGCCGAAAATCCGCAGGGCCTGATTGCACCGCTGCAGCGTGTTGAGCAGGCGTCCGAGGGGCTGAACTGCCCACGGTCGCTTTCGAATTCCGCCTGCACCTTATGGCATCCTGAAGCGCATTTTGACTGGGTCCGGCCCGGTATTATTCTGTACGGCGCGTCGCCCAGCGGTGACTGGCAGGACATTGCCGGCAGCGGCCTGAAGCCAGTGATGACCCTGAGCAGTGAGATTATTGCGGTTCAGCAGTTACAGGCGGGCGATGGCGTCGGTTACGGCTACCGTTATCACGCCAGCACAGCGCAGCGGATTGGCGTCGTAGCCTGTGGTTACGCCGATGGCTATCCGCGCCATGCCCCGACGGGCACGCAGGTCTGCGTCGATGGCGTGATGACACAGGTGGTTGGCGCGGTTTCCATGGATATGATTACGGTGGATTTAACCCCCTGTCCGCAGGCGGGCATCGGCTCATCTGTTGAGCTGTGGGGTGAGCAGGTGAAAATCGATCAGGTGGCAAAAGCGGCCGGAACGGTAGGGTACGAGCTGATGTGCGCGCTGGCACCCCGCGTCCCGGTCACGGTTATTTAAGCGCGGTCAGGCTACCGCGCATCTTTCTGCTGCAGCGCCAGGCGATAAAGGCCAGCGCTGCACCCAGCAGCATCATCAGACTCAGCGACAGCTTCTCCGCCACCGGCAGCGCGACGATCACCAGGCTGCCTGCCGCACCACCGGCCATCTGAATAAAGCCCTGCAGGGCGGACGCCACGCCCGCCTGTTGCTGATAGGGCTCCAGCGCATAGCTGGTGGCCGGCCCCACCGTAAAGGCCAGTCCTGCCACCGACACGGCGACCGGGAACATGTAGAGCGCCCAGTGCGTCTGCATCTCCGCCGGGAAAATCTGCATCCCTGCCACCAGCAGCACCGCGCCCAGCAGCATGGTGAAGAATCCCATCGCCAGACAGAATGGTCGACCCGCTTTACGAATCGCTTTATTCACGAACGTGCTGACAAACATGATCCAGAAACCGTTAGCGCCAAACGCAAAGGAGAATTGGATCGGCGTCAGCCCGCCTTCGGTCATTAACACCTGCGGTGCCAGCGACACATAGGTCAGCACCATACCCAGCGCACCGGCATTGGCAAAGGCGAAGGCCAGGAAGCGCGGCTGACGCAGGATTTCAGCGTACTGCTTAATCGGCAAGCCTTTCACCCGCAGCGTATCCGCCGGACGTGTCTCCGGCAGCCAGATAATCACCAGCAGCGTAATCAGCACGCCGTAGGCGCAGAGGAACCAGAATGGCGCGCGCCAGTCGAAGGCGCTGGCCAGCAGTCCGCCCAGCAGCGGGGCCAGAGCCGGGACGATGTTCAGTGCGCCGTTCAGGAAGCCATAGGCGCGGGCGGCATCATCACCGCTGAGTCGGTCACGCACGCCGCTAAAGGCGACTACCGCGCTGCAGCAGACGCCACAGCCCTGCACCAGACGGGCCACGACGAACAGCGGAAATGAGGTCGCGGTAGCGGCGATGGCGCTGCCGGTGATGTAGAGCCCCAGCCCCAGCAGGGCAATCGGCTTACGGCCATAGTTGTCCACCAGCGGACCGGTCACCAGTTGTCCCAGTCCCATCACCAGCAGAAACAGGGGAATGGTGGTCTGTACCAGTGAGACCGGCGTATCCAGCCCTTCTGCGATTTGCGGCAGCGTGGGCAAATAGAGATCGATGCCTAAAGGTGCCAGCAGCACCAGGCTTAATAACAGCAGAGTAAATTTTTGCATAACAACCAGAGGGTAAACGTTCTGTTAAAAAACGAGCGCAGAGGGTAATGATTCAGAGGCAAAAAAGATAGAGGAAGTCGTGCGGAAAGTGCGATGCCTGCTGTAAACAGGCATCGCAGGGTCTTTCTTAGTAAGCACCGTCGCGGCGTAGCACCACGCCTGCGGTTTTGAACAGGATCGCGATATCGGTCCAGAGCGCCCAGTTTTTAACATACCAGGAGTCAAAATAGACGCGGGTATCATAGTCGATATCGTTACGTCCGCTGACCTGCCAGAGGCCGGTCATGCCTGGCTTGGCCATCAGGTAGTAGTCGACGTCACCGGCATAACGCTCCAGTTCAGCTTCGATGACCGGACGCGGGCCGACCAGACTCATCTCACCACGAATCACGTTCCACAGCTGCGGCAATTCATCGAGGCTGGTTTTACGCAGGAAGCTGCCAATCCGGGTCACGCGCGGGTCATTCTTCAGTTTGAAATCTTTTTCCCACTCCATCCGGGCCTCTTCACTGGTCGCCAGCAATTTCTCCAGCACCTCTTTGGAATTGGTCACCATGGAACGGAATTTCAGACATTTGAATTTTTTGCCATTCTGGCCCACACGCTCGTGACCATAAATTGCATTCCCGCCGTCACGCTTCACCATATAGCATAGCAGGGCGAAGATTGGGCCAAGGAACAGCAGCAGCATCGACGCGACGACAATATCAAAGGCACGCTTCATGAAACGGGAAGAGTGTTTCGCCAGGTTATTACTGACGCGCAGGATCATCACTTCATGACTGAAGATGAAAGACATGTCCGTGCCGTAAAGTGGCACGCCGCGCAGCGTCGGGATCACCGAAACTGACCGGCAGTTCATCTTCGACAGGAACTTCAGCCAGCGATCGCGCATCGGCTGCTGCTCATATTCCATAGCAACAATAAACTGCACGTTGTCACGGTCAATGGTCTGCCAGTTAATATCTTTCCAGGTGATCACTGGCACACCATTCACGCTCTGCTGAGCCGGAACATCATCCACCGAGATAAAGGCCTGCACGTTGTAGCCCAGGATCTCTTCACTCTGCAGCGCCGCATACGCTTCAGTGGCGTTGCGGCCGGAACCGATAATGATGGTCTCTTTCTGCCACTGGCCCGCCTTGTTAATGGCACGTTTAACCAGAGCGCGCATCAGCGGCAGCAGCAGCAGGGCATATGTCCAGCTGAAGACCCACACCATGCGGGAGAAGTCCCATTTAGAGAAGGCGATAAGCGCCAGGTCGAGCAGCGAGAAAACAAATAATGTTTTAACGATCTCTTTCAGCTCAAACCAGAAGGGTTTGCGATAGGTATAATGGCGCAGTCGTACCCAGAACCAGCCGGTACACATAACTGACATAATAAACTGCGCCACAAAACGATATTCAATCTGATGCGGTGGAATAAAGGTATCCAGCTCGCCCCAAATACCCTGTATCGTCGCGGCAGATAAAAACAGCGCCAGGTTAAGTGCAATCAGATCGGAAAAACTCAGGGCGAATTTCACGATGATATTTTTACGCGTTCCGCTCCACGAGCGGCTCGGGCTATTCATTATCAATGTACTTGCCATAAAACCTGCTCTCTTTCTCAAGTAAAAGATGGCCTGATCAGAATCAAATACGCGCTCAGGAGTGGGCCTCTGAAAAATTAAAAAATAATTTTCAGTCTGTTGCAGTCAGTACAGCCAGTGCAGCTGCAAAAAAGGTAACGATTAAAGCGTGATGGTACTCACGAAATGTTGCAGCATTGAGAATGAGTATGCAGGAGTTATTTGACAGAGTTAATACGGAAAAAATCTGAAAACATCAAAAGTGATTAAAGTTTTAAATCGCTAACTGCGGGTTTTTATTGAATAAAATAAGGAAGAGGTCGGTTATAACCAAACTGTTTAAGACGCTTTTTAGGAATTACCGCCAAATCATATGACTGGCGGTAGTGATAGTGGCTCAGGCAGGTTTCTTTAAAATCCAGCGGTCCTGCTGTTTATCATAGTGGCCAATCTGCAGATTCACTGGCTCCCCGTCAATCCAGGCCGGTACGCTGGTATCACGATCCCAGCCATCGAGTTGGGTAATTAAGCCGGGATTGGTGTGACAGGGGATACTGACGGTGTCGGCGTTCTCACTGTCAAGATCGGCATCTACAATCTCATAACGACCAATTTTAACCACGTGTCCCATTCATTTCTCCCGTTTTAACTGGCATAGACAGTTAAGCTTAGCGCACTGAGAGAAAATAACGTGGCTGAATGATTAGGATTATTCCTTCTCTTCAGCCGGACGGACACCAATCTTCACGATGCGGTTATCCTCTTTCTCTGCGACGGTCCAGGTCAGCTGATTCCACTCCACCTGATCGCCGACGACCGGCGAGCCGCCCAGCATTGCCAGCACCAGTTGCCCCAGTGACTGCTGATCGTTAGTGCTCTCATCCAGCTCGAGTCCGTAAATCTGCGCAACGTCGCGCAGGCGGGCCTCGGCATCCAGAATAAAGTCACCAAAGAAGCGCTGATCGAGCGAAACAGGCGGTGACTGGCTGAACATCTTGCCCAGCGCCGGAAGATCGCGCTCACGACCAATCACGCAGATGACGTCGTTCTCTTTCAGCCGTGTCCCGCCGTTTGGGTGCATCAGCACATTGTCACGGAAGAGGGCGGCGATGCGGGTCTCGCGCGGCATCTGCAGGTCACGCAGTGCGGCACCCACGCACCACTTGTCAGCGCTGAGCTGATAAACAAACTGCTCCCACGGATTTTCCGGATGAATATCCAGGCCGACACGGCTGATCGGCGAGGCGGTGGGCGGCACCACCACTTTGGCTTTTTTCGCCGCAAAGCCCAGCGAGGTGCCCTGCAACATCAGGGAGACCAGCACCACGAAGAAGGCGATATTAAAATAGAGCGAGGCGTTCTCTAATCCGGCCATCATCGGGAAGACCGCGAGGATAATCGGCACCGCACCGCGTAAGCCGACCCAGCTGATAAAAAAACGTTCGCGCGTGGTGAAGCTGCGGAACGGCAGCAGCCCAATAAACACCGATAACGGGCGCGCCACCAGAATCAGCCATAGCGAGAGGATCATCGCCGGCACCGCGATATGCCATAAATCAGACGGCGTCACCAGTAGCCCCAGCACGATGAACATGCCAATCTGGCTCAGCCACGCCATCCCATCAAAGGTCTGCAGAATGCCATGCCGGTTCCGAATCGGGCTGTTGCCCAGTAAAAAGCCGCACAGATAGACCGCAAGGATACCACTGCCCTCTAACACCGTGGTCAGGGCGAACACCAGAATGCCGCCGCTCAGCGCCAGCAGCGGATAAAGCCCTGGGGCCAGACTGATGCGGTTAATCAGCTGCTGCAGCGCCCAGCCGCCGCCCAGGCCTAACACAATACCCAGACCAAACTGCTGCACCAGATGCACCAGGAACATCCAGTCAAGGCCGCTACGGCCCTGCTCGATCATCTCAATCAGGGTGATGGTCAGAAACACCGCCATCGGGTCATTGCTGCCCGACTCAATCTCCAGCGTGGAGCTGACGCGCTCATTCAGGCCTTTATCACCCAGCAGAGAGAAGACGGCCGCGGCGTCCGTAGAGCCGATGATGGCGCCAATCAGGAAGCCCTGCATCATATCGAGGTTAAATAACCAGGCCGCCACTACGCCGGTTAAGCCCGCGGTAATCATTACCCCGACAGTTGCCAGCGACAGCGCAGGCCCCAGCGCAACTTTAAACGAGCTGGCCTTAGTTCGCATGCCGCCATCCAGCAGGATGATCGCCAGCGCCAGGTTTGAAATCAGATACGCCGCAGGATAGTTATCAAAGGCGATGCCGCCGATACCATCAATACCGGTCAGCATACCCAGTGCGAGGAAGATAACCAGAATAGGAATACCCAGCCGGGATGAGAAAGAGCTGAGCAGAATACTCGATGCGACCAGCACGGAACCGATGATAAACAGACTGTAGACAATAGTGTGGTTCAAACCCGGTCTCCTGAGATATGGCAGTACGATGCGGCAACTGATGACAAATATCCATGCTATCTCTGAAAGATAATGTTTTATCAAGGAGTTGTCATTGTGAAAATGCGTATTATACGAATTGCTTAACAGCATATGGAATCAGATTAATGTGAAGAATGAGGGGGTTGGCAGGCAAGCGGGAGAAAACAGACTGTTTTAGCAGGTTATTCGGCAGATAAAAAAAGCCGGTGATTAACCGGCTTAGTGCATCAGGCTTCCGTTGCCTGTTTATGGAACAGCGATCGGAACACCGGATAGATATCTTCCGGCTCGCGAATATGTTCAATGGCAAAGTTATCAAACGTCGCCTGCAGATGCTCATACTCGCGCCACAGGGTCTGATGCGCCCGGCGGGTGATCTCGATATAACTGTAGTAACGCACGACCGGCAGAATATGCTTCGCCAGAATCTCATGGCAAAGCGGTGAGTCGTCAGCCCAGTTATCCCCA
This sequence comes from Pantoea sp. S62, assembly GCF_016658625.1. Classification (NCBI taxonomy): domain Bacteria; kingdom Pseudomonadati; phylum Pseudomonadota; class Gammaproteobacteria; order Enterobacterales; family Erwiniaceae; genus Pantoea; species Pantoea sp. S62. The sequence continues at coordinate 341,360 of NZ_JACVVI010000003.1, read as the reverse complement.
TCCGAGGCCTGTGCTGCATAGATGTTCCATTGCGCCGGGTCATAACGCTCTTTCACCACCTCATCCATCAGTTTCAGCGCACTGGAAACGATGGTGCCGCCGGTCTCCTGAGAGTAGAAGAACTCCTGTTCATCGACTTCTTTAGCCTGCGTATGATGGCGGATATAAACCACATCGACATTCTTGTAGGTGCGGCTCAGGAACAGGTAGAGCAGGATATAGAAGCGTTTGGCCATATCCTTAGTCGCCTGATCCATTGAACCGGATACATCCATCAGACAGAACATGACTGCCTGGCTGGAAGGCTCCGGGCGCTTCTCAAAGTTTTTGTAGCGCAGATCGAAGGTGTCGATAAAGGGCACGCGTTCAATGCGCGCCCGTAACTCGGCAATCTCTCTGCGCAGCCGCTCCTCCTCCAGCAGTTGTGCCGGTTCAGCGTTCTCAACTTCCTGCAGCGTCTCTTCCAGTTCATGCAGCATCCGGCGTTTACCTGCTGTCATCGCCGTACGACGCGCCAGTGAGTTCTGCAATGAGCGCACAACGCTGATATTGGCCGGCACGCCATTGGAGGTGAAGCCGGCCCGGTGGGTCTTATACTCATTCAGCTGACGATGCTGGTTACGACGCAGGTTAGGCAAGGCGAGGTCTTCAAACAGCAGGTCAAGATACTCATCCTTCGATATCTGAAAGACAAACTCATCCTGACCTTCACCATCCTGACTGGCATTGCCCTGACCACTGCCGCCGCCGCCGCCACCCTGCGGACGCTCAACGCGGTCGTTCTGCACAAAATGGTCGTTGCCCGGATGGACCCGATGGCGGTTACCGCCGCGCCCCTGATGGAAAATCGGCTCATTGATATCGTCAATCGGGATAGAGACGGACTCACCGCTGCTTACGTCGGTCACCGAGCGTTTATTGATGGCCTCGGAGATCGACTGCTTAATTTGCGACTTATAACGGCGCAAGAAGCGCTGGCGGTTTACCGCGCTCTTGTTTTTGCCGTTAAGCCGGCGATCGATGAAATAGGCCATGGTATTCCCCCAAACTACATTGTAAGCAGGCCGGGCGAACCCGACCCTGTCAGACCGGTATCACTTACCGGCAAGCTTACAGACTCTTATCAGGACGATTTACGCACACGCAGATACCATTCACACAGCAGGCGAACCTGTTTGCGGGTATAGCCTTTTTCCATCATGCGATCGACAAAATCATCATGCTTTTTCTGCTCATCGGTAGAGGTCTTGGTATTAAACGAGATGACCGGCAGCAACTCTTCCGTATTCGAGAACATTTTCTTCTCAATCACGGTGCGCAATTTCTCGTAACTGGTCCAGTTCGGATTGCGGCCGTTATTGTGTGCCCTGGCGCGCAGCACGAAGTTGACAATCTCGTTACGGAAATCTTTCGGGTTACTGATGCCAGCAGGCTTCTCGATCTTCTCCAGCTCCGCGTTGAGCGACTCACGGTCAAACAACTGTCCGGTATCGGGATCGCGATACTCCTGATCCTGAATCCAGAAGTCGGCATAGGTCACGTAGCGGTCAAAAATGTTCTGACCATATTCAGAGTAGGATTCCAGATAGGCTGTCTGAATCTCTTTGCCAATAAACTCAGCATATTTAGGAATCAGATAGCCTTTGAGGTGCTCAAGGTATTTCTCCGCCTGATCCTGCGGGAACTGCTCGCGCTCAATCTGCTGCTCCAGCACGTAGAACAGGTGCACCGGGTTAGCCGCCACTTCGGCGTGATCGAAGTTAAATACCCGCGACAGGATTTTAAAGGCAAAACGGGTTGAAAGGCCGTTCATGCCTTCATCCACACCGGCGTAGTCGTGATACTCCTGCCAGGACTTCGCTTTAGGGTCGGTGTCTTTCAGGCTCTCACCATCGTACACCCGCATTTTGGAGTAGATGCTGGAGTTCTCAGGATCCTTGAGTCGTGACAGGATAGAGAAGCGTGCCAGCGTTTCCAGCGTGCCCGGAGCGCAGGGCGAGGTTGCCAGCTCACTGTGATTAAGCAGTTTGTCGTAGATTTTGATCTCTTCAGAGACCCGCAGGCAGTAGGGCACCTTGACGATGTAAACACGGTCAAGGAACGCCTCATTATTCTTGTTGTTACGGAACGTCACCCACTCTGATTCGTTGGAGTGCGCCAGAATAATACCGTTAAACGGCAGCGCCGAAATCCCCTCGGTGCCGTTGTAGTTACCTTCCTGCGTTGCTGTCAGGAGTGGGTGCAGCACCTTAATCGGCGCTTTAAACATCTCCACGAATTCCATGATGCCCTGGTTCGCGCGGCAGAGTGCACCAGAGTAACCGTAGGCATCAGGATCGTTTTGTGCGTGGTTTTCCAGTTTACGGATGTCCACTTTACCCACCAGCGCAGAGATATCCTGGTTGTTCTCATCACCCGGCTCGGTTTTGGCGATCGCCAGCTGTTCCAGAATCGACGGCCAGACTTTTACGACTTTGAACCGCGAAATATCGCCACCAAAGTCGTGAAGGCGTTTCGCAGCCCAGGGCGACATGATAGTGCCGAGGTAACGGCGCGGCACGCCATACTCTTTTTCAAGAATATGCGCGTCTTCCTGCGGATTGAACAGGCAAAGAGGATGATCGTTGACCGGACTACGTTCACCGTCAGCGCTTAGCACATAGATGGGCACCCGCTGCATCAGCGACTTAAGCCGTTCCGCCAGGGAAGATTTACCGCCACCCACCGGACCCAGTAAATAGAGGATCTGTTTCTTCTCCTCAAGTCCCTGAGCGGCATGTTTCAGATAGGAGACGATCTGTTCAATCGCTTCCTCCATGCCGTAAAACTCCTCGAACGCCGGATAGCGTCCCATCACACGGTTGGAGAATATTCTGGAAAGGCGTGGCTCCTGAGCAGTGTCGACCATTACTGGCTCTCCAATAGCCATTAACAGTCGCTCTGCAGCGTTGGCGTATGCACTGCGATCCTGCTTACAGATGGCAAGAAATTCCTGCAGTGTGAACTCTTCGTCCTTGGCAGCTTCATAACGCTGACGATAGTGATCGAATATATTCATAGCGATGCCCGTCCTTTCGTTTTTAGCACAGGTAAGGAGCGTAATTTAAGACGTGTAGCAGCTCCCGGAAGATATTCTCTGTTGAGTACAGCAACCCTTATGCCAACCTGATCTTTTTTATCGGGATACACAACTTTTGTGGTTACTCTGCTCGTACAAAATCTCTGCTGTTAATTCTAACTGTAGATGGCTTCTAGGAAATTTCCTCCATGGGTTTGGGCGAATGAGGGGAAGATCATGACTAATTCGGGTCAGTTGTGAGATGAGTTCATATGGGTGATGCTTTAACTTAACTTGTTTTTAACCTTTGGTGCCACTTTCATCTGTTGGTTGCTTAAAGGATTTCGATATAAGTTAATCCAGCCGTAAAAAAACGTTAGACTTCCTGTTTGATTGTTATATTTATGGAATGAATAAATTGTGAACCAATTCAAATTTAAGACGCTTGTTGCACTTTTACCCTGTTATTTACTGGCGGCGCACGCCAATGCCGCTCCGCTCTCTGTAGGGGCATCGGTCATCTATGCCGACTCACCTTATCGTGGCGGACAGGATCGTTATCTTCCGGTTCCGGTCATCAATTATGAGGGTGAAGACTTCTGGTTCCGCAGCCTGCAGGGCGGTTACTACCTGTGGAAAGATCCTCAGAATCAGCTCTCGCTGACGCTGCTGGGCTCACCGCAGGAGTACAAACCCAGCGACAACGATCTGGGCGATATGAAAGGGCTGGATAAGCGCCGCATGACGCTGATGGGTGGCGCAACCTATCGCCACACCGCCGACTGGGGGGTTGTCCGCACGGCATTGCTGGGCGACGTGCTCAATAACAGCAACGGCATAATCTGGGACCTGACTTACCTCTATCCCATCCAGATGGGTGACTTCAGCCTGACGCCGGGCATCGGTGCCATGTGGAATAGCGCCAATCAAAACCGTTATTATTACGGTGTTTCCGCGCATGAAAGCGCACGTACCGGCATCAGTCGTTACAATCCGGACGACAGCTGGTCACCTTATGTTGAGCTGAGTGCCAGCTATCAGATTGCAGCGCAGTGGAATGTTGGCGTGGTGGGACGTTACACCCGCTTCGACAGCGAAATCAAAGACAGCCCGATGATTGATAAGAGCGGGCAGACGACGATCTGGACAGGTGTCAGCTACACCTTCTGATAACGCACCGAAAGAGGGCACCGAGTGCCCTCTGTTCTTTTATGGGGCCTCAGAATGAGGCGGGAGAGCAGAATGCGCAACACGATCAACTTCGCTGGCTTCAGCGACCTGCCGGTAATCGGTCAGGGCACGTGGTATATGGGCGAAAACCCGGCGCAGCGGGCCGGTGAAGTCGCGGCATTACAGGCAGGTCTTGAGTGTGGATTGCAACTGATTGATACCGCCGAAATGTATGCAGAGGGCGGCGCTGAAGAGGTGGTCGGGCAGGCACTGCTGGGGCGTCGCGATAAAGCGTTGCTGGTTTCGAAGGTCTATCCGTGGAATGCCGGCGAAGTAGATGCCATTGAAGCCTGTGAACGCAGCCTGCGCCGTCTGCAGACCGATTACCTTGATCTCTATCTGCTGCACTGGCGCGGTAATATTCCGCTGGAAGAGACTCTGCGCGCCATGGAGCGCCTGCAGCAGCAGGGCAAGATTCGTCACTGGGGCGTCTCGAATTTTGATACTGATGATATGGCCGAACTGTGGGACGAACCCGGAGGCAATCAGTGCGCGACCAATCAGGTGCTCTACCATCTGGCTTCACGCGGTATTGAATTTGATCTGCTGCCCGTCTGTCAGCAGCGTGGCGTGCCGGTGATGGCCTATTGTCCGCTGGCACAGGCTGGACGGTTGCGGGACGCACTGTTTACTGATGTGGTGCTGAATCAGATTGCACAACAGAAGGGCATCAGCGTGGCGCAATTACTGCTGGCCTGGGTAATTTGTCAGCCTGGCGTCATTGCCATTCCCAAAGCCAGTTCTGTGGTTCACGTCCAGGAAAATGCTGCGGCGCTGGAGGTGGAACTGACCGATGAAGAGTTACAGCTCATCGATCGTGCCTGGCCAGCACCACAGCATAAATTACCGCTGGATATCGTTTAGCCCTAAGCTTTGTCGCTGGCTGCGACTTTCTTCTTAAGACGGAACGTTGTGGCCAGGCGTGCCGGCTTTTCACCCGCACTGCGCAGCGGCTTACTGATCCGGGCCGTCTCTACACAGACCATTGTCTTATACCCTTCATTCGCCATATCCGCCATGCTGCAGGAGAGTTCCACACCCGGATTCCAGGTGACAACGTCACTGTGATGGTGGTGGTAAACTTCGATCTGTCGCTCACCGGCTGTATCATTGATGACCGAGCAATCTTCTGCTGCAGTGAAGATACGGTCGATGCGTCCCGGATAGCGCTGTTTGCCATCACTGCTGGCAACCTCACCGTTATTTACTTTGTCGATATAGCTGTTGCCCAGACCGGAGACCTCAACACCGTTGATGTCACTGACGGTAAAGAAGCTATGCAGCGCTGCCGTGGCGTCAAAGTCACCATGCGCTTCCAGTTCAATCTCACAATGCTGACCCAGGCGGAAACGGGCGATCAGGGTAAATTCGTGTGGCCACAGTTTCAGCGTCTGAGTGTTGCTCTCAAGCACTAGCGTCAGCATTACGCCATCTTCATTCTCATCATGCGCCGTAAGCTTCCATGTCTGAATCCGGGCAAAACCGTGTGCCGGTTCGCCTGCCGGACCAAACCAAGGCCAGCAGATCGGTACGCCGCCACGAATCGCTTTGCCCGGTGAAAACAGACTCTTGTCGCTCAGCCACAGTACCGGCTTTTCGCCACTCGGCTGCCAGGCGATCAGGTGCGCGCCCTGCAGCGTGATCGCTGCCCGTACTTTTGGATGACTGACAACAATCGTCGGTAATTCGCCAACCTGACGCTGCGAAAGGTAAGGGGAGATCTGCGTAACCACGGGCAGAGAAAACAGTTTATCTTGCATGTTCGATTCCTTCCTGTGCGGATCAAAAAAAGGGCGACCGAAGTCGCCCTTAATCTCAATGATGTCTGTCTGCCTTATTTAGCAGAAACCAGCGCAATCAGGTCGAGAACTTTGTTTGAGTAGCCAGTTTCGTTGTCGTACCAGGAAACCAGTTTCACAAAGTTGTCGTTCAGCGCGATACCCGCTTTAGCATCGAATACTGAAGTCAGGACTTCGCCGTTGAAGTCGGTAGAAACCACGTCATCTTCAACGTAGCCCAGAACGTCTTTCATCTCACCTTCTGCAGCCGCTTTGATTGCAGCACAGATTTCTTTGTAAGAAGCCGCTTTTTCCAGACGCACGGTCAGGTCAACAACGGAAACGTTAGGGGTAGGTACGCGGAATGCCATACCAGTCAGTTTGCCGTTCAGCTCTGGCAGAACTTTACCAACGGCTTTTGCTGCGCCAGTTGATGAAGGAATGATGTTCTGCGATGCGCCACGGCCGCCGCGCCAGTCTTTGTGAGACGGGCCATCAACGGTTTTCTGAGTCGCAGTGGTAGCGTGAACGGTGGTCATCAGACCTTCAACGATACCAAACTTATCGTTGATGACTTTTGCCAGTGGTGCCAGGCAGTTAGTGGTACAGGAAGCGTTAGAAACGATATCCTGGCCATCATATTTGTCGAAGTTTGCACCACGAACAAACATAGGGGTGTCATCTTTAGATGGACCGGTCAGAACGACTTTCTTAGCACCTGCGGTGATGTGTTTACGCGCGGTTTCGTCGGTCAGGAAGATACCGGTTGCTTCAGCAACAACGTCAACGCCCACTTCATCCCACTTCAGGTTGGCCGGATCACGCTCAGCAGTAACACGGATTTTTTTACCGTTAACGACCAGTGCGCCATCCTGAACTTCTACGGTGCCGTCGAAACGACCGTGCGTAGAGTCATACTTCAGCATGTACGCCATGTAATCCGCGTCCAGCAGGTCGTTGATAGCAACGATTTCGATGTCAGAACGTTTCTGAGCAGCACGGAAAACGATGCGACCGATACGGCCAAAACCGTTGATACCTACTTTGATAGTCATATATTCCACCAGCTATTTGTTAGTGAATAAAAGGTTGCCTGTAAAATTACAAAAACCTTACCAGGCGTCAAGCGGAATCGTGTCAATTGTTGCGACAGGTCAATTCGCCTGAGAGGAATAATTCAATGCGCAACCGCTTGCGCGCCGCCAATGTTATCGCGTTTCGTCGAATCAATCGCCGAATATATAGGGATGCCCGGGATAAAAGGTGATCGAAGTCACAATTACGCTTTGCAGTGAACAGCATGAAAGGGTGAGCACAAAAAAAGACCCAGTAATGTTGATCGTTTGTTAGAATAATAGTCGAATTTTTCAGAATGGCACTTCCCGGAATCCTAAAATGGCTAAAGACACCGCACCCGAAGCAAAAATTGCGCAGCTGACTGAAATGCAGCGCTACGTCACTCAGCATCGCGGAACGGAACCGCCTTACAGCGGCGCGTTGCTCCACAACAAGCAGGAAGGGATCTACCACTGTCTGGTTTGTGAGGCGCCACTTTTCCTCTCAGAGACCAAATATGATTCAGGCTGTGGCTGGCCCAGTTTTTACCAGCCGGTGAATGATGATGCGATTCGCTATATCGAAGACAACTCTCATGGCATGCAGCGTGTTGAGATCCGCTGCGGGAGTTGCGATGCGCATCTGGGGCATGTCTTCCCCGATGGTCCGCAACCGACCGGTGAACGCTACTGTGTTAACTCCGCCTCGCTGAATTTCACCGACGAGCAGGGCGAACAGACCAAAGGGTAAGCGATGAAGGAACAACTTGAAGCAATGCTTGCGTCGATGACACCTGAAGTCTACGAACGACTGGCAACAGCAGTAGAGATTGGAAAATGGCCGGATGGTGTGGCACTGACGCAGGAGCAGCGCGACAACTGCCTGCAACTGGTTATGCTGTGGCAGGCAAGACACAACGATGCGCCGCAGCATATGACCATCGCCAAGGGCGGCGAGATGGTGATGAAGTCGAAAAAAGAGCTGAAAGAAGCGTTCGGCATCGACCCGGATGTCACCCGCATTCATCTGCACTAAAAAAAGCTGGCGTTATGCCAGCTCCATTTTTAAATCAGAATCGCGCCCTGAGCCGTCATTTGAGCAAAGGCGATTTCACTGTCCTCAGGATTCAGATTGACGCCGCGGCAGCCTTCTTTGACCACCTCGACGTGATACCCCAATTCCAGCGCATCCAGCACGCTATATTTCACGCAGTAATCTGTCGCCAGCCCCAGCATCACCAGATGGGTGATGCCACGCTCACGTAGCCAGCTGTCCAGCTCGGTTTTACGACGGTGGCCATTATCAAAAAAGGCGCTGTAGCTGTCGACATCCTGATCTTCACCTTTATGGAACGTCGCATCGAACAGTGAACGATCCAGACCGGGATGGAAGTCGGCACCTTCTGAGCCCTGAATGCCGTGATCGGGCCACCAGATTTGCGCCAGACCATTTAACTCGCCCAGCGTGTAGACTGGCTCACCGGAAACCGAGGCAAAGCTGCCGTGATCGGCCGGGTGCCAGTCCTGCAGGGCCAGTACGCATTCACCGTTTTCACGGAACAGCCGCGCATAGCGATTGGCCACCTCGACCGTGTGGTCGCCCTCATGGACTGCCATCGGGCCGCCGGGGCAAAAATCGTTCTGAATATCAATAATGATGAGTGCCCGCTTCATTACATGTCGCTCCGTTTCAGTCTTCAGTCAGTTCGCCGCGCAAATTCTGCTGCATTCTGGCACGGATTTGATCGGCAGAGAGTTCCTGGCTGAGTAAAAAGTGTAGCTTGGTCAGCGCGGCTTCTACCGTCAGGTCAAATCCGCTAATCACGCCAGCCTCTTCCAGCGCATTGCCGGTGGCGTATCCGCCCATATTCACCTTGCCTGAAATGCACTGGGTCAGGTTAACTACCACGATACCACGTTCGCTGGCCTGCTGAAGTTCGGCCAGAAATTCCTTGTTCTGCGGGGCATTGCCCACGCCATAAGAACGCAGAATCAGCGCCTTAACCGGCTGACGAAGGAAGTTACGCACCACGTCGGCGGAAATTCCAGGGTAGATGGTGACCACGCCAATAGGCTGAGGCGTAATGGTGTGAACTTTCAGTTCGCCCTGACCGGATGGGGCAGGTGGCGTATTGAGGCGGCGAATATGAATGCCCGCTTCCAGTAGTGCAGAGAGGTTCGGCGACGCGAAGGCGTTGAAGCCATCGGCATGGGCCTTGGTCGTACGGTTACCGCGATAAAGCGTGTTATTGAAAAACAGAGACACTTCGCTAATCGGGTAGTTAGCCGCCACATAGAGCGAATTTAACAGATTCTGCTGACCATCTGAGCGCAGCTCCGCCAGGGGGATCTGCGACCCGGTCACGATCACCGGCTTGGCCAGATTTTCCAGCATGAACGAGAGCGCGGAAGCGGTAAACGCCATGGTGTCAGTGCCATGCAGAATCACAAAGCCATCATAGCGATCGTAATTTTGCCGGATATCGTTGGCGATAAACTGCCAGTCTTCCGGGGTCATGTCCGATGAGTCGATCAGCGGCTGATATTCATGAATGGTGAAATCAGGCATCTCGGGGCGGTGGAACTCGGGCATATTCGCCAGCTGCTGCTGCAGGTGCCCTGAGACCGGAATATAGCCCTGCGCAGAGCGCTGCATACCGATTGTCCCGCCCGTGTAGGCTACGTAGATGTTTTTCTTTTGCATTAGAGAACTCAGACTCGCCATAAAACGCGCAGTATAAGGGGAATAGCGGGGAAAAGCAGCCCGACCAGCGGCCGGGCTGAGAGGTTTATCGCACTTCGCCGCAGTTCAGGCAGAAGGCATAACGGTTCTGAGGATCGTTCTGCTTGTCGAACAGACCCGGCTGGGCTTTCATGGCACTCATGACATCCAGCATTGGTGCAGGCAGCCAGGCTTTCAGCGTATCCGGCAATACGGCCTGTACCGAGGCGTTCATCTGGCCCAGCACCATATCCAGGAAGGTCGGTTCATCCTGATACCAGCTCAGCATGGGTTTACTGACTTTCGCCAGCTCGCCCGCCTTCTTCACGGCATCATCGAAGTCACCCAGCGCATCCACCAGACCATTGGCTTTGGCATCGCTGCCGGTCCAGACATGGCCCTGCGCTATCGCATCAATCTGCTCTGGAGTTTTATGACGCGACTTCGCCACCAGACCCACAAAATTGCGGTAACCATTTTCGATAGTCAGCTGCATCAGCTGCTGAACTTCTGCTGGCAGCGCTTTGGTGGTGGAGATATCCGCCAGCGGGGAGGTCGCGACGCCATCCGTGTGCACGCCAATGCTGTCCAGACTGTTCTCCAGTGTATTGATCACGCCGAAGATACCAATCGAGCCGGTCAGCGTGCTGGGGTTCGCCACAATGTAGCTGGCAGGCGTTGAGATCCAGTAACCGCCGGATGCCGCCATGCCGCCCATAGAGACCACAATCGGCTTACCTGCGGCCTGGGCCGCCGCCAGCTCTTCACGAATTGCTTCCGATGCTGTCACGCTGCCACCCGGGCTGTTCACCCGCAGAATAATCGCTTTGATTTTTGGATCGAGACGCGCATCGCGGATCTGAGCGGCTGTCGTGTCGCCACCGACGTTGCCCGGCGTCTCTTCGCCATCCATGATGGCACCGCTGGCCATGACGACCGCAATGTTGCCATCCTGCTGCGAGGAGGCCGGTTTCACGCTGTAGTCATAGATGCTGACGCTACGGTAATCGTTGCTCTGCTTATCCAGACCAAAGGTTTTCACCAGCTCCTGATCGGCTGCTGCACGGGAACCCAGGGCATCGACCAGCTTGTTATCCAGCGCATATTGCGCGGTGTCGCCTTTAACCGCGTTTAAACCAGCAATGATCGCTGCTGCGCCCGGGAAGAGTTGTTCCGGCGTCAGCTGGCGATTTGCCGCCACGGTATTCAGGTAGTTCTGCCACAGCTGACCTACCCAGCGGCTATCAGCGTCACGTGCCGCGGGTGACATGTCGTCACGCAGGAACGGCTCGACCGCTGATTTGTAGGTCCCGACACGGAAGACGTGTGAGGTGACTTTCAGCTTCTGCAGCAGGGTTTTGTAATAGAGTCCGTTGGTGGCGAAGCCATGCAGATCCACTGTGCCCTGCGGCGACAGATAGATTTTTGTGGCGTAGCTGGCAAGGTAGTATTGCGCCTGGCTGTAGCTGTCGCCCAGAGCATAAATTGGCTTACCGCTGTCGCGGAATTCACGCAGCGCTTTACCCACATATTGCAGCGAAGGCTGATCGCCACCGGCAAATTCGCGTAAATCCAGCACCATGCCTTTAATATTGCTGTCGCCCTTTGCCTGGCGAATGGCATCGACCACATCAAACAGCGAATTTTCCTGTAAGCGGTCACTGCTGGCACCCAGCAGCTGGCGGCCAATTTTACTCAGACGGTTGCTTACCGACGGTTTATCCACCAGTACGCCGCTGAGATCGACTTTCAGTGCGCCCTGCTGAATCGGCGCTGAACTGCCGCCCGAACCGCTGACCTGCAGCCAGATCCCCACACCCACCACAATCAATAAAATCAGGAAAATATTCAGAATGAATTCCCTGATAAAATTCAATACCCGCCAGCTCCAGCGGAACAGACCTGCAATTATTCGCCACAATGTGCGCATCAGACTCTCCATAAATATGTAGCAGGAAGTGGCCGCCGCGCGGACCAGACTTCCCCGACGAGCTCATCCTAAAGAGCGGCGTGTTAAAAGTCAGCAGGAAATCACTGCGCACTGTTACAAAAAATCTGCCTGTGCCAGGATAACGGCAACATTACAGAGATCGGGAGAGAAACATGGACGCACTGGAGTTACTGGTCAACCGACGTTCGGCTTCACGCCTGACTGAGCCGGCACCCGCGGGTGACGCACTGGAAAATATCCTGCGGGCGGGTATGCGCGCCCCGGATCACGGCACGCTGCAACCCTGGCGCTTCATCATTGTAGAAAATGAAGGGCGTGACCGGATGAGTCAGCTGCTGGAGAAGGCGGCACGCGATAGCCAGCTGGATGAAAAGGCGATTAATAAAGCAAGCCAGGCGCCGTTTCGCGCACCGATGATCATTACAGTGGTGGCACATTGCGAAGCGCACCAAAAAGTGCCGCGCTGGGAACAGATTGCCTCGGCCAGCTGTGCAGTGATGGCGATGCAGATGGCGGCGCTTGCTCAGGGGTACAACGGTATCTGGCGCAGCGGTCCCTGGACCGATGACGAGCAGGTCCGGCAGGGCTTTGGCTGCCGCGAGCAGGATGCCATCGTCGGCTTCCTTTACCTGGGTACCCCGCAACTGAAATCCAGCACTACGGTGCTCCCGCCAGACACTGCGCCTTTCGTCCGTTACTTCTGATCTGCCTGTCCGGTTCCGGCAGGGTGCATTTCAGCCCTGCCTGTTGCACGGTTCCTGTGCGAACGATCGCTAACACCGCGCGTCATGCTTACACCCGAAGCCCTGCCAGGCTAACATAGCCCGCGAGATTCAAACCGACAGCGAACAACCGGTTATCACTGTGTTCCCCTGATGTTAAGGATGTCCTGATTCAATGCGTTTGTTTATTGCGGAAAAACCGAGCCTTGGGCGTGCTATCGCAGATGTGCTGCCGAAACCGCATCGCCGCGGTGATGGCTTTATTGCCTGCGGCAACGATCAGATCGTCACCTGGTGCGTGGGACACCTTCTTGAGCAGGCGCAGCCCGACAGTTATGACAGCCGTTACGCGCGCTGGTCGCTGAACGATTTGCCGATCATTCCGGAAAAATGGCAGCTGAAACCACGTCCGTCGGTTGCGAAGCAGCTGAAAGTGGTGGAGGGTCTGCTGGCGCAGGCGAGTGAAGTGGTACATGCCGGTGACCCGGATCGGGAAGGGCAGTTGCTGGTGGATGAGGTGTTGGATTACCTGAACCTGCCCGCTGAAAAACGCAGTAAAGTGCAGCGCTGTCTGATCAACGATCTTAACCCTCAGGCAGTGGATCGCGCCGTAAATCGCCTGCGTGAGAATCGCGAGTTTATCCCGCTGTGCGTCTCTGCGCTGGCCCGCGCCCGGGCTGACTGGCTCTACGGCATCAATATGACCCGCGCCTGGACGCTGCTGGGACGCAATGCCGGCTACGATGGTGTGCTGTCAGTAGGCCGGGTACAGACACCGGTGCTGGGGCTGGTAGTGCGGCGCGATGAAGAGATCGAGAACTTCGTGCCGAAAGACTACTTCGAAGTTAAAGCGCATATCCTCACGCCTGATGGTGCCAGATTTGTTGCCAGCTGGATCCCCAGCGAAGCCTGTGAGCCGTGGCAGGATGAAGAGGGACGGCTGCTCAAACGCGCACTGGCCGATCATGTGGTGGCGCGTATCACCGGTCAGCCCGCCATCGTCACGGCCTACAGCGATAAGCGCGAAAATGACGTCGCTCCGTTGCCATTCTCCCTGTCCAGTCTGCAGATCGAGGCCGCGAAACGTTACGGACTGAGTGCCCAGACGGTCCTGGACACCTGTCAGCGGCTCTATGAAACCCACAAACTGATTACCTACCCGCGTTCAGACAGCCGCTATCTGCCGGAAGAGCATTTTGCCGGTCGTCATACGGTCTTGAAGGCGATACAGGCGCATCAGCCCCAGCTCACGCCACCAGCAGACTTTAACGCCGCTCGCAGAAATCGCTGCTGGGACGATAAAAAAGTCGATGCTCACCATGCCATTATTCCCACGGCCCGAAGCAGCGCGGTGAAGCTCAGTGAAAACGAACAGCACATTTATGAGCTGGTAGCGCGCCAGTATCTGATGCAGTTCTGCCCGGATGCGGTATTCCGTAAATGTGTCATCGATCTTGATATTGCGGGCGGAAAGTTTATGGCGAAAGCGCGCTTCCTCGCAGAGGCTGGCTGGCGTGCGCTGCTGGGCAGCAAAGAGCGGGATGAAGAGAACGACGGCATGCCGCTGCCGGTAGTGGCGAAAGGCGATGAGTTGCTGTGTGAGCGTGGCGAGGTGCTGGCGAAGCAGACTCAGCCGCCTCGACCGTTTACCGATGCCACCATTCTTTCTGCAATGACCGGCATCGCCCGTTTCGTTCAGGATAAAGAATTAAAGAAAGTGCTGCGTGCGACCGATGGTTTAGGAACGGAAGCCACACGCGCCGGCATTATCGAATTACTGTTTCGTCGTGGCTTCCTGGTGAAGAAGGGCCGTTACATCAATTCCACGGATGCCGGACGCGCCCTGATTCACTCTCTGCCCGATCTGGCAGCGCGCCCGGATATGACGGCGCAGTGGGAATCGACACTGACGCGTATCAGCGAAAAGGCCTGCCGCTATGATGAGTTTATGCAGCCGCTGGTGCAGACCTTAACCGGCCTTATCCAGCAGGCGCGGCAGCAGCCTGCGGCGCATGCATTTCGGGGATTACCGTCCACCGGACATAAACGTCCGGTGCGCAAAACCAGGCGTAAAGTGAAGGAGACGGAATGAGGCATTATTCGGTATTTCTGGTCGTGGCTCTGACGCTGGTGACCAGCGCAGTGCAGGCCAACAGTCGTTATCAGTCGATGCCACAACAGGGCAGCAACGGTGTGAACACCGATGTGGTGGTGGATATGCCGCCGGAAGCCTGGACGCAGTCAGAGAGACGCCAGCAGGACTGTCTCCGCTGCTGTATTTTTGAGAACCGCAACTACACAGAAGGCGCGGTAGTGAAATCTGAGGGTGTGCTGCTGCAGTGCGCGCGTGATGAACAGTCTCTTGGCACCAACAACCTGATCTGGAAAATAGTGAAATAGCCGTCGCGTGGCGTTCTGCCACGCGACCATTAATTAAAAGCGGAAGGTTGACCAGATGGGGGCGTGGTCAGACGGCTTCTCCATGCCCCGAATCTCATAATCAATGCCGCTCTCAACGCAGTGTGCTGCCAGATTTTTACTTGCCAGCACTAAATCAATGCGTAAGCCACGATTATCATCAAACCCTTTCGAACGATAATCGAACCAGGAGAAACGGTCCGCTATTTCCGGATTGTGCTCGCGCCAGGTATCCACCAGTCCCCAGCCCAGCAGGCGATCCATCCACTCACGCTCTTCCGGCAGGAAAGAGCATTTGCCGGTGCGCAGCCAGCGCTTGCGGCTCTCCTCACCAATACCAATATCCAGATCGGTGCTGCTGATATTCATGTCACCCATAACCAGAACCGGTTTATCGGCAGGCAAATCGTCGGTCAGCAGGCGTTGCAGATCGCGATAGAACTTCTCTTTAGCCGGGAACTTGGTGGGGTGGTCGCGACTTTCGCCCTGTGGGAAATAGCCATTGATCACTGTGATGTCGCCAATCGGGCTGGGGATTTCCGCCATGATCAGGCGGCGCTGGGACTCTTCGTCATCGCCCGGAAAGCCCCGGCTCACTGAAACGGGCTGCGCTTTGGTTAGCAACGCCACGCCGTAGTGGCCTTTCTGTCCATGATAAAAGACGTGATAGCCAAGCTTTGCCACCTCCTCCAGCGGAAACATGTCGTCGTGGACCTTGGTTTCCTGCAGACCGATCACATCGGGCTGATGCTGTTCGACAAGCGCCTGAAGCTGATGCGGGCGGGCGCGCAACCCATTGATGTTAAATGAAACAAATTTCATGAGATCGACCATTGTTCAGCGAGTAATGGGCAAAGATGGTAGCGATTTTTATTGAAGAAGTCATGGCAGAACAGGCTGAGATTGTGTGAAAGCGGGTAAGAAACGTGAGGAGGTGTAAGGCAGAACAAGGGGCTCAGATATTTTTTGGGAGTCGTGTGCGATATACAAGATGGTGGTGGGAGAAGGATTCGAACCTTCGAAGTCTGTGACGGCAGATTTACAGTCTGCTCCCTTTGGCCGCTCGGGAATCCCACCATGGCCTGAATCTTTGTCTCTTAAAGCGGGGCGCATCATACCAAATGCGATAAGGGTGTAAAGCGCCCACTGGCAAAACCGCAACTGTTTGCCCACTTTTTACACGTAGCGCTGAATCTGCAGACAATTCAGCGCCCTGGCTGATTAAAGAATAATCGTACGGTTACCGTAAACGAACACGCGTTGTCCCAGTACTTTGTACAGAGCGTTGCTCAGGACATTCTTTTCCACGTCGCGACCGGCACGCATCATCTCATCCGCGGTGTAGCTGTGATCGACGTTAATCACATCCTGCATGATGATTGGACCTTCATCGAGGTTGTCATTCACGTAGTGCGCGGTAGCACCGATGATTTTCACGCCACGCTCATAAGCCTGATGGTAAGGGCGGGCTCCGATAAAGGCGGGCAGGAAGGAGTGATGAATATTGATAATCTGGTTCGGATAACGCTGCACGAAAGCGGGCGTCAGAACGCGCATATATTTTGCCAGCACCACGTAATCGGGCTGATAGCGGTCAATCTCTTCTACCATGCGGTTATCGTGCTCTTCACGCGTCAGCCCCTCATGACTCACCAGCACAAACGGAATATCGAAACGCTCAACCAGTGAACGCAGGGTGTCGTGGTTACCCACTACCGCTGCAATTTCCATATCCAGGCCGCCAAATGCGCTCTTCATTAACAGATCGCCCAGGCAGTGTGCCTCTTTAGTCACCAGAATCACTACGCGACGGCGACCGGCACTGTGAAGTTCCCGCACGGAACCCTGCGGCAGGGCGCTGTCGAGATCGGCGAGCAGGGTATTGTCGTTAAAAATCCCTTCCAGCTCGGTGCGCATGAAAAAACGCCCGGTGCGATGATCAACAAACTCATTGTTCTGCACGATATTAAGTTCGTGCTTGTAACAAATATTGGTGATTTTGGCGATCAGACCTTTTGCATCGGGACAAATGGTTCGTAAAACTTTTCTTTGCATGGTTTGCGCTTGCATCTCAATCAGAGTCCTGTCAAAGCATTAGGGTGTAAACCGCTGGGGTAGCCGTCAGCTTAACCACAACATTTTTTGTATTTTTTGCCACTGCCGCACGGGCAGGGATCGTTACGCCCCACGGGCGGTTCTGTTCCGTCAACATAGTACCAGCGTTGATCCTCGCGAAGAAAGCGTGAACACTCATGAATGGTATGAATGTTGGTTTTCTCGCGGTATCGCGCAAAAAAGGTAACGAAAGCTTCGTTCTCATGGCTTCCATGATTACAACGGGTTACATTCAGGCTAAGCCATTCGGTGCCTGGAAAACTTTCAGATAAAAGCCCCGACAGCGCCGGATGGCGTTTCTCAGGATGCCAGGTTGCAACCAGATAGTCCGCATTATGCTGAACATAGGCGCAATAACGGGATCGCATAAGTTGCTCAGCTGTAACAGGAATCTGGTTACCCTGCAGAAAGGGCCCGCAACATACGCTATACTGCTCTCCGCTACAACATGGGCAGGTTTCTGACACATTGTCTCCCGGGAATGATGAGTCGATTTCACAAGCGCGCTATGTTAGCTGACCCCACGTTGTGACGCTACGTATTGACGGCAGGACCAGATACAAATGAGAAAGGTAAAAATTGGATTGGCTCTGGGGTCTGGAGCGGCCAAGGGATGGGCGCATATTGGCGTGATTAACGCGCTGGAACGTGCGGGCATTGAGATCGACGTTGTTGCAGGCTGCTCAGTCGGCGCACTGGTCGGGTCTGCCTATGTGAATAACCGTCTGCCGCTGATGCAGAAATGGGTGAGCGCATTTCGCTACTGGGATGTAATTCGCCTGATGGATGTCTCATGGCAGCGTGGCGGGCTATTACGCGGCGAGCGGGTATTCAGCCATGTCCGTCAGTTGATCCCGAATGATGCGATAGAGCACTGTAATAAACCCTTCGGCGTGGTGGCGACCAACCTGAGTACGGGGCGTGAGCTCTGGCTGACTGAAGGCGATCTTCATCAGGCGGTACGCGCATCCTGCAGTATGCCAGGTTTATTACCGCCGGTGGGCTACAATGGGTATTGGCTGGTGGATGGCGCCGTCGTGAACCCGGTGCCGATTTCACTGACGCGTGCCCTGGGGGCAGACATTGTTATCGCCGTTGACTTACAGCATGACGCACATTTAATGCAGCAGGATCTCTTTTCCGTTACACCTCAGAACAGTGAAGAAGAAGCCGCCGCAGCGGCATTGAGTTGGAGTGGAAAGTTGCGACAGCGCCTGGTGAATTTCACTCAGCGCCGTGCATCTCAGTCACCTGGCGCGATGGAGATTATGTCTACCTCTATCCAGGTGCTGGAGAATCGTCTTAAGCGAAACCGTATGGCAGGCGATCCGCCCGATGTTTTGATACAGCCGGTCTGTCCGCAAATTTCGACGCTGGACTTTCATCGTGCTGAAGAGGCCATTGAGGCAGGCAGGGCCGCCGTAGAGAAGAAAATGGATGAACTATTACCACTGGTCCGTGGCAGATAATCAGGTTGTTCATTCAAAACGGTGACTTCGGGCAATTCTGAAAGGCGCAACTGCGTTTTATGAACCACTATTGAATTATCTGGTACGCAGGGGGAAAGAATGGAAAAACCACTACTCGGCAAAAAGATACTCATTGTCGAAGATGAGGCTGTTTTCCGTTCGTTGCTGGACCAATTTTTGTTATCGATGGGTGCTGTGACGTTACAAGCGGAAGATGGTCTGGAAGCAATTGCACAACTACAACAGCATACTGTCGACCTGATTATCTGCGATCTGGAAATGCCCCGTATGAGTGGCATCCAGTTCGTTGAGCATATTCGTACCCGTGGCAATGTCGTGCCGATTCTGATCATCTCGGCCACTGAAAACATGTCCGATATCGCCCACGTACTGCGTCTTGGGGTGCAGGATGTGCTGCTTAAACCACTCAAAAACTTCGAACGCTTCCGTGAAGCGGTTTATGAGTGCCTTTATCCCTCAATGTTCACCTCAAAGGTGGAAGAGGATGAGCAGCTTTTCCAGGACTGGGATGCGCTGGTTCGCGATCCAAAAGCAGCCGCCAAGCTGCTCAAGCAACTCCAGCCGCCGGTGCAACAGACCATTGCTAACTGCCGGATTAACTATCGTCAGCTGACGATGGCCGAGCAGCCTGGGCTGGTACTTGATATCGCGGCACTCTCCGATAAAGATCTGGCGTTCTACTGTCTCGACGTGACGCGCGCCGGTGATAACGGCGTGCTAGCGGCGCTATTACTGCGTGCACTGTTTAATGGCCTGCTGCAGGAGCAGCTTACGGGCCAAAAACAGCGTCTGCCGGAGCTGAATGGACTACTCAGACAGGTCAATCTGCTGCTGCGCCAGGCGAACCTGAGCGGTCAGTTCCCGCTGCTGGTGGGTTACTATCATCGCGGTTTAAAAAATCTGATTCTGGTTTCGGCCGGATTAAACGCCACGCTTCATGTTCATGCCCATCAGATTCAGCTCAGTAATGGTGTCCCGCTTGGCACTATGGGCAGCACCCATCTTAATCAAATCAGTCAGCGCGCAGACAACTGGCAGTGCCACGTCTGGGGCGCGGGCGGTCGTATCCGGCTGATGCTGTCCACGGAAGAATAAGTGCAAAAAACAGTGAGATTCTGGTGCTGATCTCAGGGCCAGAGTTTAGCTTTACAGTTGGGTAATAGTCTTAATTTCGACGGTTTGGTCCCTTCCAGGATAAATCCGTTCGATACTAACTGATATACTCATTTCCGATTTTAAACCGACATATCAAGTATTAACTTGAACGGCCTATGAGAGAGGTATCTTAATGTCTGCCAATAATACCAAAGTAAAAAAAGCGGTAATCCCGGTAGCGGGTTTGGGTACGCGTATGCTCCCGGCTACCAAAGCGATTCCAAAAGAGATGTTACCGCTGGTTGATAAGCCGTTAATCCAGTATGTCGTTAACGAGTGTATCGCTGCTGGCATCAACGAAATTGTGCTGGTTACGCATTCATCAAAAAATGCCATCGAAAACCACTTTGATACCAGCTTCGAACTGGAATCAATGCTGGAAAAACGCGTTAAGCGTCAGCTGCTGGACGAAATCCAGTCTATCTGCCCGCCACACGTTACCATTATGCAGGTCCGTCAGGGCATCGCTAAAGGTCTGGGTCACGCTGTGATGTGTGCGCACCCGCTGATCGGTGATGAGCCATTTGCGGTCATCCTGCCAGACGTCATCATCGACGAATATGAATCCAACCCAACCAAAGATAACCTGGCAGAGATGCTGAGCCGTTATGAAGAGTCTGGCCGCAGCCAGATCATGGTTGAGCCGGTTGCCGATGTTACCGCGTACGGTGTTGTTGATTGCCAGGGCGCAGAACTGAACCCAGGCGACAGCGCACCTATGGTCGGTGTGGTTGAGAAGCCTAAAGCGTCAGAATCACCATCAAACCTGGCCGTTGTAGGTCGTTATGTGCTGTCTTCAGACATCTGGCCACTGCTGGCGAAAACGCCTCCAGGTGCAGGCGGCGAAGTTCAGCTGACTGACTCCATTGCTATGCTGATGGAAAAAGAGACTGTCGAAGCTTATCACCTGAAAGGCGTGAGCCATGACTGTGGTAACAAGCTGGGCTACATGCAGGCTTTCGTTGAGTACGGTGTTCGTCATCCGGTATTGGGCAAAGATTTCTCTGAATGGCTCGATGGCGCAGTTGGCAACAAAAAGTAATTCATAAACACAGGATAACTCGATGAAAGTCACTGTATTTGGTATCGGCTATGTCGGTCTGGTTCAGGCTGCGGTGTTAGCCGAAGTCGGACATGACGTTCTCTGCATTGATGTCGACGCTAATAAAGTCGAAAATCTGAAAAAAGGCATCATTCCTATTTTCGAACCAGGTTTAACGCCGCTGGTAATGTCCAATTACGAAGCGGGTCGTCTGAAGTTCAGCACTGATGCTGAGCTGGGCGTAAACCATGGTGTTATGCAGTTTATTGCAGTTGGTACACCACCGGACGAAGACGGCTCTGCCGATCTGAAATATGTGACCGCCGTAGCGCGCACCATTGCGCAGCATATGAACGATCACAAAGTGGTTATCGACAAATCAACCGTTCCGGTTGGCACAGCAGACAAAGTTCGTGCAGTAATGACGGAAGCGCTGAAAGCGCGTGACGCCAACATCACCTTCGATGTGGTATCAAACCCGGAATTCCTGAAAGAGGGTGCAGCAGTTAATGACTGTATGCGTCCGGAGCGTATTGTTGTCGGTACTGACAACGACGACGTGGTCGAACTGTTACGCGAGCTCTATGAGCCGTTTAACCGTAACCACGATCGCATGATCATGATGGATATCCGCAGCGCAGAGCTGACCAAGTATGCCGCAAACTGCATGCTGGCCACCAAAATCAGCTTTATGAACGAGATGTCTAACCTGGCTGAACGTTTAGGCGCGGATATTGAGAAAGTACGCCAGGGTATCGGTTCTGATCCCCGCATTGGCTACCACTTTATCTATCCTGGCTGTGGCTACGGCGGCTCCTGCTTCCCGAAAGATGTGCAGGCGTTAATCCGTACCGCTGAGTCCATTGGCTATCAGCCACGTCTGTTGCAGGCGGTGGAAGATGTGAATGACAACCAGAAAAACAAGCTGCCTACCTTCATTAAGCGTCATTTTGGTGACGATCTGAAAGGTAAAACGTTTGCACTCTGGGGCCTGTCATTCAAGCCGAACACTGACGACATGCGTGAAGCCTCCAGCCGTGTGCTGATGGAAACACTGTGGGAAGCGGGTGCATCTGTTCAGGCGTTTGACCCTGAAGCGATGGATGAAGCGCAGCGCATCTATGGTCACCGCAGCGATCTGAAGCTGATGGGTACCAAAGAAGCCGCACTGCAGGGCGCAGACGGTCTGGTCATCTGTACGGAGTGGCAAAACTTCCGTGCGCCTGACTTCGACGTTATCAAAAATGCACTGAAAGAAGCCGTGATTTTTGATGGTCGTAACCTGTATGATCCAGAGCGTATCAGCAAACGCGGTTTCGTTTATTATGCAATCGGCCGCGGAGCGTCTATTCAAACTGCATAATTAACGAGGGATTTATGAACTTTCTGGTCACCGGTGCCGCAGGCTTTATTGGTTTTCATGTCAGTCAGCGTCTGCTGGCCGCCGGTCACCAGGTTGTCGGTATCGACAACCTGAATGATTATTACGACGTAAATCTCAAGCATGCCCGTCTCGATTTAATTAAAGCTGATTCTGGTTTTACATTTATTGAGATGGATCTGGCGGACCGTGACGCAATTGCGTCACTGTTCGACCAGAACACATTCCAGCGCGTTATTCACCTTGGCGCTCAGGCTGGCGTCAGGTACTCCATTGAAAACCCCCATGCCTACGCAGACTCAAATCTGAGCGGTCACCTCAATATTCTTGAAGGCTGCCGTCATCATAAAATTGAACATCTGCTCTACGCTTCATCAAGTTCAGTTTATGGCCTGAATCGCAAAATGCCGTTCTCAACCGAAGACAGCGTTGATCACCCGGTTTCTTTATATGCGGCGACCAAAAAAGCTAATGAGTTAATGTCGCACACTTACTCACATCTTTATCAGTTGCCGACGACCGGACTGCGCTTCTTTACCGTTTACGGTCCATGGGGCCGTCCCGATATGGCACTCTTTAAGTTCACCCGGGCAATGATTGCGGGTGAAGCGATAGATGTTTATAACCAGGGCCAGATGAAACGCGACTTTACCTATATTGACGATATTGCTGAAGCGATTGTCCGCCTGCAGGATGTTATTCCGCAACAGGATGATAACTGGACCGTTGAAACCGGTTCACCCGCAACCAGCTCTGCGCCTTATCGGGTCTACAATATTGGTAACAGTCAGCCGGTTACGTTGATGAACTATATCGAAGCGATTGAGAAAGCCCTGGGGATTACGGCGAAGAAAAATCTGATGCCAATGCAGCCCGGCGACGTACTGGAAACCAGTGCGGATACCGAAGCGCTGTATAAGGCCATTGGTTTTAAACCGCAGACCGGGGTCGAAGAGGGCGTTAAAAACTTCGTTGACTGGTATCGCGATTTCTACCGCGTCTGATTAACAGAAAAAGGAAGCTTCGGCTTCCTTTTTATTGGTTATCAGGCTAACGCTTAAGCGGCGAAGCCGTATGCATTACAGTAAAAAATCGTCCAGTGATTTACCCTGTTCTTCCAGCGCTTTTTTAATCACGGCCGGTGTCCGTCCCTGACCTGTCCAGGTTCTGGACTCGCCTTTTTCATCAGTATAACCATATTTGGCCGGACGCACTGAGCGTTTACCTTTTGCCGCAGCGCGGGGAGTGGCGGTCAGCGTGTTAATCAGTTCATTAGGGTCGATTCCATCCGCCAGCAGCATTTCACGATACTGATTAAGCTTACGCGTGCGTTCTTCATTTTCTGCCTGAAAATGTGACTCTTCTTCGCGGCGTTCTTTTACCACCACGTCCAGTTTTTCCAGCATCTCTTCCAGTGTTTCGACGGAATACTCTCTGGCCTGGGCGCGCAGCGTACGGATATTATTAAGAACTTTTAGTGCTTCGCTCATTGTCCTGGTCTCTGAATAAGGGAAAAGTTGTGTTGCCCGCTAATAGTAGTGGTGACATTAAATAACTTCAATCTTAAAAAAATATTCAGAACGATAATTGCCAGAGTAATTAAAATAATCACCCTCAAAATTCCACGGTAATGGCAAATAAAAAATAGTTTCCGCGGGTCTGATATGCAATAAATTTAATGTATTTAGCCTGGTAACAAAAATGTCATTCCTTTTGTTGCGGGTAAAATAAGCAAAACTTATCCAGCGTGAAGTGTACATAACCGGCACCCTGTGAAGCACGAAGTGGAATAATCACTCAGCCGTTACGCTTTAATTACCGCTACAGCGCAACGTATTACCTGCACTTTGTGATAATATGCGCTCCATTCCGTTAAGTCCTGATGAAGATACGCTCCTATGGCTCAACTCTATTTTTATTACTCTGCTATGAATGCAGGGAAATCGACGGCACTGCTGCAATCCTCCTATAACTATCAGGAGCGCGGCATGCGTTCGCTGGTCTATACCGCTGAGATCGATAACCGGTTCGGTGCCGGGCAGGTGAGTTCCCGTATCGGACTCTCGTCGCCGGCCATGCTCTACAATGCTGAAACCGCACTCTACAGCGACATTGCCGCCGAACATGCTGCGCAGCCAATCCACTGCGTGCTGGTTGATGAGAGTCAGTTCCTGACCCGGGAGCAGGTTAAAGCGCTCTCTGATGTCGTAGACGATCTGGATATTCCGGTGCTCTGCTATGGCCTGAGAACCGATTTTCGTGGTGAACTGTTTGTGGGCAGTCAGTATCTGCTGGCATGGGCAGATAAGCTGGTTGAACTGAAAACCATTTGTCACTGTGGCCGCAAGGCAAGCATGGTGCTGCGACTGGATAGCGAAGGTAAACCTTTCAGTGAAGGCGAGCAGGTGGTCATTGGCGGTAATGAACGCTATATCTCTGTCTGCCGTAAGCATTATAAACAGGCGATAGAGCAGGGATCGTTACAGGCGATTCACGGCGCACAGACTCCGCTGAATTAACCGCGTCATTCAGGCAATAAAAAACCCGCCGAGGCGGGTTTTTTTATCACATAGTCAGAAGCGGTCTATCAGACTTTTTTCACTTTCTTATCAACTTTCACGCCTTTTACCGGCTGCTCAGCTACGGCTTCGGCGACACTTGAGAACGGTTCGACAAATTCACGTCCGTAGTAGGTATCGAGCATAATCTGTTTCAGCTCAGCAATCAGCGGATAGCGTGGGTTCGCGCCAGTACACTGGTCATCGAACGCATCATCGGCCAGTTTGTCGACTTTCGCCAGGAAGTCCGCTTCCTGCACACCGGCTTCGCGGATTGAGGTCGGAATACCGAGTTCAGTTTTGATCTCGTCCAGCCATGCCAGTAGCTTCTCAATTTTCTGCGCGGTGCGGTCGCCCGGTGCGCTCAGACCTAAGTGGTCAGCAATCTCAGCGTAACGACGGCGCGCCTGTGGACGATCATACTGGCTGAACGCGGTCTGTTTGGTCGGGTTGTCATTCGCGTTGTAGCGAATAACGTTCGAGATTAACAGGGCATTCGCCAGACCGTGTGGGATATGGAATTCTGAACCCAGTTTGTGTGCCATTGAGTGACAGACCCCGAGGAAGGCGTTGGCAAACGCAATACCGGCGATAGTCGCGGCATTGTGAACGCGTTCACGCGCCACCGGGTTTTTAGCACCTTCGGCATAGCTGGCCGGCAGGTTCTCTTTCAGCAGTTTCAGTGCCTGCAGCGCCTGACCATCAGAGTATTCATTTGCCAGCACGGAAACATAGGCTTCCAGCGCGTGGGTTACCGCATCCAGACCACCGAAGGCGCAGAGTGAACGCGGCATATCCATCACCAGGTTGGCATCAACAATCGCCATATCCGGCGTCAATGCATAGTCAGCCAGAGGATATTTCTGACCGGTCGCATCATCGGTTACCACAGCGAACGGTGTGACTTCTGAACCGGTACCTGAGGTTGTCGTAATGGCAACCATGCGTGCTTTGACGCCCATTTTCGGGAACTTGTAGATACGTTTACGGATGTCCATGAAACGTAAGGCCAGCTCTTCGAAGTGGGTTTCCGGATGTTCGTACATCACCCACATGATTTTCGCGGCATCCATTGGGGAACCGCCGCCCAGCGCAATGATGACGTCAGGTTTAAAGCTGTTCATCTGCTCTGCACCTTTGCGTACGATGCTCAGCGTTGGGTCAGCTTCAACTTCGAAGAATACTTCAGTCTCGATGCCGTGTGATTTCAGCACGCGGGTCACCTGGTCAGCATAACCGTTATTGAACAGGAAGCGGTCAGTGACGATAAAGGCACGTTTCGCGCCGTCCGTTGCCACTTCTTCCAGCGCAATTGGCAGTGAACCCCGACGGAAGTAGATGGATTTAGGAAGTTTATGCCACAACATATTCTCAGCTCGCTTGGCGACAGTTTTGGTATTGATCAGGTGTTTTGGACCGACGTTCTCTGAAATAGAGTTACCGCCCCAGGAACCACAACCCAGCGTCAGAGACGGCGCCAGTTTAAAGTTGTAGAGGTCACCGATACCGCCCTGAGAGGCAGGGGTGTTGATCAGAATACGCGCGGTTTTCATTTTGTCGCCGAAGTAGTGCACGCGCTCAGTCTGGTTATCCTGGTCGGTGTAAAGGCAGGAGGTGTGACCGATACCGCCCATGGCGACCAGTTTCTCCGCTTTATCTACGGCATCCTGGAAATCTTTTGCCCGATACATCGCGAGGGTAGGTGAGAGTTTTTCGTGGGCGAATGGCTCAGACTCATCCACCAGTTTTACCTCACCAATCAGGATCTTAGTGCTCGGTGGCACGCTGAGACCCGCCATCTCTGCAATTTTGAAGGCAGGCTGACCCACGATGGCCGCATTCAGGCCGCCATTTTTCAGGATGATATTCTGTACAGCGCTCAGTTCAGCACCCTGCAGCATGTAGCCGCCATGGCTGGCGAAACGTTCACGCACGGCGTCATAAACTGAATCAACCACAATGACAGATTGTTCAGAGGCGCAGATCACCCCATTATCAAAGGTTTTCGACATCAGAATGGAGGCAACGGCACGCTTCACATCGGCAGTTTCATCGATCACTACCGGCGTGTTACCGGCACCGACACCAATCGCCGGTTTACCGGAACTGTATGCCGCTTTCACCATGCCCGGACCGCCGGTGGCGAGAATCAGGTTGATGTCAGGGTGATGCATCAGCTGGTTTGACAGTTCAACAGACGGGGCATCGATCCAGCCGATAATGTCTTTAGGCGCACCGGCAGCAATGGCGGCCTGCAAGACGATATCGGCAGCTTTGTTTGTTGCGTCTTTGGCGCGTGGGTGGGGCGAAAAGATAATGCCGTTACGGGTTTTAAGACTGATTAACGCTTTGAAGATGGCGGTTGAGGTTGGGTTGGTGGTCGGGACGATACCGCAAATCAGGCCAATCGGCTCGGCGATGGTAATGGTACCGAACGTATCATCAGTGGCTAACACGCCACAGGTCTTTTCATCTTTATAGGCGTTGTAGATATACTCAGAAGCAAAGTGGTTTTTAATGACTTTGTCTTCGACGATGCCCATACCGGATTCGGCAACGGCCATCTTAGCTAGCGGGATTCGGGCGTCTGCGGCGGCAAGGGCGGCGGCACGAAAGATGGCGTCGACCTGTTGTTGAGAAAAGTTGGCATATTCACGCTGGGCTTTTTTTACACGTTCGACCAGTGCATTGAGTTCAGCGACATTGGTTACGGCCATGGTGTTCTCCTGAAGGAAGTTAATCTTTTTTAGTAAACAATCCTGCGTCCTGAGTATAGTCACGCGGAAATAACGTGACTGGCTGGCAGGTAAAGCGTGGATTTTCAACTGTTTACTGAACGAGTCTTCTGCTGGCGTTAACGAGCTTTCTTACGCTGACGCTTATACTTCCGTTAAGAAAAGATTACCTGGTTTGGGGTAGGTTAATTTTGATGCAGATCAATTTAAGCGCAAGCTGACACCTTTCAGCACCCCTTTTTACTGCTTTTCTGTTAAGCCGGTCTGCTCCTGCGCTTAGACCTTATGGTAGTGGCTAAATCCAGCCACTTTTTAATCTCTGGCGGAAAGCGCTAAATGCTTTGCTGTTTATCAGGATAAATAGCCAGGCGCACATCTGGCGTATCTGCACGTTTTCACATACATTAGGCGCGTTTTCCCCCTGTGGTACGGAGTAATGTTGTGAATCCAGCGCTGTTAGATCTATCAGGCTATATAAAATTTTTTGTCGGGCTCTTTGCGCTGGTCAATCCGGTAGGCATTATTCCGGTGTTCATCAGCATGACGCGTTATCAGGGGGTGGCGGAGCGTAACAAAACCAACCTTACGGCTAATCTGGCCGTTGCCATTATTCTCTGGACGTCACTTTTCCTCGGCGATGCGATTTTGCGTGTGTTTGGCATTTCGATTGACTCGTTCCGTATTGCGGGCGGCATTCTGGTTGTCACCATTGCGATGTCGATGATCAGCGGCAAGCTGGGCGAGGATAAGCAGAATAAACAGGAGAAGTCAGAAACCGCGATTCGTGAAAGCGTGGGTGTAGTACCTCTGGCATTTCCACTGATGGCGGGACCAGGGGCTATCAGCTCGACCATCGTCTGGAGTACCCGCTATCACAGCTGGATAAATCTGCTGGGATTCACGCTGGCGATTGCCATTTTTGCGTTCTGCTGCTGGCTATTGTTCCGGGCTGCGCCATTAATGGTGCGGATTCTTGGGCAAACCGGTATTAACGTCATTACCCGAATTATGGGGCTGTTACTGATGGCGCTGGGCATTGAATTTGTCGTAACCGGTATGAAGTCGATTTTCCCCGGCTTACTAAACTAAATACTCACTTATTTCATGCAGCGAAGCGAAAGGGTGACCTGAAGTGGTGCAGTAAAGCGTTTTATTGCACCATAACAATGCAGTTATTCATCCTGCTTAATAAAAACAGAGGATTATAAATTCCATTACTGCGGGGTTGCTCACAGACTTTTTTTTGCAAAATAATGTCACTATTTTCACACGACAATCTGCTATCTGATCTCCACTTAACCCGATAAATCCCCATGGTTTAGTGCTCAGCCTGAATTTCATCACGTCCTTGCCGTTTTTATCAATACAAATACCAAAACAGACGCTTTTTGTGGCTCCATAACGCCCTGGAAGCAGGTTTCCAGCTAAATAGCCTATTTTTCATATCGATATAATATTTTCAGGACGAAAATTAACACTTTCGCTGCCTGACATCTCATGATAAAAGAGAATTAGTTAACATTTTAGCTATTTTGTTTTGGCGCCCCTTCGCGGCTTCTGATAATTTTTGGCCCAGCGTAAATTTTTTCTCCGAAAGTCCAAAGTGAGAACGCTTTTTGCTTAAGCCTATCGGGATACTTAATTAAAGGTTGGCGTTTCGCATGATTGGGATGAAAAACTTGCAACAACAGCGGTCAGCAATCGCACTCTTTTTGTTCACGGCTTTTTCTCCGGCTTACGCCGCCACGGTTCCGCCTGGAATGGTTCTGGCGGCGCAACAGCAAATAGTGATCAATAACGGAAGCGAAGTCTCCTCACTGGATCCGCATAAAACCGAAGGCGTGCCTGAATCCAATCTTATTTATAACCTGCTGGATGGCCTGGTAAACACCGATAACTTTGGTCAGGTTGTGCCGGGCGTCGCCAAAAGCTGGGAAAATCCGCAACCTACCGTCTGGATTTTTAATCTGCGTGATGATGCGAAGTGGAGCAATGGTGAGCCGGTGACCGCCGCTGATTTCGTCTATAGCTGGCGTCGGCTGGTGGACCCGAAAACCGCGTCGCCTTACTCCAGCTATCCGCAGGCTGCCCATTTTGCCAATATCGATGCCATCCTGGCCGGTAAAGCCCCACCCGATCAGCTGGGCGTCAAAGCGCTGGATGCTCATCGCCTGCAGATTACCCTGAGCGAACCGGTCCCTTACCTGGTAGCGATGTTAGCGCACACGGCGATGAAACCGGTTTATGCGCCAGCTATTAAGCAGTGGGGCGACGCCTGGACCCGTCCCGATCACTACATCGGTAATGGTGCCTATACGCTGAGCGACTGGGTGGTGAATGAAAAAATCGTCGTGAAGCGTAATCCCCATTACTGGGATAATGCGCATACGGTAATTGAGCAGGGGACCTTCCTGCCGATCGCCTCTGAAAACAGTGATATCAATCGCTACCGCAGCGGCGGAATGGACATGACCAACAGTGCGGTGCCGCCGGAGATGTTTGGCAAGCTGCGCAAAGAGCTGGGCGATGAAGTAAAGGTCAGCCCGCTGCTCTGCACCTTCTACTACGAAATTAACAACAAAAAAGCGCCGTTCACCGATGCACGAGTGCGCGCCGCGCTGAAAATGACCCTCGATCGCGAGGTGATAGCTAATAAGATCATGGCTCAGGGGCAGATTCCGGCCTATAGCCTCACGCCACCCTTTACGGCGGGTATTAAGCTATCCCCGCCTGAATGGTTCACCTGGACACAGGCGCAGCGTAATGAGGCGGCGAAAAAGCTGCTGGCAGAGGCGGGCTTTGATGCCAGCCATCCGCTGACCTTTAAGCTGCTCTATAACACCTCTGATCAGAACAAACGCCAGGCAATTGCGGCCGCATCGATGTGGCAGAAAAATCTGGGCGCGAAGGTGACGCTGCAGAATCAGGAGTGGAAAACCATGCTGGAGACCCGTCATCAGGCCCAGTATGACGTGGTGCGTGCCACCTGGTGTGCCGATTACAACGAGCCCTCCACCTTCCTGAATATGCTGATCAGTAACGCCTCGATCAACACCGCATTTTACAGCAGCGCGACCTTTGATCGCCTGATGGCGGAGACGCTGACGGCGGGCAGCGAGGCGCAGCGCGCCGGCCTGTATCAGCAGGCTGAAACACAACTCGACAAAGACTCACCAATTGTGCCAGTTTACTACCGCGTAAGTGTGCGCCTGGTAAAGCCCTGGGTTGGCGGCTTTACGGGCAAAGACCCGCAGGACATGACAGACCTGAAGTACTATTTCATCAAACAACACTGATCTGATCGCCGCTTCGGCGAGACAGTCGGGACACGCATCAGCGTACAGACCATTTTGGGGTCAATCTCCCTGGGAACAGGCCAGGGAGCCCGGAGACGGGGGACGCCGGAGCAGAGCATCGCCACGGTGACGATAATAAAACTGGAGTGTAATAATGAACAACATCACGAAAAAAAGCCTGATTGCAGCGGGCGTTTTCGCCGCAGTGAGTGCCCTGGCAGGGAATGCGGCTTTCGCAGCAACCGTGCCTGCGGGCGTTGAGCTGGCTGCAAAACAGGAGCTGGTTCGCGGTAATGGCGATGAAGTCCAGTCGCTCGATCCGCACAAAATTGAAGGCGTGCCGGAAGACAACGTGGCGCGCGACCTTTACGAAGGTCTGCTGGTCAATGACAGCAACGGTAAACCGATCCCGGGCGTAGCGGAAAGTTACGAAAACAAAGATTTCAAAGTGTGGACGTTCCACTTACGTAAAAATGCCAAATGGTCCAATGGCGAGCCGGTGACCGCGCAGGACTTCGTCTACAGCTGGGAGCGTCTGGTCGATCCTAAAACGGCGTCCCCGTACGCCAGCTATCCGCAGTATGGTCATATCCTGAACGTCGATGACATCATCGCCGGGAAAAAACCGATTACCGATCTGGGCGTAAAAGCCATTGATGACCACACGCTGGAAGTCACCCTGAGCGAGCCGGTTCCCTATTTTGATAAGCTGCTGATTAACTCCGTCATGTCACCGGTTTATAAACCGGCAATTGAGAAGTTTGGCGAGCAGTGGACCCAGCCACAGAACTGGGTCGGCAACGGTGCCTTTAAACTGGACGCGCACGTGATTAACGAGCGCATCACCCTGGTCCGTAACCCGAACTACTGGGATAACGCACACACCGTGCTGAACAAGGTCACCTACCTGCCAATCAGTTCTGAAGTCAGTGACGTTAACCGTTACTTCTCTGAGAACGGCAGCGACATGACCTACAACAATCTGCCGATTGAGCTGTTTAAAAAGCTGCAGCGTGACAATGGTAAAGAGCTGCACGTCGATCCTTACCTCTGCACCTACTACTACGAAATAAACAACCAGAAAGCGCCATTCACCGATCCCCGCGTGCGCGCGGCCCTGAAGCTGGGTCTGGATCGTGACATCATGGTGAATAAAGTGCTGGCGCAGGGCCAGAAACCGGCTTACAGCTACACGCCGCCATCCACTGACGGCATGGACATTCTGCCGCCAGACTGGTTCACATGGTCGCAGGACAAACGTAACGCCGAAGCGAAAAAACTGCTGGCTGAAGCGGGCTACACCGCCGACAAACCGCTGACCTTTAACCTGCTGTATAACACCTCCGATCTGCACAAGAAGCTGGCGATTGCCGCCTCGTCGATCTGGAAGAAAAATATCGGCGTGAACATCAAGCTGGAAAACCAGGAGTGGAAAACATTCCTGGATACCCGTCATCAGGGTAACTTCGATGTGTCGCGTGCGGCATGGTGTGCGGACTACAACGAACCGACCTCCTTCCTGAACACCATGGTGTCCAACAGCAGCAGTAACACCGCACACTATAAGAGCGATGCGTTTGACAAAGTGGTGCGTGATGCGATCAAAGCGCCGGATGCCAAAGCCCGTGCAGCAGACTATCAGAAGGCTGAACAGATCCTGGATAAAGACAGCACCATCGTACCGGTTTACTACTACGTGAATACGCGTCTGGTGAAACCTTATGTCGGCGGTTACACCGGTAAAGATCCCCTGGATAAAACGCTGTCTAAAGACTTCTACATCATTAAACACTAATAGCATTCAGGCTATCAGCAGTGGCGGCGCGTCTGGCGCCGCCTTTTTTAATTTTTTATATGTTGTGAAGCAACAGCCTGGTAGGTACGGCAATGTTAAAATTCATCCTGCGTCGCTTGCTTGAAGCGCTACCGACGCTGTTCGTCCTGATTACCATCTCCTTCTTTATGATGCGCCTGGCCCCCGGTAGTCCTTTTACCGGCGAGCGTACGCTGGCACCCGAAGTCATGGCCAACATTGAGGCGAAGTACCACCTCAACGATCCCATTGGTAAGCAGTATGTCGATTACCTTGTGCAGCTGGCGCACGGCGATTTCGGCCCGTCGTTTAAGTACAAAGACTATTCGGTCAACTATCTGGTCGCACATGCGTTCCCGGTTTCTGCCAAACTCGGCCTGGCCGCGTTCCTGCTGGCGATAGTGCTGGGCGTAACCGCTGGCGTCATCGCCGCGCTCAAACAAAATACGTTGTGGGACTTCGCGGTGATGGGGGTGGCAATGACCGGCGTGGTCATACCCAGTTTCGTGGTCGCGCCGCTGCTGGTCCTGCTGTTCGCCATCAGCCTGAAATGGCTGCCGGGCGGCGGCTGGAATGGCGGGCAGTGGAACTACATGCTGCTGCCGATGGTGGCGCTGTCGCTGGCGTATATCGCCAGTATCGCGCGTATTACCCGCGGGTCGATGATTGAAGTGATGCACTCCAACTTTATCCGTACCGCGCGTGCCAAAGGCCTGCCGCTGCACCGCATTGTGCTGCGTCATGCGCTGAAGCCAGCATTGCTGCCGGTGATCTCCTACATGGGCCCGGCGTTTGTCGGCATCATCACCGGTTCGATGGTGATTGAGTCGATCTACGGTCTGCCGGGCATCGGTCAGCTGTTTGTGAACGGTGCGCTGAACCGTGACTACTCACTGGTGATGAGCCTGACCATTCTGGTCGGTTTGCTGACCATTGTCTTCAACGCGATTGTTGACGTGCTCTATGCCGTTATCGATCCAAAAATTCGTTACTGATAGCGGAGTTCGCCATGATGTTAAGTAAGAAAAACAGCGAAGCTCTTGATGCGTTCAGTGAGAAGCTGGAAGTAGAAGGGCGCAGTCTCTGGCAGGACGCGCGTCGTCGTTTTATTCATAACCGTGCTGCCTCAATCAGCCTGCTGGTACTGTTACTGATTACCCTGTTCGTGATTTTTGCGCCGATGCTGGCGCAGTTCACCTACGACGATACCGACTGGGCCATGATGTCCTCGCCGCCGGATACCACTTCCGGCCATTGGTTCGGCACTGACTCATCGGGTCGTGACCTGCTGGTGCGCGTGGCGATTGGTGGTCGCATCTCGCTGATGGTGGGTGTGGCCTCTGCGCTGATCGCGGTGATCGTGGGCACGCTTTACGGTTCGATTGCTGGCTATCTCGGCGGCAAAACGGACTCGGTGATGATGCGTATTCTGGAAATTCTCAACTCCTTCCCGTTTATGTTCTTCGTGATCCTGCTGGTGACCTTCTTTGGTCGCAACATCCTGCTGATTTTTGCCGCTATCGGCATGGTTTCGTGGCTGGATATGGCGCGTATTGTGCGCGGCCAGACGCTGAGCCTGAAGCGTAAAGAGTTTATCGAAGCGGCCCATGTCGGCGGGGTATCAACCTGGAAAATCGTGGTGCGCCATATCGTGCCGAACGTGCTGGGCGTAGTGGTGGTTTACGCCTCGCTGCTGGTGCCAAGCATGATCCTGTTTGAATCCTTCCTGAGCTTCCTGGGTCTGGGTACGCAGGAGCCTTTAAGCAGCTGGGGCGCACTGCTCAGCGACGGCGCCAACTCGATGGAGGTGTCGCCGTGGCTGCTGCTCTGGCCGGCGGGCTTCCTGGTGGTGACGCTGTTCTGTTTCAATTTTATCGGCGATGGCCTGCGTGATGCCCTCGACCCGAAAGATCGTTAAGGAGTTTCCCGATGACTATTCATGAATTTCAGCCAGCAATGGCGGCCCGCGCGGGAAGCGAACAGCTACTTACGGTCAAAGATTTACGCGTGACCTTTGGCACGCACGATGGGGATGTGACCGCTGTTAATGACCTGAACTTCTCGCTGCGCGCGGGTGAGACGCTGGGCATTGTTGGTGAGTCGGGTTCCGGCAAATCACAGACGGCCTTTGCCCTGATGGGGTTGCTGGCAAAAAATGGCCGCATTGGCGGCTCGGCGATGTTCAACGGCAAAGAGATCCTGAACCTGCCTGAGAACCAGCTCAATAAACTGCGCGCCGAACAGATTGCAATGATCTTCCAGGACCCGATGACGTCGCTTAACCCCTATATGCGGGTAGGCGAGCAGCTGATGGAAGTGCTTAAGCTGCACAAAGGAATGAACAGCGCACAGGCGTTTGAAGAGTCAGTGAGAATGCTGGACGCGGTGAAAATGCCGGAAGCGCGCAAACGCATGAAGATGTACCCGCATGAGTTCTCTGGCGGGATGCGTCAGCGCGTGATGATCGCGATGGCGCTGCTGTGCCGGCCAAAACTGCTGATCGCTGACGAGCCCACTACGGCGCTGGATGTGACGGTGCAGGCGCAGATCATGACGTTGCTCAACGATTTGAAGCGTGAATTCAACACCGCCATTATCATGATCACCCACGATCTCGGCGTAGTAGCTGGGATCTGCGACAAGGTGCTGGTGATGTATGCCGGGCGCACCATGGAGTATGGCCGCGCCCGCGATGTCTTTTATCAGCCTGCGCACCCTTACTCAATCGGTCTGCTGAATGCAGTGCCGCGCCTGGATGCGGAGGGCGAGAGCCTGACCACCATTCCGGGCAATCCACCCAATCTGCTGCGTCTGCCGCAGGGCTGTCCGTTCCAGCCGCGTTGTTCGCACGCCATGGATATCTGCACCCAGGCTCCGCCGCTGGAGCCGTTTGGCGATGGCCGTCTGCGTGCCTGCTTTAAGCCGGTGGAGGAGTTAGTATGAGCACCGTAGCTGAAAAAAGAGTGTTACTGGAAATCGCCGACCTCAAAGTCCATTTCGACATCAAAGATGGCAGGCAATGGTTCTGGCAGCCGTCAAAAACCCTGAAGGCGGTGGATGGCGTCAGCCTGCGCCTTTATGAGGGAGAAACGCTGGGCGTAGTAGGCGAGTCTGGCTGCGGTAAATCGACCCTGGCGCGCGCCATTATCGGGCTGGTTAAAGCGACAGAAGGTCGGGTGGCCTGGTTAGGCCGCGATCTGCTCGGCCAGAGTGAAGAGGAGTGGCGCAAAGCGCGCAGCGATATCCAGATGATATTCCAGGACCCGCTGGCATCGCTGAACCCGCGTATGACCATCGGCGATATCATCGCCGAGCCACTGCGCACCTACCATCCGAAAATGGCGCGGCAGGAAGTGAAAGACCGCGTCAAAAATATGATGATGAAAGTGGGGCTGCTGCCTAACCTGATTAACCGCTACCCGCATGAGTTTTCGGGCGGTCAGTGTCAGCGTATCGGTATCGCCCGTGCGCTGATTCTGGAGCCGAAGCTGATCATCTGCGATGAACCGGTCTCGGCGCTGGATGTTTCGATTCAGGCGCAGGTGGTGAATCTGCTGCAGCAGTTACAGCGTGAGATGGGGCTGTCGCTCATCTTCATTGCCCACGATCTGGCTGTGGTGAAGCATATCTCTGACCGTGTGCTGGTAATGTATCTGGGGCATGCGGTGGAGCTGGGTACCTACAGCGAGGTCTACAGCAATCCGCAGCATCCATACACCCGTGCGCTGATGTCTGCCGTGCCGATTCCCGATCCCGATCTGGAAAAGAACAAGCAGATTCAGCTGCTGGAAGGGGAGTTGCCGTCGCCGATTAATCCGCCGTCAGGCTGCGTGTTCCGCACCCGCTGTCCGATCGCCGGCCCGGAGTGTGCGAAAACCCGGCCGCTGCTGGAAGGCAGTTTCCACCATGCGGTCTCCTGTCTGAAGGTCGATCCGCTCTAAAGCAAAACGCCGGGCAAGTGCCCGGCGTTTTGTTATCTGATGCTTACTCGCGCCACAGGATATGACAGAGCTTGTGATCTTTCTCGCGGCACAGCAGCACGCGGGCAAAGACATCAGTGATCGGCTCACCATCCGCTTCACCCAGCCCGATGACCACCTCGGCGAAAAAGTCCGGGTTCAGATCGAAATCGACATGATCTTTCCAGTCTTCAGAGGGATCAAACAGCTCTGCGCCACCGCGCTCTTCGAACTGCAGATTGAAGAGAATGACGTCTGCCGGATCGAGGTTGTCGACGGCCAGTTCGAGAAAAATATCGTAGGCCTGTTCCAGCGTTTCATCTTCGGTAAGGCGATTATTCAAATCCATAGTCTGTCCTGTCGGCCTGCGGCCATTTACACAATCTGGCTCGTTTTACAGTAAAGGGCTGAAGAAGTAAAACAGTCGTTCGACGATGCGCTGCCACCACGCACGTTTTGCCCAGCGCTTGCCATCCAGCAGGCGTGAGCGGGCGATATAGTCATCCTGCACACAGGCGAGATCGCTGCCAAATCCGGCATCATCCACCACCAGCGTTACTTCAAAATTCAGCCATAAACTGCGCATATCGAGATTGACGGTTCCCACCAGACTCAGCTGTCCGTCGACCAGCACGCTTTTAGTGTGCAACAGCCCATCTTCAAACTGATAGATCTTCACGCCCGCTTCCAGCAGTTCGCTGAAGAAGGAGCGGCTGGCCCAGCCGACCAGCAACGAGTCATTGTGACGCGGCACAATCACGCTGACACTGACGCCACGCTGTGCGGCCGTGCAGATAGCATGCAGCAGATCGTCGCTCGGCACTAAGTAGGGTGTGGTCATAATCAGCTGTTCACGCGCGGAATAAACCGCGGTCAGCAGCGCCTGATGGATCATATCCTCCGGGAAGCCAGGACCGGAGGCGATGACCTGCACGGTGTGGCCGCTCTCCTGCTCAAACGGCATGATGTTGCGATCGGGCGGTGGTGGCAGAATACGTTTGCCGGTCTCAATCTCCCAGTCACAGCTGAACACAATGCCCATCGCGGTCGCGACCGGACCTTCCATACGCGCCATCAGGTCAATCCACTGGCCCACACCCGCGCTCTGTTTAAAGAAGCGCGGATCCACCAGGTTCATGCTGCCGGTATAGGCGATGTAATTATCAATCAGAACGATTTTGCGATGCTGACGCAAATCCATTCGACGCAGGAACACGCGCAGCAGGCTGACCTGCAAGGCTTCCACGACGTCGATACCGGCGTTGCGCATCATGCCGACCCATGGGCTGCGGAAAAAGTTGACGCTGCCTGCGGAGTCGAGCAGCAGTCGGCAATGAACGCCACGGCGTGATGCGGCCATCAGCGATTCTGCAACCTCATCCGCCAGTCCGCCGGGATGCCAGATGTAAAACACCATCTCAATGTTATGACGGGCCAGCTGGATATCACGAATCAGCGCCTGCATGACGTCGTCCGCGCTGGTGAGCAGCTGGAGCTGGTTGCCCTTGACCCCGGCAATGCCCTGACGATGGTAGCAAAGCTCAAACAGTGAACGGGCAACGTCGCTGTGCTCGGTGGCAAAAATTTCACGGCACTGTTTCAGGTCGTTGAGCCAGCGGGCGGTCGACGGCCACATGGTGCGGGCGCGCTCCGCGCGACGTTTGCCCAGATGCAGTTCACCAAACGAGAGATAAGCGATAATACCCACCAGCGGCAGAATATAGATTACCAGCAGCCATGCCATCGCCGAGGTTACGGCCCGGCGCTTCATTAACACGCGCAGCGTAACCCCGGCGATCAGCAGCCAGTAACCAAATACCAGCAACCAGCTGATCAGGGTATAAAAAGTGGTCATAAAGTGGACATCCCGTTCGCGCTTTCGTCTGGCAAGTTTACGTGCAGATCACCGCTAGCGAAACCCTTTATCCCGGACAGTCTCGATGAGAGATCTGATTTGGCATTACGGCGGAGATCTCTATAATGCCCTCGCACAGGTCTTGCACGTATGAAGTCAGAGAGGAAGTGATGAAAAGAAGCAGAAATGAAGTGGCGCGCTGGAGAATGTTACGTCAGGTGCATCGCCGCCGCTCCCGCTGGCTGGAGGGACAGTCGCGGCGTTACAAGCGTATCCATTGCATTCGCCATCAGCTGGCCCAGCAGCAACGACGCTCGATCCTGTTTATTACACAGTTAGTCTAGGTTATGTCGGGAGCAGCCCTGTTCAGGCTTCAAAAAATCCCGATTCTGCCATGACGCGTCGCGCCATTGAATGCTCCTGACGCGACGCACCCCGGTCGGTGACTTCGCGCATCAGGCACTCCATCGTGCTGCCCAGCGCCGTCGGTCTGCGATATCCCGTCCGATCGTACCATTCGTAAGACCATTTTCCCGATTTACGCTGGTAATAGATGGTCAGCCACGCAGAGCAGTTTGCAGGGTAACCACTCATGACTTCGATTTTCGGATCAACAATCGCCACAATTCGTGATAACAGTGGGTCGAGCAGAGTAAGTGCCTGGCCGGGATACGTTTTATTCATAATTTGCCCGCGATTCCGCTGTGCTTCCATTCAGAGGTTTAACTCACAAAAGCTAAATGTAGACAGCTCTGCCAGATAATTCCTCCCGACTGCTAAAAAAATGACACAGAGATCATTTTTTAAGGCTGAACAGGCCATCTCAGGGTGTATTTGTGGGGGTGTACAGCCGCTGACGTTAAACCTGTACAACTTTACATTTTATCAAGTTATTGTTAAGTAAGGGTTTATCGATTTAATCACCAGGCAGGGCAATCTTTTGCGTTAAATACCTGTACAAGGGAGGCGTTGTTGTATAACTTTACCGCATCGGTTAGTAACTTTTAATGAATCCTATGAGGGTCAACCATGCAAACTAACGTTCGTATTCCCGCTTCAGTATCTGACATCTCCGCTTATTTACACAGTGCTGCGCAGCCTTCCCAGCAGGCCATTCTGGGTTCTGTGGTGACGGAAATTATCGCCTCTGGTCGTAGCCTGAATCGTAAAGCGATTTGCTCAAAACTCATCAGCCGTTTACAGCATGTCACCAGCCCGGAAGAGGAGCAGCACTATCATGCGCTGATCGGTCTGATTCTGGACAGGGGTTAATTCAGCGCAACTATGCCAGTGAGTGACGGGAAATCAAAGCGGGTTAACTGAGCAGGCAGGCCCGCTTAGCCATGAATAAGCGCTTAACGGTTATACAGAGATCGTCGCGTTCAGCCGTATGGGCAGAGGCGTAATGCAGTGCGAAAGCCCTGTTTCGCAGAGGGTATTCACGTTAATAAGCTGTATGAATAATTAACCCGAAAGACGTTGTGACGTCATCATCAGCGTGACATTCACCAACTGCAGTGCTGCCGCCAGCACGATCAGCATCACAATCCACTGCTTTTTATTACGCCAGCCCTTTGTTCGCCAGAGGTATAGCGCACCGCCAATCAGTAAAGCGATCATTGCTAGCAGCCCCAGAATGATTATCTGCATCTTTTCTCTCTGAATATTCAAAACAAAAATGGCTTCTGTGCCAGGCACAGAAGCCATTCTGACTGCAGATACGTTATCAGAAGACGCGTTTAAACGGCTTAACCGAGACCTGTTTGTAGACGCCCGCCGCAAAGTAAGGATCATCCTGCGCCCAGGACTGCGCGGCTTCTAATGATGGGAACTCAGCAATAACGGTTGAGCCGGTAAAGCCCGCCACGCCAGGATCGTTGCTATCCACAGCAGGCATCGGGCCTGCGATGATCAGGCGTCCCTCTTCCTGCAGCAGTTTGAGTCGCGCCAGGTGGGCAGGGCGCACGGCGTTACGTTTTTCCAGTGACTCTGCAGTATCTTCTGCATAAATGACGTAAAGCACTTAGGAACTCCTGGTTATCAGAATTTTGCAACACGTTAAGGGATTGACGATTAGAGTGCAAACGAAACCTGTGGGCGGCTAATGGCTCAGCATAAAGGGCTAAAAAGCACTTTTCTTCAGGCCGGATGGCGGGAGTTATTGAAACTGATTGCTATTTGCATTTAAAATCGCTGTTCTATTCAATCACTGCGACTGTTATGACCACGCTGACTATGCCATTACCTAAACGCACGCCTGTCTCTATGTTGTTGTCTGTTGCGCTGCATGGCGTCGTGATTGCCGGAATTCTTTATGCTTCATTCCAGCAGGTGATTGAGGTACCTAAAGCATCGCAGCCCATCAGCGTTACCATGGTCGCGCCTGAAGTTCAGCCCGAGCCTGCACCGGCTATCGCAGAGCCGCCTGCGCCACAACCTGAACCGCAGCCGGAACCAGAGCCGGAACCGCAGCCCGTGCCGGAACCGCCAAAAGCGGAGCCGGTACCCATTCCGAAACCTGAACCGAAGCCTAAGCCTAAACCTAAACCAAAGCCGGAGCACAAACGGCAGCAGCCAAAACGCGAGGTGAAGCCGCGTCAGGAGAGTAAGCCGGAGGCCGACCCGTTTAAGCAGCAAGCACCTGCGACGCAAAGCAAACCGGCGACGGCGCCAAAAGCGACGCCGGCTCCCACCGCGTCGGCATCAAACGGTCCTAAGGCATTGAGCGTGAGTAAGCCTGGTTATCCTCAACGTGCTTTTGCATTGCGGGTAGAAGGGCGTGTCAGGGTGAAGTTTGATGTGGACAGCGACGGACGGGTGGATAACATCCAGATTCTCTCTGCTGAACCGCGCAATATGTTTGAGCGGGAAGTGAAGCAGGCGATGAAAAAATGGCGCTATCAGAGCGGGCAGCCAGGACAGGGTCTTACCATGAATATCGTGTTTAAAATTAATGGTGGCGCCAGCATTGAATAAGGCGTCGGGTCAGGCAGAAGCTGCCTGACCCGTCACTTATCCGGCAGGCTGCTGATTGGCACGACCGGCTGGCAGAGGACGTGAATTGCCCTCATTGTCGACCGCTACATAGATAAAAACCGCCTCTGTGGCACAGTAGGTCTGCCCGATGGGCTCAGACGACACTTTTTTAATCCACACTTCCACATTAATCGTCATCGAACTGTTGCCGGTCCGGAGACAGCTTGCATGACAGCTCACCACGTCACCCACCGCGACAGGCTTCATAAATGACATGCCGTCGACGCGCACGGTAACAACGCGCCCTTCAGCGATCTCTTTCGCCAGGATTGCGCCGCCCATATCCATCTGTGACATCAGCCAGCCGCCAAAAATATCGCCATTGGCGTTGGTATCTGCCGGCATGGCGAGCGTACGCAGCACCATTTCGCCTTGCGGCAATTTATGTTTTTCGCTCATTGCTTCCACTTCTTATGCAGATGAATGCTAAAAAAATGCCCGGCGTACCGGGCAGATGATTATTTTTGTTCCTGCTGCGGCATCTGACGCCAGATATAAAGCCCGCTGAGCAGGGTAAACAGTAAGGTCAGACCGGAGAGACCGAACACTTTAAAGTTAACCCAAAACGCCTGAG
This sequence comes from Pantoea sp. S62, assembly GCF_016658625.1. NCBI lineage: Bacteria > Pseudomonadati > Pseudomonadota > Gammaproteobacteria > Enterobacterales > Erwiniaceae > Pantoea > Pantoea sp. S62. Next base: position 299,417 of record NZ_JACVVI010000003.1, on the reverse strand, counting down.
ATAACCAAAAGGCGACATAGATGTTCACCAGGCCGCAGATCAGAAAGAACAGCGCCCAGGCGACGTTCAGCCGCCGCCAGACCGCATCAGGCAACTGCAGCTCTTTACCCAGCATGCGCTGAATCATCGTCTGCTGCATAAACCACTGGCTGTAAAGCAGGGCAGCGGCAAACAGGGTGTAGATCACCGTGACTTTCCACTTAATGAACTCATCGTTGTGGAACACCAGCGTCAGGGTGCCAAAGACGGCCACCAGCACAAAGGTGAAAATCGTCATCTTTTCCAGTTTGCGATAGAGCACCCAGCTGACGACCAGGGCCAGGCCGGTGGCCACAATCAGTGCGCCCGAGGCGACAAAAATGTCATACAGCTTGTAGAAGATGAAAAAGACCACCAGGGGAAGAAAGTCGAGTAGCTGCTTCATAGTTTTTCCATTCAGAGTTGGCTGCGAATGTGTCCGAAGGCACACCGTCAATCAACGTAACAGCATATAGAGCCGATAGAGATAGATAATCAACATGGCTGAAACCACATTGCCTGCCGCGGTAAAAATCACCGACGAGACATTGAGGGGTAATACCGTCAGCGATGAGAAGAAGAGCATCACAATGACTTTAGCCAGCAGCCAGAGCAGAATTGCCGGGGCGATCAGCCTGACATTCTTCCACGCCATCCGCATGCTGGCGCGCATGGCAGCAAAGACACCCATCTTCTCACTGGCCACCATCACTGGCGCCAGCGACAGCAGGATCGTCAGCAGAATGCCTGGCACCACCAGCACCATAAAGCCCAGCTGCGCGACCAGCGTCATCAGGAAGGTGAGCAGCAGCAGCTTTGGCAGCAGCGGTGCTGACGCGCCAATGGCCCGCAACGCACTGACGCGCTGGCCGGAAGAGACCATCGGAATCAGATAGAGCATACCGCCAAGCAGCAGCGTATTCCCCATCAGCGCGGCAAAGGTGCTGGCCGCCGAGGCGCGCAGCAGCACCTGTTGCTGTTCCGGTGACATATTCTGCACTATCTCAAACAACGAACTGGCGCTGTCATCGCCCTGCTGCAGGATGGCCATCTGATCGGCACCAGGTGTCAGCACATGCACCAGCATGACGGTGACAAACGCGGCCAGCAGCGACATCAACAGCACCGTAGCCAGTTGATGGCGCGCGAAATTTCCTGTGTCACGGTATAACGAGCTTGCCGTGATAGACATGTACACTCCTTGGAGGAACCGGGTTAATTAACCCGGCGATTGTACATGTTCTGGCAGCTCCGGGGCACCCGGCAGGGCATAACTTTCTGTAATATGAGGTAAAGAGGGCGCAAAAAGGGGAGGAAGGCCATAACGCGCGCGGGCGCGATCGCAGGCTTCGTTATGGATACCTTCTTCACCCGACATTGAGAACTCCCGACAGGGCGTCGGGCGTTGTTCATAAATGCCACAGGAAACGCAGCCGCCAATGTCACCCTGCAGGGCGACGCAGCGAGGCGCACGATCGTTCGTACCACGCATGTTGCGCATTAACAGGCTTAACGGCTCAGTTAATTCAGTGGGGACCAGACCGCCCGCATCGTCGGCTTCAGCCCAGTAAAATGAGACGCGGAAATGGGCGCAGCAGGCGCCACAGCTGACACAAGGGTTAGAGAGTTCACTCATTTGATCACCCGCCCCTCCCAGGGCATCGAACCAAAATCAACAATGAAGATAAGCAACATAGAACTGGCGAAATTATTCAGCAAGCGGTATTTGCGAGCTGCTGAAAGCGCCGAAATTGATCTAAATCAATCCATTGTTTTTTAAGTAATTTATCTCAGGGCTACTGAGTGCAATTTTCTGTAAATCACGTTAAATAATTGCCAGCAAAAAAAGCGATTCCGTTCGCGACATTAACATTAAGCAAAGGAGTGATAATGAAACTGGCAAAATGCGCGATGCTGCTGGCCCTGGCTCTGCCTCAACTGGCGATGGCCCACGAAGCAGGCGACTTCTTTATGCGTGCCGGCAGCGCCACCGTCCGGCCCACCGAGGGTTCCGATAACGTGTTAGGTATGGGTGAGTTCAGCGCCACTAACGACACGCAGCTGGGACTGACCTTCACGTACATGGCAACGGACAATATCGGTGTCGAGTTACTGGCCGCCACGCCTTTCCGTCACAAAGTGGGTCTTGGCCCGACCGGTACGCTGGCTACCGTACGCCAGTTACCGCCGACGCTGATGGCGCAGTACTACTTCTTCGACAGTAAAAGCAAAGCGCGCCCTTACGTTGGCGTGGGGATCAACTACACCACCTTTTATGATGCCGACTTTAACCAGACCGGTCGCGATGCTGGCCTGACCGATCTCAGCGTCAAGGATTCCTGGGGTGTGGCGGGCCAGGTCGGTCTGGATTACCAGATTAACCGCGACTGGATGCTGAATGCGTCGGTGTGGTACATGGATATTGATACGGAAGTGAAGTTCAAAGCCGCTGGCGAGCAGCAGAACATCAATATGCGCATCGACCCATGGGTCTTCTTCTTCGGGGCGGGATACCGGTTCTGATGAGAAAAAGGCCGCTGAATGAGCGGCCTTTTTTTGTCTGTTAAGACGTTATTTGATCTGCATATTGTTGACGACTGATTTCACGCCCGGCACGCTGCGCGTAACCTGAACGGCACGATTCGCCATCTGTGGTGATGAAACAAAACCGCTCAGCTGAACTTTACCTTTAAAGGTTTCTACGTTGATTTCAGTCGATTTCAGCGAGTCATCTTTCAGCAGTTCACCTTTGACTTTAGTGGTCACCACGGTGTCATCAATATAGCCACCGGTTCCCTCTTTGGTTGCGGTTGGCGCACAGGCGCTTAGTGTCAGCGCAACCACGCCCGCCAGTACAGCACCTGTCAGCAGTTTAACGAATTTCATTGCTTTCTCTCCCTGTCACAAAATGGATGCGACGTTACCGTAACGGCGCATTGTCATTGTGGTGCAGATTTTGCAAAAAGGGCAAATAGCGGAATGAAAAAAAAGGAAACAAATCATGCCTTATCGCGCGATAAGGCATGATGGCAGGATTAACGGCTGGCGGCCTTGAGGCGGCTGACAAAATTCTTCAGTTCACTCAGCATCACTTCAGGCTCTGCATGGTGTTTTTCAATGATTCTGACAATCGCAGAGCCGGAGATAGCGCCCGCTGCACCGGCAGCGATCGCCTCCTTCACCTGTTCCGGTTCTGAAATACCAAAGCCCTGCAGCGGTGGCGCGGCGTGGTATTCACGCAGCTTGTCGATCAGATGCTTCAGCGGCAGGCTGGCGCGGTTTTCAGCACCAGTCACACCCGCGCGTGACAGCAGATAGGTGTAACCCCGTCCGTGCGACGCGATCTCACGCAGCAGCTCATCGCTGGCGTTAGGCGGACAGATAAATATGGGTGCGACACCATGACGCAGCGCTGCCTGACGGAAGGGCGCAGACTCTTCAACCGGCACATCCGCCACCAGCACTGAATCCACACCGGCTTCAGCACAACGGGCATAGAACTCATCCACGCCGTTGGTGAAGACCAGGTTAGCGTACATCAGCAAGCCAATCGGCAGATCCGGGTATTTACGGCGGATAGTCGCCAGCATTTCAAAACACTGGCTGGTGTTGGTGCCCGCCGCAAAGGCGCGCAGCGTCGCGTTCTGAATGGTCGGGCCATCTGCCAGCGGATCGGAGAAGGGAATACCCAGCTCCAGTGCATCTGCGCCACCTTCCACCAGCGCGTCAATCACGCGCAGTGAAAGCTCCGGAGAGGGATCGCCCAGCGTAACGAAAGGAACGAATGCGCCTTCGTTATTCGCTGACAGCCGCGTAAAAAGTTGATTGTAACGTTCCATCAGATTTCTCCCTGCGCTGTCAGAATGTCATGAACGGTGAAAATATCTTTGTCGCCGCGGCCAGAGAGGTTGACCACAATCAACTGCTCTTTTTCTGGTTCAGCGTGAATCATCTTCAGGGCGTGCGCCAGGGCGTGAGAAGACTCCAGCGCCGGAATAATCCCTTCTGCGCGACACAGCTGTTTAAAGGCGTCCATCGCCTCATTATCGGTAATAGAGACATACTCCGCGCGACCAATGCTGTTCAGATGCGCATGCTGCGGACCGACCGATGGGAAGTCGAGGCCGGCAGAGATGGAATAAGACTCCTCAATCTGGCCATCGTGGGTCTGCATCATCGGCGATTTCATACCGAAGTAGATGCCGACGCGACCATGTTTAAGCGGTGCGCCATGCTCGCCGGTTTCAATGCCGTGACCCGCAGGCTCAACGCCGATCAGCTTCACGCTGGTTTCATCGATAAAGTCGGCAAACATCCCGATGGCATTTGAACCGCCGCCTACGCAGGCGAGGATCGCATCGGGCAGGCGGCCTTCTCTTTCCAGAATCTGCTTTTTGGTCTCTTCACCAATCATGCGCTGGAACTCACGCACGATAGTCGGGAAGGGATGCGGACCCGCCGCAGTGCCGAGCATGTAGTGTGAGGTCTCATAGCTGCCTGACCAGTCACGCAGCGCTTCGTTACAGGCATCTTTCAGCGTGGCGGAGCCGCTGTGAACCGGGATCACTTCTGCGCCCATCAGACGCATACGGAACACGTTAGGGGACTGACGCTCGACATCTTTCGCGCCCATATAGATGCGGCATTTCATGCCCAGCAGCGCACAGGCCAGCGCAGAAGCGACGCCATGCTGACCGGCACCGGTCTCGGCAATGATTTCGTTTTTGCCCATGCGTTTGGCTAACAGCGCCTGACCCAGCACCTGGTTGGTTTTATGCGCGCCACCGTGCAGCAGATCTTCACGCTTGAGATAGAGGCGGGTTTTGGTGCCTTTCGTCAGATTTTTACACAGCGTCAGGGCAGTAGGACGGCCCGCGTAGTTCTTCAGCAGGTCGGTAAATTCGGCCTGAAACTCGGGATCTTTCTGGGCGTCGACAAACGCCTGTTCCAGCTGGCGCAGGGCTGGCATCAGGATTTGCGGAACATACATTCCGCCAAATTCGCCAAAGTAGGGACTCAGTAACGTCATTTTTTATCTTCCTTTCTCGGGCCCGCCGTAGAGCAGGCCAGGCAAATCAGTAGGCACGCAGTGTCTGAAACACCGCGGCAATTTTACGGGCATCTTTGATGCCAGGCGCGCTTTCCACGCCAGAGTTGAAGTCCAGTCCGGCACAGCCCAGCTGCGCGGCTTCAACACAGTTATCCGCACTCAGGCCCCCGGCCAGCAGCACATTGTCCAGCATCTGCCCCTGTAACAACGACCAGTCGAAACGCTGTCCGGTTCCGCCATCGCCATTATCAAACACATAACGGTCAACAAGTGGCCAGTCGCGTGCCGGCAGGGCACCTTCAATGCGCAGCGCCTTCCAGATTTGAATCTCTGCTGGCAGAGCCTCGCGCAGTTCGGCCACAAATTCTGGTGTTTCATTACCATGCAGCTGCACTGCAGACAGTGAAAGTGCGGTAGCCTGCGTGACAACGTCACTGACAGAGTTATTGCGGAACACGCCGACGTAGCGCAGCGGCGCAGCGGCGATCACGTTCTGCGCGGTAACGGTGTCAATCTGACGTGGTGATCCTTCCGCGAAGATCAGACCACCAAAGATTGCACCGGCTTCATAGGCGGCACGGGCGTCTTCGGCACGCGTCAGACCGCACACTTTATTGCTACCCAGCGTAACCCGACGCACCGCACCGGTCAGGTCAGCTTCTTCCATCAGGGCAGAGCCAATCAGGAAGCCGTTGGCAAAGTGGCTCAGCTCACGAATATCAGCGTAGCTGTTTATGCCCGATTCGCTGATCACGGTGACGCCGTGTGACAGGCGCGGCGCCAGCTGACGGGTGCGGTTGAGATCGATAGAGAGATCGCGCAGGTCACGGTTGTTAATCCCCACGACTTTTGCCTGTAGCGCGATAGCCCGCTCCAGTTCCTCTTCGTTACTCACTTCGGTCAGAATGCCCATCTTCAGGCTATGCGCCACGGCGGCCAGCTGACGATACTGCTCATCATCCAGCACCGACAGCATCAGCAGAATGGCATCCGCCTGGAAGTAACGGGCCAGATAGATCTGATAGGGATCGATAATAAAATCTTTACACAGCACTGGCTGGGTAATGGCGGCGCTGACAATCGGCAGAAAGGCGAAGTCGCCCTGAAAATATTTCTCATCGGTCAGCACGGACACCGCAGAAGCATAGTGGCGGTAGACCCCGGCAATGGCGGCCGGATCGAAATCCTCGCGAATCACGCCTTTTGAGGGGGACGCCTTTTTACACTCCAGGATAAACGCGGTTCTTGCACCCTGCAGCGCGTCGTAGAAATGACGGCTGGCAGGTTCAATGCTGTTCTGAAAGGTGGAGAGAGGCTGCTGCTGCTGACGGGCTTCAACCCAAATCGCTTTGTCCTGAACAATTTTTTCTAACACGGTGCCTTTCATGATTATCCTCTTGCTGCCAGTGCGACGACACGCTCATAAGCCTGTCCGCTGCGGATGGCGTTAAGCGCCTGCTGTGCGTTTTCACGCAGATCTTCCTGACCGAATACTTTAAGCAGCATCGCCACGTTGACGGCAACCGCCTCCTCATGGGCCTGCTGGCCATTACCCTGGAGTAAAGCCGTCAGAATGTCACGATTTTCTTCCGGTGTGCCGCCCGCCAGCGCCTCTTTGGGATGGAAGCCAAAACCAAAGTCTTCCGGCGAAAGCTGATAGCGGGTAATTTCCCCTTCACGCAGCTCAGCCACATGGGTCACATCGTGCAGCGCCACTTCATCCATGCCGCCACCGTGAACGACCGCCGCACGCTGATAACCCAGCACTTTCAGGGTCTGCGCAATCGGCATCACCAGCTCCGGACTGTAGACGCCAATCACCGCCAGTGGCGGGCGCGCCGGATTGATTAATGGGCCTAACACGTTGAACAGCGTGCGGGTCTTCAGTTGCTGGCGCACTGGCATCGCGTGGCGAAAGCCGGTGTGATACTGCGGCGCAAACAGGAAGCAGACGTTAAGGTCGTCCAGCGCCTGACGCGCCCGATCAGCGGGCATATCGAGGTTGATACCAAAGGCGGCCAGTAGGTCAGACGAGCCCGATTTGCTGGAGACGCTGCGGTTGCCGTGCTTCGCCACTTTCAGACCGCAGGTGGCGGCAACAAATGCGCTGGCCGTCGAGATATTAATGCTGTTACTGCCATCGCCGCCGGTGCCGACGATGTCCGCGAAAGCGTAATCCGGGCGGGGAAAGGGTTTCGCATCTTCCAGCAGCGCGGTGGCGGCTCCGGCGATCTCTTCCGGCGTTTCACCACGTACTTTCATGGCGACCAGTGCAGCGGCGAGCTGCGTGGGTTCCAGCTGTCCGGTAATAATGGCGCTGAACAGCTGATGACTCTCAGCCTGATTCAGCGTCTGCGCCTGGTAAAGTTTTTCCAGTGTCTGTTGCATCGTTAATCTCCCTGTTACTTCGCCAGCGCCCAGGCCAGCGTCTGCTCAAGCAGGCGCGCGCCCTGAGAAGTCAAAATCGATTCAGGATGGAACTGAAACCCGCAGACGCGATCGGTTTCATGACGAACTGCCATCACCATCCCGTTAAAGCTGGCATTAACCGTCAGCTCATCCGGCGTGTTGCTGCCTACCAGCGAATGATAGCGCGCCACCGGCAGCGGATTGCTCAGGCCGGCAAACATCGCCTCGTCGTCATGAACGATAGACGAGGCTTTGCCGTGCAGGATTTCGCCCGCCTGGCCTACATGGCCGCCATAGGCTTCCACAATCGCCTGATGTCCCAGACAGATGCCGATGATCGGCAGGCGTCCGCGCAGCACCCGCAGCAGCTCCGGCATACACCCGGCATCTTTTGGCGCGCCGGGGCCGGGTGACAGCATCAGCACCGGATCTTCCATCCGCTCCAGCTGAGCAATTAACAGTTCAGCGGGCAGGTTGTTGCGGTAGATCACCACGTTGTGACCAAAGGTCCGAAGCTGATCAACCAGGTTATAGGTAAAAGAGTCGATGTTATCGAGCAGCAGAATATCGGCCATCAGAAGATCTCCTTGCAGTGATGGGCAGTCGCGATAGCGCGCAGAACGGCGCGGGCCTTATTGCGGCTTTCATCAGCTTCAGCCTGCGGATTAGAATCCAGCACCACACCGGCGCCCGCCTGAACGGTGGCAACGCCATCTTCGACATAGGCCGAACGAATAACGATGCAGGTGTCGAGATCGCCCTGCGCGGTGAAGTAGCCCACCGCGCCACCGTAGCTGCCGCGACGGGTGCGTTCAGCACCGGCAATCAGCTGCATAGCGCGAACTTTTGGTGCGCCGCTCAGTGTGCCCATGTTCATACAGGCGCGATAGGCGTGCAGCACGTCGAGGTCGGCGCGCAGCGTGCCGACGACGCGGGAAACCAGATGCATCACGAACGAGTAGCGATCAACTTTGGTCAGGTCAGCCACGTAACGGCTGCCGGGCACGCAGATGCGCGCCAGATCGTTACGCGCCAGATCGACCAGCATCAGATGTTCAGCCAGCTCTTTATGGTCGGTGCGCATCTCCAGCTCAATGCGGCTGTCGAGGTCGCGGTCCAGCGAGCCATCAGCATGGCGGCCGCGCGGGCGGGTACCGGCAATCGGGTAGATCTCAATCTGACGCGAGGTGGCGTCATACTTCAGTGAACTCTCTGGCGACGCGCCAAACAGGGAGAAATCCTGATCCTGCATAAAGAACATATACGGGCTGGGATTGCTGTTTTTCAGCGTGTCGTAGGCGGCCAGCGGTGACGGGCACGGCAGCGAGAAGCGGCGTGATGGCACGACCTGGAAAATTTCACCGATGCGAATCGCCTGCTGCATGGTGCGAACGACTTCACAATACTCTTCATCGCTCTGGCTGGTGGTCAGCATCATCTGTTCGACCTTTTGTACCGGCAGTGCAGGTGCTGGCTGCAGCATCTGGCCATGCAGCTGCTCGATACGGCGTTGCAGACGCTGGAACTCGCTGGTGGACGGGCAGAACAGGGTGGCCTGCAGACGCGCGCTGCGGGTCTGGTGATCGATCACCAGTAATGTCTCTGCCAGGTAAAAACAGTAGTCAGGGCAGCGCTGCTGATTATCCAGTTCCGGCAGGGTTTCAAAACCAGCCACCAGGTCATAGGCAAACAGACCACCCAGCAGCACGGCTTCGCGCTCGTCGGCAGGGGCGTTAACCAGCTGGGGAATCAGTCGCAGTGCATCAAACACCGAGAGTGCTTTGAGACGGGAATCTTCGTCCTGATGCGGATCGGTGCTCTGTGGAAAAGTCAGCTCTCGGCCATCGGGACGGACCTGATTGCTGACGGAAGCGGGCAGAGCCTCATCCAGCAGCGGCAGCACGGCACGGCCATTTTCTGACAGCGCCTGAACGGTCACCGTATTACCCATGGCGCTGATACGCAGCGCGCTGTCGACAATCAGCAGACTTTTTAAATTACGCTTGCTGTCGATATCCGCAGATTCAAGCAGCAGGGTTGCCGGACGTGCGCCGCACAGCTGGTGAAACACTGCGGCCGGATCTTCGCGGTAAGGCGCGGTGCCGGTAATCAACTTCACTGTAGGTTTCGCATTTGGCATGATGATTTCTCTGAATTTCGCTCAAAAAAAAGCCCGCTCGGTGGCGGGCTCAGGTATTAGCACAGCGGTTACGCAAAGTGTGCACGATCCTGTCGCCCGTTTTCGGGAACATCGCGCCAACCGTTTAAATGCGTGATTACAACAGCCATGATTGAATACCCGTTACGTGTGAACTTGTGTACTAGTTAACGGGTTCATGACGTAAATGTCAATACACTTTTTCACTGACCGTGAAAATCGTTATCATGCTGGCCGGTTTAGTTTTAGCAGGAGTTCTCTTGAGCGATATCGCCCGTTTTCCGGTTTATGATTTACACAGCCACACGCGCGCCTCCGATGGCTTACTGACGCCAGCAGACCTGGTGCAGCGAGCCGTTGAGATGCGCGTTGGCGTACTGGCGATCACCGATCACGACAGCGTTGCAGGGGTAGAGGAAGCGCAGCAGACGGCACGGGACCACGATTTACCGATAAAAGTGCTGGCCGGGGCAGAGATCTCTACGCTGTGGGAGAACCATGAGATTCACATCGTCGGCCTGAACATTGATATTCATCATCCGGCGATGATGACGTTTCTGGCCGGACAACATGACTGCCGCCGGACGCGGGCGGAAGAGATTGGTGAGCGACTCGCCAGGGCACGTATCCCGGATGCGCTGGCGGGTGCGATGCGTCTGGCTGATGGCGGCATCATTACCCGTGGTCACTTTGCCCGCTTCCTGATTGAACAGGGCAAAGCGGACAATATGGTACAGGTATTCAAAAATTATCTGGCGCGTGGCAAAACCGGCTACGTGCCGCCACAATGGTGTACAATTAAACAAGCTATTGATGCGATTCATCATTCTGGTGGGTGTGCCGTGCTGGCGCATCCTGGCCGATATGGCTTATCGGCGAAGTGGCTTAAACGGCTGGTCGCCCATTTCCGCGAGGCGGGCGGCGATGCGATGGAAGTCGCGCAGTGCCAGCAGCCACCCAATGAGCGTACAACACTGGCACAATACGCCAGAGATAATGAACTGGCCGCATCACAAGGTTCTGATTTTCATCAACCCTGCCCGTGGATTGAGCTGGGCCGTAAACTCTGGCTGCCTGCAGCGGTTGAGCCGGTCTGGGAACGCTTCCCGGATCTCGCGCCCGGCCTGACAATCACGGAAAGGTGACACGAGGTTTCTATGAGTCAATTGTTTCACATCCATCCGGACAATCCTCAGCCACGGCTGATTAACCAGGCGGTCGACTACCTGAACAAAGGCAGCGTCATTGTCTATCCTACCGACTCCGGCTATGCGCTGGGCTGTCGGCTGGAGGAGAAGGGCGCAATGGAGCGTATCTGCCGTATTCGTCAACTCGACGGGCACCACAACTTCACCCTGATGTGCCGGGATCTTTCGGAGCTGTCGGTTTATTCGCAGGTAGGCAACTCGGCTTTTCGCCTGCTGAAAAACAACACGCCAGGCAACTACACCTTTATTCTCAAGGCGACCAAAGAAGTGCCGCGTCGCCTGATGAATGAAAAGCGTAAGACCATTGGTCTGCGCGTGCCCTCCAATCCGGTGGCGCTGGCGCTGCTGGAAGCGCTGAATCAGCCGATGATGTCGACCTCATTGATTCTGCCGGGCAACGATTTTACCGAGTCAGACCCGGAAGAGATCCAGCACAGCATTGGTAAGCTGGTCGATCTGATCATTGACGGCGGTACGCTGGGTCAGCAGCCGACCACGGTGGTCGATCTGACCACCGATTCGCCAGAAATCGTGCGTGAAGGCGTGGGCGATACCCGCCCGTTCCTGTAATTACGTCGGGCTTCAGACACCGCGCGACGGTGTCTGAGCCAGATTCGACTCTAACCAGTTCTTAAACTGACCGTAAGGAATATAAAGTGATACATCTTTGAGGATCACTTTGTTATTACGCCCATTCTTAATCGAGTCAGAATAGCCAACAATAACGCCGCCCAGCGTATCATCCCGATTATAAACGCCACCGCCAGACATTCCCTGAACGACCCCCGCATTCGAGGCCATCGCTAAGCAGGGACTTTTATTCCATTTATTCCGAATAGCCGTGCGGGCTAAATTAACCCCGGACGACTCAACCGGCATCGCGGAAATAAAGCTGTAACCATACATTTTAACCGGATCGCCGATGTCGCTGCTGCGGAACTTAGTCAGCGTGCTGGCATCATTCTTGTGATAAATAATCGCAAGGTCGCAATAAGGGTGATAAGACTTCACACGCTGCACGGCAGTTTTAGCCACGTGCGCAGCCGTGAGGCTATATTCAGGCGTCAGAGGAATGCTGGTGCCCAGTGTACCCAGACCGAGGATCGTCGGAATGCCTGTCACGCTCATATCTACGTGCTGCATCGCCGTACGACTGTACTCGGTGTGGCCCACGGAACACCCGCTCAGCACCAGTGCAGCAAGCACCGGGCACAGAAACAGGTTTCTCATGATGTTTTTCTTTATTCAGGCATGTCGGGAAATCCCTGGTGAAGATTTTTGACATGCAAGCAGGGTTCATCACTGAACCGTATTAACGCAACAACTCCGGATGCGCCGGTTTATTGGATTAATGTAAAAACACTATTTTTATTAAAGAATGAATTAAGCAAGATTCAAATGTCGCAAGAACGCTTTGCCGCGTATTTTGCTTTTTTATTATGCTGCCGGGATAAAGTGTATCAGCTTAATAGTGTCGTACAATTTATTAAAGCTAATGACAATCAAATGTTATGAAAAATAAGGTTATAAACGAATTTCTATTAGGAATAATCTGACTTTTCTGTTTTTAGAGTGGGTGCATCATGATTAAATTCAACTAACCAGCATTTCATGCTGACTTTAATATTTTTTTAGATGATCTAAAGTACGGTAAGAATGATGGAAGTGTAAGATAGCGTTAAGATTTTACTCTCCGAATATCGCTTTGATGAAAAATGAGTGGTTAGAAAATTTAATTGTCATCAGCTATAAAGTTTTCGATCTAGGCGTTTTATTAAACATATTCTCTTATCATATGCCGGGTTTTATTAAATCAGCATCAGGGATTATCAGATCTCAAACTATCAGAGGTTAACCTTTCTTTATTTACTATGACACTATCCATAAAGGGCGTTACTTCAGCATTAAATGCCTGTATAATGGGGCAAACTTGCTAAGTTAACCTGTTGATTTAGAAAGGATTATCACCCAATCATGACGCCTGGGAAGGCGACAAAGAGGAAGCTCAATGAGCGAAAAGTTACAGAAAGTCTTAGCGCGTGCCGGTCATGGCTCGCGTCGTGAAATCGAATCAATGATTGCGGCCGGCCGTGTCAGCGTTGACGGCAAGATCGCCACCTTAGGCGACCGCGTCGAAAGCAGCAAATCCCTGAAAATCCGTATTGATGGCCATCTGGTTTCGATTGCTGAATCAGCAACCGAAGTCTGCCGCGTGCTGGCTTACTACAAACCGGAAGGCGAACTCTGTACCCGCAGCGATCCTGAAGGCCGCCCGACGGTGTTTGACCGTCTGCCGCGTCTGCGTGGCTCACGCTGGATTGCCGTTGGCCGTCTGGATGTGAACACCTGTGGTCTGATGCTTTTCACCACCGACGGTGAACTGGCGAACCGCCTGATGCATCCGAGCCGTGAAGTGGAACGTGAATATGCGGTGCGCGTGTTTGGTCAGGTCGACGATGATAAAATTCGTCAGCTGAGCAAGGGCGTTCAGCTGGAAGATGGTCCGGCTGCGTTTAAAACCCTGAAGTTTGGCGGTGGAGAAGGCATCAACCAGTGGTACAACGTCACCCTGACCGAAGGACGTAACCGTGAAGTGCGTCGTTTGTGGGAAGCGGTCGGGGTGCAGGTGAGTCGTCTGATGCGTGTCCGCTACGGCGATATCACGTTACCAAAAGGCCTGCCACGCGGTGGCTGGACCGAACTGGATCTGCCTGCGGTGAACTATCTGCGTAACCTGGTGGAGCTGGATGATGAAACGGTCACCAAGCTGGTGGTCGAAAAAGATCGTCGTCGTACCAAGGCGAACCAGATTCGTCGTGCGGTGAAACGCCACAGTAAAGTGAGCAGCACGCCACGTGCGCCACGCCGCAATCCGGGCAGCAAACGTAACTCCGGTTAATCGTGTTGCCCGATCGCTAAAAACGCAGCCCCAGGGCTGCGTTTTCTTTTTCTGTTACCAGTCAATGCCCTGCTGAGCCTGGATACCGGCATCAAAGGCGTGCTTCACCGGCCGCATTTCTGTCACCGTATCCGCCATTTCAGTCAGGCTGCGATGACAGCCACGTCCGGTAATGATTACGCTCTGATGCGCCGGACGCTGTTGCAGGGCGGTAATCAAATCGTCCAGCGGCAGATAATCCATGCTGACCATATAGGTGATTTCGTCGAGTACCACCAAATCAAGCTGCGTATCGGCCAGCATCCGTTTTGCATGCTGCCACACGGTCAGACAGGCGGCGGTATCCGTTTCGCGGTTCTGGGTGTCCCAGGTGAAACCGGTTGCCATCACCTGAAACTCTACACCATGCTGTTCCAGCAGGTTACGCTCACCATTCGGCCAGTCACCTTTAATAAACTGAATCGCCGCCGCACGCTTGCCATGTCCGGCAGCGCGCAGGGCGGTGCCAAAAGCCGCCGTCGTTTTGCCTTTGCCATTGCCGGTGAACACCATCAGGATGCCACGCACCTCGGTGGCTGCCGCAATCCGCGCATCGACCTGCTCCTTTAGCCGCTGCTGACGCTGTTGATGACGATCGTCAGCCATTACTCTGCAGCTCCGGGTTTTCTGCCCGGCTGCGCATCAAAGCTGATACCGGTTTTGCGCCGGCTATCATCACCCATCAGATAAAGGTAGAGCGGCATCAGATCGGCAGGCGTTTTCAGCTTGTTAGCATCTTCCTGCGGGAAGGCGCTGGCGCGCATTTTGGTCCGCGTTCCGCCCGGATTAATGCAGTTCACTCGCAATGCCTGCGTTTTATACTCATCCGCCAGCACCTGCATCATCCCTTCGGTGGCAAATTTAGAGACGGCATAAGCCCCCCAGCCTGCGCGACCGGTTCGGCCAACGCTGGAGGTGGTAAACACCAGTGAACCGGCATCTGACTTTAACAGCAGCGGCAACAGCGCCTGGGTCAGGAAGAAGGTAGCGTCCAGGTTGATGTTCATGACCTGCTGCCAGATCTGAGGGTCGAGTTCCGCCAGCGGCACGATTTCACCGAGGATACCGGCATTGTGCAGCACGCCATCAAGACGAGGAAACTGCTGTGACAGCTGTTCTGCTATCTGATGACAACGTTCCGGTGTTGCTTCAGCCAGATCAAACACGACGGTATGAGCAGCACATTTATTAAGTTGATCGATTGCTTCTTTGACCTGCTGAAGCTTCTCAGGGTTACGGCCCATCAGGATCACTTCAGCGCCATAACGGGCATACGTCAGCGCCGCTTCCCGGCCAATGCCATCAGAAGCGCCAGTGACCAAGATGATACGGTGATTGAGCAGGTCGCTTTTCGGTTGATAATGCACAGCGGGGTCCTCCAGCGAAAACAGCATGATTCCGCTTTATGCCTGAATTTACGAATGGGCGCAATCGCCAGACCACCCATTCTGTGCCGGCTGCTGGCATTTCAGGCGACGGAGCAGGGTAAAACGGCTAAACTGGCGAATTGTTTTTTATTCTTTGTGACTAAGGCGACCTGATGGATTTTATTTCAACGTATGGACTGTTTTTAGCAAAAGCGGTGACGCTGGTGGTTGCCGTCGCTGCGATTGTCATGATTATCATGAATGCCGCGTTACGCAAACGGGCACAAAGTGGTCAGCTTCGTCTGACCCATCTGGGTGATGATTATCAGCAGATGAAAGAGGATTTGCAGCTGGCAAAAATGAAGCCGCAGGCGCAGAAAGTCTGGCTGAAAAATCATAAAAAAAGTGAAAAGCTGAAAGCCAAAGCGGAAAAACAGGCGGCAAAGCAGGGACAGACAAAGAGCGTTAAGCCCACGCTTTACGTACTCGATTTTAAAGGCAGCATGGATGCCGGTGAGGTGAGCTCACTACGTGAAGAGATTTCAGCTGTGCTGGCGGTGAAGCAGCCTGGCGATGAAGTGCTGCTGCGGCTTGAAAGCCCTGGCGGCGTGGTGCATGGCTATGGGCTGGCAGCGTCGCAGCTTCAGCGTCTGCGTGATGCGGATCTGCGCATCACGGCGGCTGTAGATAAAGTGGCAGCCAGCGGGGGCTACATGATGGCCTGCGTGGCCGATCGCATTGTGGCGGCACCGTTCTCGATCATTGGTTCCATCGGCGTGGTTGCGCAAATCCCTAACTTCAACCGCCTGCTGAAGCGTAACGATATTGATGTTGAGCTGCATACTGCCGGACAGTACAAGCGCACGCTGACGCTGTTTGGTGAGAATACCGAAGAGGGACGTGAAAAATTCCAGGAAGATCTCGACGAAACGCACCTGCTGTTCAAGCAGTTTGTTCACCAGATGCGCCCGACACTCGATATCGACCGGGTGGCAACTGGTGAACACTGGTATGGTCGTCAGGCGCTGGATCTCGGCCTGATTGACGAAATCGGCACCAGCGATGACCTGATTATCCGTCAGATGGATCAATTCAGCGTGCTCGGTGTGCATTACGCCCGCCGTCGTAAAATGATGGACCGTTTTACCCAGAGCGCCGGCTCGGTGGCTGAGCGGTTGCTGCTGAAACTCTGGCACCGCGGCGAAAAGCCACTGCTCTGATGCGAAACCCGGCCTGTGCCGGGTTTTTATTCCAGGTGATAGCGCGGCGACAGCTCCACAGCAAGGTATTTGAAGACGTTAAAGACCGCCGTGGTTTTCGCGGTCGGCAGTCCATCCGCATCAAGAAAGAACGGTCCGCGAAAGACCAGCACATCCGCCTGCTGACTTACCTCATCCGCCTGCATGCCCGCTAAATAATCATCATGTTCTTTAATTAGCGCATTGGCCTTTTCCAGCAACGCCTGGCGGGAAATAGCCTGAGTTGATCTCTGCATTTATTCGCTCCTTTTTGACAGCATCCAAATCCTTTCTATATTACTGGCCTGTCACATGCTGTGACAAATCGGTCTGAACGATGAAAACCTGGCGTAAGTTCGGGCTGAGTGCTAATTAAGTTGCGTAACAGATTTTATCAGGTAGAGTGTGGGCGATTCCGATTTCAGGGATTTTGCACCGGGATGTGCGAAGAGTTCAGATGGAAAAAGCACGCTTTATCATGCAGTTGCAGTAGGCCACATCATCTGATCTGAGATTGACCCCTCCGCCTTGAAATGTTAAACAGGCGCAGCAATATTGAACCCACTGGGTTTTTGGGCATCCAATCCTCTCCCGTTAAGCAGGATGTTTTCATTAGGTAAAGGTAAATATGGGTAAAGCACTCGTTATTGTTGAGTCCCCGGCAAAGGCTAAAACAATCAATAAATACCTGGGTAGTGACTACGTGGTTAAATCCAGCGTGGGTCATATCCGGGATCTGCCGACCAGTGGTTCAACCGCGAAGAAGAGTGCTGACGCTTCGACAGATAAGAAAGTCAAAGACGCTTCAACTGACAAGAAAGTCAAAAAAGTTAAAAAAGATGAGAAAGCCGCACTCGTCAGCCGCATGGGTGTAGACCCTTATCACGGCTGGGAAGCGGATTATCAGATTCTGCCCGGCAAAGAGAAAGTCGTTGCTGAACTGAAGGCGTTAGCCGCCAATGCTGACCATATCTATCTCGCAACCGACCTTGACCGCGAAGGGGAAGCCATTGCCTGGCACCTGCGGGAAGTGATCGGTGGTGATGACTCGCGCTTCAGCCGCGTGGTCTTTAACGAAATCACCAAGAATGCGATTCGTCAGGCGTTTGAAAAGCCGGGCGAACTGAATATTGACCGGGTAAATGCTCAGCAGGCGCGTCGTTTCATGGACCGCGTGGTGGGCTACATGGTCTCGCCACTGCTGTGGAAAAAAATTGCCCGTGGCCTCTCGGCCGGACGTGTGCAATCTGTTGCGGTTCGCCTGGTGGTGGAACGTGAACGTGAGATCAAAGCCTTTGTTCCCGAAGAGTACTGGGAAGTTAATGCCGCACTGACCACGCCAAAAGGCGATGAGCTGTCCATGGACGTGACGCACAAAGGTGATAAAGCCTTCCGTCCGGTCAATCGCGACGAGACCTATGCCGCGGTGGGGCTGCTGGAAAAAGCGCGCTATGAGATCGTCGACCGTGAAGATAAGCCGACCAGCAGCAAGCCGGGCGCGCCTTATATCACCTCGACACTGCAGCAGGCTGCCAGCACCCGTCTGGGCTTTGGCGTGAAGAAAACGATGATGATGGCTCAGCGCCTGTACGAAGCCGGTCACATCACCTATATGCGTACCGACTCGACCAACCTGAGTCAGGATGCGGTCGCCATGGCGCGTGGCTATATCGAAAGCAATTTCGGTAAAAAGTATCTGCCTGAAACCGCCATTACTTACGCCAGTAAAGAGAATTCCCAGGAAGCGCACGAAGCGATTCGTCCTTCCGACGTGGAAGTGGTGGCGGAAAAGCTGAAGGATATGGAAGCGGATGCGCAGAAACTCTATCAGCTGATCTGGCGTCAGTTTGTTGCATGTCAGATGACACCAGCAAAATATGATTCCAGCACCATTACAGCGGCGGCGGGTGAATTTAAACTCAAAGCAAAAGGCCGTATTCTGCGTTTTGATGGCTGGACCAAAGTCATGCCAGCGCTGCGTAAGAATGATGAAGATCTTACATTGCCTGCCGTCAGCGTGGGTGATGTTCTGGATCTGCAACAGCTTCTTCCGGGCCAGCACTTCACCAAGCCACCGGCGCGCTTCAGCGAAGCATCACTGGTGCGTGAACTTGAGAAGCGCGGCATTGGTCGTCCATCCACGTACGCAGCCATTACCTCGACCATTCAGGATCGCGGCTACGTGCGGGTAGAAAACCGCCGCTTCTATGCGGAAAAAATGGGTGAAATCGTCACCGATCGTCTGGAAGAGAACTTCCGCGAACTGATGAACTACGATTTCACCGCCCGCATGGAGAGCAATCTCGATCAGGTGGCGAATAACGAGGCGCAATGGAAAGCGGTTCTCGATCACTTCTTCGCCGACTTTACTCAGCAGCTTGAGCTGGCTGAGAAAGATCCTGAAGAGGGAGGCATGCAGCCGAACCAGATGGTGCTGACCTCGATTGAGTGTCCGACCTGTAGCCGTCAGATGGGAATCCGTACCGCCAGTACCGGCGTTTTCCTGGGCTGTTCCGGCTATGCGCTGCCGCCTAAAGAGCGATGCAAACAGACCATCAACCTGATTCCGGAAAATGAAGTCCTCAATATTCTGGAAGGCGATGATGCTGAAACCAACGCCCTGCGTGCCCGTCGTCGCTGCCAGAAGTGTGGCACCGCGATGGACAGCTACCTGATCGACAACGAACGTAAACTGCACGTCTGTGGTAATAACCCGGAGTGTGACGGTTACGAAATCGAGAAGGGCGAGTTCCGCATTAAAGGCTATGACGGTCCGGTGGTGGAGTGCGAGAAGTGTGGTTCGGAGATGCATCTGAAGATGGGACGCTTTGGTAAATACATGGCGTGTACCAACGAAGAGTGCAAAAACACCCGCAAGATTCTGCGCAGTGGTGAAGTTGCACCGCCGAAAGAAGATCCGGTTCCGCTGCCAGAGCTGGCGTGTGAGAAGTCCGATGCTTACTTCGTGTTGCGTGACGGCGCAGCGGGCGTTTTCCTCGCGGCTAACACCTTCCCGAAATCACGCGAAACGCGTGCGCCGCTGGTGGAGGAGCTTCAGCGCTTCAAAGATCGCCTGCCTGAGAAGCTGAAGTATCTGGCCGACGCGCCAGCAGCCGATCCGGAAGGCAATAAAACGCTGGTGCGCTTCAGCCGCAAAACCAAACAGCAGTATGTCTCCTCTGAAAAAGAGGGTAAGGCAACCGGCTGGTCCGCCTTCTATATAGATGGCAAGTGGCAGGAAGCGAAAAAGTAAGTCTCAGGCCAGCATTTGCTGGCCTTTTTCTTACTCTGCTTATCCGATTTATCCACTGACACTGACAACGCACCACATTCAGGCCAGCGCTCGCTGGCCTTTTTCTGAGCCTTATATCAATCCGTTCTACTCTGTCACTTAAACTGATATAGTTGTTATAGCATTTCCGACCTTTCCTGATGCATAGCATTTCTTGACCCTTGCGACTATACGTCAAGCGGGGATGCGACTCTGTAACTTACCGGGATGGAATAGATATGAAATTACAGCAGTTGCGCTATATCGTCGAAGTGGTGAACCATAATCTCAATGTCTCTTCGACAGCGGAAGGTCTCTACACCTCTCAACCCGGCATCAGCAAACAGGTGCGTATGCTGGAAGATGAGCTGGGCGTGCAAATTTTTGCCCGCAGCGGTAAACATCTCACCCAGGTGACGCCTGCAGGCGAAGAGATCATTCGTATAGCGCGTGAAGTTCTCTCCAAAGTGGATGCGATCAAATCTGTCGCCGGCGAGCACACCTGGCCGGATAAAGGCTCGCTTTATGTCGCCACCACACATACCCAGGCACGTTACGCGTTGCCAGGCGTGATCAAAGGATTCATCGAGCGCTATCCGCGCGTCTCTTTGCATATGCATCAGGGTTCACCCACCCAGATCGCCGAAGCGGTTTCCAAGGGCAATGCGGACTTTGCCATAGCCACTGAAGCGCTGCATCTCTATGATGATCTCATCATGCTGCCGTGCTACCACTGGAACCGCGCGATTGTCGTCACGGCGGATCATCCGCTGGCCGGAAAAGGGCAGGTGAGCATCGAAGAACTGGCTGAATATCCGCTGGTGACTTACACCTTTGGCTTTACCGGACGCTCAGAACTCGACACGGCCTTTAATCGGGCAGGATTAACACCCCGCATTGTCTTCACCGCGACTGATGCTGACGTCATCAAAACCTATGTCCGTTTAGGTCTGGGCGTGGGGGTTATTGCCAGTATGGCGGTTGACCCGGTGGCCGATCCTGACCTGATTCGTATTGAAGCCGCCGATATCTTTACCAACAGTACCACCAAGATTGGCTTCCGCCGCAGCACCTTCCTGCGCAGCTATATGTATGATTTTATCCAGCGTTTTGCGCCACACCTGACTCGCGACGTGGTGGATACCGCCGTGGCGCTGCGCTCAAACGAAGACATTGAGGCGATGTTTAAGGACATTAAGCTGCCATTTAAATAGCATTGATGCTCTCCACGACAACATAAGGTTGCCTGGTGCAGCCTTTTTTGTTGCCAGGCTTTAGCGCCAAATGAGAATCAAAAGTTTTTATGATTTTTTTGTAAATGAAACATTGATCACATGTTTTCCGGTTGGGCTTTCTTAAATGCGAAATACAACACACTTTTAACTATGTCACTTTGCGACTCGCCAGGATTATTCCCATACTCCAGTTAAGAGCTGATGTGTGAAGCCAGTAAACATAAGGTTCTTTAGATGGGTCTTTAGTTTTAAATGGATCTGTTTTTAAATTAACTCAAATTTATTAGCTGACTGTTTAATTAAATATTCGTTCAGGAGTTAATGATTTCTTACGTTACCGAAGCCTATTGATTAATACCGTTAATCGTTTTACTCAATAAAAATAACTGGATTTTTGGCCTTAACGCGTTTAGGATTCCTCCTAAATCTTAATCGATGTTATCAATCATTTTGTTGAGAGTGATTATCAAAAACTATGAATACACGACTGACTGTACAACCGGGTTTCCCGGCAAAAAGCACCAAGGTTGAGCGTACTGGTAACACCCGTCGCAATGCCTGGTTAACCGTATTCGCTGCCTCTGCGCTGTTCTGGGTGGTTGTAGCGTTAATGATTTGGCGTATCTGGGGCTAAAGCCATGTGGGCACATACACTCAGTCATAAACGTTCTTTGACCACGGGTCAGCACAAGCCAGTATCCTGCAAAGGAAAAGAAGCCCTTGCAAAGGACGAAAAAGTGTCTATCCCCGAGTCATGGGATTTGAGTGATAACCAGCGACTGTTTATTGAGTCGTTTCTGGAACCTAAAAACAAATAACGTTGTAAGACCATCTATTCGTCACTGCTCTTTTATAACCGGAGTTTCCGGTGGGCTTTTAAATGCCCCTTTCCACATCCTGTAAGATCAAAGGGTGTCGCCGATTGACAGGCGACCGCAAAAACTTTTACGCTCGATTCCGGCGAAGGAGTGAACCAAATGAATATTATTAAAATGTCCTGGCTTAGCGCGTATGCTTTCTCCTTTGCGTTCTGGTCTGCGGCGGTGTGGATAACGCTATAATTTGAATTAAATCACCTCTTTCTGATGCCTCGTGTTTTCACGGGGCATTTTCGTTTTCGGCGATTGTAGCAATTTGTGTTGTAATCAAAACGTTAACGAATTTGTGGTCTATCTTTAACATAAACCTTTGTCTCACTAAGGTTTAAGACCATGAACGAAAAAGGAGGAGCTATGTCGTCTACCCTACGCGAGCTGAGTCAGGAAATACTGCAGGTCGACACCAACAAATATCACATCTTCAGTCTTCCCCGTGCGGCTCAACATCTCGGCAACATCGATAGCCTGCCCAAATCTCTTAAAGTTCTGCTGGAAAACTTACTGCGCTGGCAGGATGGCGACTCTGTCACCACAGTGGACATCCAGGCGTTGGTTGACTGGCAGAAAGATGCTCACGCCGACCGTGAAATCGCCTACCGGCCAGCCCGCGTATTAATGCAGGACTTCACCGGCGTGCCGGCCGTGGTCGACCTGGCGGCCATGCGCGAAGCGGTGAATCGTCTGGGCGGCGATGTCGCCAAAGTGAATCCGCTGTCGCCTGTCGATCTGGTTATCGACCATTCGGTCACCGTGGACCATTTTGGTGATGATGACGCTTTTGAAGAGAACGTCCGGCTGGAGATGGAGCGTAACCATGAGCGTTACGTTTTCCTTCGCTGGGGTCAGAAAGCGTTTGATAAATTCCGCGTCGTACCGCCGGGAACCGGCATCTGCCATCAGGTCAACCTGGAATATCTTGGCAAGGCGATCTGGCATGAAACCCTCAATGGTGAAGAGTATGCCTGGCCCGACACGCTGGTCGGTACCGATTCACACACCACCATGATCAACGCGCTCGGCGTGCTGGGATGGGGAGTAGGGGGCATCGAAGCTGAAGCAGCCATGCTGGGTCAGCCTGTCTCCATGCTGATCCCGGATGTGGTTGGTTTTAAACTTACCGGCAAACTGCGCGCAGGCATTACCGCAACCGACCTCGTTCTGACCGTCACTCAGATGCTGCGTAAGCATGGCGTCGTCGGCAAATTCGTTGAGTTTTACGGTGACGGCCTGGCCGACCTGCCGCTGGCCGACCGCGCGACCATCGCCAACATGGCACCGGAGTATGGCGCCACCTGCGGATTCTTCCCGGTCGACGATGTCACGCTGAGCTACATGACGCTGACCGGACGTGATGCCGATCAGGTCGCCTTAGTAGAAGCCTATGCTAAAGCGCAGGGTCTGTGGCGCAATCCCGGCGATGAGCCGCGTTTCACCAGTACCCTGGCACTGGATATGAACGAGGTGGAGTCGAGCCTGGCCGGACCAAAACGTCCGCAGGACAGGGTGTCGCTGGGCGATGTGCCCGCCGCGTTTGATGCCAGCAACGAGCTGGAAGTGAATCAGGCGCAAAAACCGCACAAAAATGTTGAGTATACCGACAGCGACACTGGCCTGACTCACACACTGACCGATGGCGCGGTGGTGATCAGTGCGATTACCTCCTGTACCAACACCTCTAACCCAAGCGTACTGATGGCGGCCGGTTTACTGGCGAAGAAAGCGGTAGAGCGTGGTCTGAAACGTCAGCCGTGGGTCAAAGCCTCGCTGGCACCCGGTTCCAAAGTGGTTTCCGATTATCTGGCCGTCGCGCAGCTGACCTCGTATCTCGACGAGCTGGGCTTTAACCTGGTGGGCTATGGCTGCACCACCTGTATCGGTAACTCCGGTCCGCTGAAAGATGAGATTGAGTCTGCGATCAAAGCGGGCGATCTCACGGTCGGTGCCGTTTTATCCGGCAACCGCAACTTTGAAGGCCGTATTCATCCGCTGATTAAAACCAACTGGCTGGCTTCGCCGCCGCTGGTGGTGGCTTACGCGCTGGCGGGTAACATGAAGATCAACCTGCAGACGGAGCCGCTGGGCCACGACAGGCAGGGCCAGCCGGTCTATCTGAAAGATATCTGGCCGTCGCCGGAAGAGATAGCCACAGCCGTGCAGCAGGTCACCAGTGATATGTTCCACAAAGAGTACGCCGAAGTCTTCGATGGCACGCCAGAGTGGCAGGCGATCAGGGTCAGTGAAGCGGCAACGTACGACTGGGATGAAGGTTCGACCTACATCCGCCTGTCGCCGTTCTTTGATGATATGGAGAAAGAACCTAAGCCGGTGCAGGATATTCGCGGTGCGCGGGTGCTCGCATTACTGGGCGATTCTGTCACCACGGACCATATCTCGCCAGCGGGCAGCATTAAAGCGGAAAGTCCCGCCGGACGCTATCTGCTGTCACACGGCGTTGAGCGCAACGACTTTAACTCTTATGGGTCGCGTCGCGGTAATCATGAAGTGATGATGCGCGGCACGTTCGCCAATATTCGTATCCGCAATGAGATGGTGCCAGGCGTGGAGGGCGGCTATACCCGACACTATCCGAGTGGCGAACAGCTGGCCATCTACGATGCGGCGATGAAATATCAGGCGGAAGGCGTGCCGCTGGCGGTCATTGCAGGTAAGGAGTACGGCTCTGGCTCGAGCCGCGACTGGGCTGCTAAAGGGCCACGTCTGCAGGGGGTAAGGGTCGTCATTGCCGAATCGTTTGAGCGTATTCACCGCTCTAACCTGATTGGGATGGGCATTCTGCCTCTGGAGTTCCCGCAGGGCGTGACCCGCAAAACTCTGGGGCTGACCGGTGAAGAGCGCATTGACGTGGAAGATCTTCAGGCACTGACGCCAGGCTGCAGCGTGAAAGTCACGCTGACCCGTGCTGACGGCAGTAAAGAAGAGCTGGACACCCGTTGTCGCATCGATACCGGTAATGAGCTGACCTATTACCGCAACGACGGCATCCTGCACTACGTCATCCGCAACATGCTGGACTGACAAAAAAGCCGGGTATAACCCGGCTTTTTCATTTATGACTTCGGTAGCAGATGCCCCATCTTTTCCGCTTTCGTATCCAGATAGTGCGCATTCTTCGGATTACGTCCCACGACCAGCGGCACACGTTCAACAATGTTGATCCCGGCTTCGCTGAGGATCTCCACTTTGCGCGGATTGTTGGTCAGAAGACGCACTTCATTCACGCCCAGCAGTTTGAACATATCTGCGCACAGGGTGAAGTCGCGCTCATCGGCGGCAAAGCCAAGCTGATGATTCGCTTCTACGGTGTCATAACCTTTATCCTGTAACGCATAGGCGCGGATCTTATTCAGCAGACCAATGTTACGGCCTTCCTGACGGTGATAGAGCAGCGCGCCGCGACCTTCTTCTGCGATGGCATTGAGCGCGGCTTCCAGCTGAAAACCACAGTCGCAACGCAGGCTGAAGAGTGCATCGCCGGTCAGGCATTCGGAGTGAACGCGCGCCAGTACCGGCTCGTTGTCATTAATATCGCCAAAGACCAGTGCAACATGGTCATGTCCGGTTGCCAATTCTTCAAAACCAACCATCAGGAAATCTCCCCATGGCGTGGGCAGTTTGGCTTCTGCCACCCGTTTAAGCTGCATGTGACTCTCCAGAACCTTCAGAGGATGCACTATCATCATGATAGCGCACAGGCCAGTGTGGCCTGACAAACGTGCAATATTGTGCCACAACCCGTAAGCGGGCTGGTAATCTCTGAGACCAATTGCAGTGATAAAGCACAATTATCCAATCGGCAACGGTTATGTTATTCTTTTTTAAGCTAAAGTTATGCAAATGTTGCCATTTGACACCAGGATAAGGGAAGAGGATGTTTAAGATTTCGCGTCGTACCACCTTCGGAATGCTGCTATTGCTCATCATGCCGGTTGCCGTCTGGCTTACCGGCTGGCGCTGGCAGCCAGGTGAAAGCAATGCGCTGCTGAAAGGTCTCTTCTGGATGACGGAAACCGTCACCAATCCGTGGGGTATTGTCACCAGTGTGCTGCTGAGCGCCTGGATGCTCTGGTGCCTGCGCTTTCGCCTGAAGCCAGCCATCCTGCTGCTGCTGATCATGAACGCCACTATTCTGGCGGGACAATACACCAAATCCTTTATCAAAGAGCAGATTCAGGAGCCGCGTCCCTATGTGATCTGGCTGGAGCAGCATCACGGGCTGGATGAGAAAACGTTCTACGAGCTGAAGCGTAAACAGCGTGGTGAGATGGTGACGTCACTGATTGCCGATGAAACGCAGATTCCGGGCTGGCTGAAACGACACTGGGCGTTTGAAACCGGCTTTGCTTTTCCGTCGGGGCATACCATGTTTGCCGCCAGCTGGGCACTGCTGGCACTGGGACTGCTCTGGCCGCGTAGGCATTATAAAACTGTGGTGGTGATTTTCCTGTGGGCGACGGGCGTGATGGCGAGCCGCCTGCTGCTGGGCATGCACTGGCCACGCGATCTGGCGATGGCAACCGTGCTCTCCTGGTTGCTGGTCACCGTTGCGACCTGGCTGGCACAGCGCTTCTGCGGCCCGCTGACGCTACCGCCGGAAGAGCAAAAAGAGGTGGCACAGCGGGAGCCCTGATTGTAATTCACCCTTAAGACCCCATATTATTAGTCGGGCCTGCGCAAAAGCGACTCGCCCGATGCTGCTGGGAGCAGCATTTATGCTGGATTTTTGGCATAATTCTACCCGATAACCTCACAACAGGATGCACTGTGAAATATTTGCTGATTTTTTTAGTGGTACTGGTCATCTTTATCATTTCCGTCACCTTAGGCGCGCATAACGATCAGGTCATTACTTTTAACTATCTGCTGGCGCAGGGTGAGTTCAGCATCTCGACCTTACTGGCATCACTGTTTGGCGCAGGTTTTGTGCTTGGCTGGGTCATCTGCGGGCTGTTCTGGTTACGAACCCGTGTTTCACTGGCCAATGCCAACCGGAAAATTAAGCGTATGCAGACGCAAATTGAGCAGAGCACCGCCCTGGCGACCACGCCATCTTCTCCGGCTGGCCGGGAATAATCCTCAATGCATGAATTGCTGTTTCTGTTACTGCCGGTTGCGGCTGCCTATGGCTGGTATATGGGACGCCGCAGCGCGCATCAGGATAAGCAACAGGAAGCCAACCGGCTGTCACGTGAATATGTGGCGGGCGTCAATTTCCTGCTCTCAAATCAGCAGGACAAAGCCGTTGATCTGTTTCTCGACATGCTTAAAGAGGACAGCGGCACGGTAGAGGCACATCTGACGCTGGGTAACCTGTTCCGATCGCGCGGAGAAGTTGACCGCGCTATCCGTATCCATCAGGCATTAATGGAAAGTGCTTCCCTGAGCTACGAGCAGCGTCTGCTTGCCGTTCAGCAGCTGGGTCGCGACTATATGGCGGCGGGCTTATATGACCGCGCAGAAGATATGTTTAAGCAGCTCACCGATGAAACGGATTTTCGTATCGGCGCGCTGCAGCAATTGTTACTGATCCACCAGGCCATCAGTGACTGGCAACAGGCGATCGAGGTTGCAGAACGCCTGGTTAAGCTCGGCAAAGAGAAGCAGAAAGGCGAAATTGCTCACTTCTACTGTGAACTGGCGTTACAGGCGATGAGCAGCGACGATCTGGATCGTGCGATGAGCCTGCTGAAGAAAGGGGAGGCGGCCGACCGCAACAGCGCACGCATCTCCATTATGATGGGCCGTATTCTGATGGAAAAAGAAGACTACGCCAGAGCGGTGGGTCATCTGCAGCGCGTGCTGGATCAGGATAAAGAGCTGGTGAGTGAAACATTGGGCATGCTGGAGACCTGTTTCCAGCGTCTCAATCAGCCTGATGCCTGGGCAGACTTTCTGCAGCGCTGTGTGGAACAGAACACCGGCGCGGCAGCGGAACTTTATCTTTCAGACATCCTTGAACAGCAGCAGGGCGCTGAAGCGGCACAAAATTACATCAGTCGTCAGCTTGAGCGCCATCCGACGATGCGTGTCTTCCATCGCCTGATGGATTTAAATCTGCGTGAAGCCGAAGATGGCCGGGCCAAAGAGAGTCTGATGGTGCTGCGCGACATGGTGGGTGAACAGATTCGCACCAAGCCACGCTATCGCTGTCAGAAGTGTGGTTTTACCGCACATGCACTTTACTGGCACTGTCCATCCTGCCGGACGTGGTCTTCAGTGAAGCCCATCCGTGGTCTCGACGGCCAGTAAAGCGGCCGTTATAACTGAATTAACATCACCTCATAATAGTTACAACATACTATATAGGCAACAGTCAACAGGCTTCGGGAAAGGTGCATTTATTGCCGGGCAGAGGGGCAATGGCGATTGTGATGGCCAGACACCGCAGGTAGAATGCTTGCCGTTTGTCAATCGCGCCTGCGGGTGCTCACTGCAGAGGAAATGCCATGCCTTCACCCCACAACGTGACCGCTTCGCCGATTCTGGTAGCGCTGGATTATCATGACCTCGACAGCGCATTGCGTTTTGTCGACCAGATCGATCCCCGCAGTTGCCGCCTGAAAGTGGGCAAAGAGATGTTTACGCTGTTTGGTCCCGCGCTGGTTAACACTCTGCAGCAGCGCGGCTTTGAGCTGTTCCTCGATCTTAAATTCCATGATATTCCTAACACTACCGCGCATGCCGTGGCTGCCGCAGCGGATCTTGGCGTCTGGATGGTCAATGTGCATGCCAGCGGCGGGGCGCGGATGATGAATGCGGCGCGTGAGGCGCTGCTTCCCTTTGGTAAAGATGCGCCCCTGCTGATTGCGGTGACCGTACTGACCAGCATGGATGTCGACGATCTCAGAGAGCTGGGCATTACGCTTTCCCCTGCCGAACAGGCAGAGCGACTGGCGAAGCTGACCCAGTCGTGCGGACTGGATGGTGTGGTCTGTTCTGCACATGAAGCGGTCCGCTTCAAACAGGCGCTGGGTCAGGAGTTTGCGCTGGTCACGCCGGGGATTCGTCCGGCAGGCAGCGATGCCGGCGATCAGCGTCGTATCATGACACCGCAGCAGGCGAAGCTGGCGGGCGTAGACTATATGGTTATCGGGCGTCCGATTACGCAGTCCGCCGATCCCGCCGCCGCCCTGCAGGCGATCCTGGACAGTCTGGAGACACAATAATGGCGAATGACAATCCACTGGTTTACTCAACCGACAGCGGGCGCATCACGCAGCCTGAGCCAAAAGCGGAACGGCCAAAAGGGGATGGTGTTGTGCGGATCCAGCGTCAGACCAGCGGACGCAAGGGCAAAGGCGTCAGCCTGATCACCGGCATCGACCTGGATGATGCGGCTCTGACGCTGCTGGCAGCTGAACTGAAAAAGAAGTGTGGCTGTGGCGGTTCGGTAAAAGAGGGCGTTATTGAGATTCAGGGCGATAAACGCGATTTACTGAAAACGCTGCTGGAAGCCAAAGGGATGAAGGTCAAACTGGCGGGTGGCTGAATAAAAAATCGGGCTACCAGAGTAGCCCGATTGTCATGCAGATGCTTAGCGTAGCCGATTATTCTTTTAATAAGGTCCTTAGTGGACCTGATGACCGATAATACCACCGACAGCGGCGCCGCCGACTGTGCCGAGTGCGCTACCATTGGTCAATACTGAACCACCAATTGCGCCCGCGCCCGCGCCAATCGCGGTGTTGCGGTCACGTTTAGACCAGTTAGAACAGCCACTCAGTGCAACAGCTAACGTGGTCGCCAGTACAACGGCAGTGATTCGTTTCATTGTTGTTGTCATACACTTCTCCTTTGATGTGCTCACAGAGGCAACACTCTTAGTATAGCTCCGATATTTCCTCAGCCCGCTTGTGTCGCATCATTGCCGCATCCGTTACGGCATCGAAATGTGATCACCATGGACAAACCGTTTGTAGCGGGTGAGGCGCAATGCCGGACCCGACAGGTCCACGCATTGCCTGAGAAGATTCTAAGCATTCTGGATAAATTCCGAAGATAGAAAACTCTTAAATCACCACACATTTTTCGATTCACAGCCATTCCTTCTGCGTTTATAGCCATTTGCTCCATAACCCTTTGGCGTCTGACTCCGCAAAATTCAGGGACGATTGTCAGCAGGAGAAAAGGCATGCTGGAACACCTTAAACAACAGGTTCTGGAAGCGAATCTGGATTTACCCAAATATAACCTGGTGACCTTCACCTGGGGCAATGTCAGTGCGGTTGATCGCGAACAGGGCTTGCTGGTGATTAAACCGTCTGGCGTAAGCTATGACGTGATGAAGCGCGACGACATGGTGGTGGTCGATCTGGCGACTGGTGAGGTGGCAGAAGGGGATAAACGACCCTCATCGGACACGGCGACACACCGGGCGCTCTATCTTGCCTGGCCTGAGGTAGGCGGTATTGTCCATACTCACTCGCGGCATGCCACTATCTGGGCACAGGCCGGACGCCCCATTCCGGCCTGGGGAACCACCCACGCTGATGATTTCTATGGCGAGATCCCCTGTACTCGCGCCATGCGTAATGAAGAGATTCAGCACGACTATGAGTGGAATACCGGCCAGGTGATCATCGAGACCTTCACGCAGCGTGAATTGTCACCCTCGGCGATCCCGGCGGTACTGGTCAACTCCCATGGCCCCTTTGCCTGGGGGAAAGATGCCCACGCCGCCGTGCACAGCGCGGTTGTGCTGGAAGAGGTAGCATATATGGGTCTGTTCAGCCAGCAGCTGACCGCTAACCTCCCGCCTATCAATCAGACGCTGCTTGACCTGCACTATCTGCGAAAGCATGGCGAGAATGCCTGGTATGGCCAGAAATAACAGGCGGGACGCAATAGCGTCCCGTTTTTTTGGTCTCTTTTGAGACTGGTATGGCGATCCGCATCATAGTTAATAAAACAACCTAACAACAAAAATAAAACAGTGTTTCATTTAATCGAATCGATCACTGTTTTGATTACCTCAAGTCACTATTTTGCCTGCATCGCCTTCGGGCACCTCCAGCACCACCCTCTGGCATAGCAAAGGTGACATTTATATGCACATCAAACGGGCAATAGATAAAATTCCGGGCGGCATGATGCTCGTACCGCTGTTTATCGGCGCACTCTGCCATACGTTCTCACCAGGGGCCGGGAAATATTTCGGTTCTTTCACCAACGGTCTGATGACCGGCACCGTGCCCATCCTGGCCGTCTGGTTCTTTTGTATGGGGGCGTCGATAAAACTCAGCGCCACCGGAACGGTACTGCGTAAATCAGGCACGCTGGTGCTTACCAAAATTGCCGTGGCATGGGTGGTAGCGGCGATCGCCTCGCGGGTGATGCCGGAAAATGGCGTAGAAGTGGGGATGTTTGCCGGCTTATCGACGCTGGCGCTGGTCGCCGCGATGGATATGACCAATGGCGGTCTTTATGCCTCCATCATGCAACAGTACGGTTCGAAAGAGGAAGCGGGCGCCTTTGTATTGATGTCGCTGGAGTCCGGGCCATTGATGACCATGGTGATTCTGGGCACCGCCGGCATCGCCTCATTCGAGCCGCACGTGTTTGTCGGCGCTGTCCTGCCGTTTGTGGTCGGATTTGCATTAGGGAATCTTGATCCGGAGTTGCGCGACTTCTTCGGAAAAGCGGTACATACGCTGATTCCCTTCTTCGCTTTTGCCCTGGGTAACACCATTAACCTTGGGGTGATTGCGGAAACCGGTCTGCTGGGCATCATGCTGGGCATAGCCGTCATCATCATTACCGGCATCCCGCTTATTCTGGCCGATCGGCTGATTGGCGGGGGCGATGGCACGGCTGGCGTGGCTGCATCCAGTACGGCAGGCGCGGCGGTGGCCACACCGGTGCTGATTGCCGAAATGCTGCCGCAGTTTAAACCGGTTGCCCCGGCAGCCACGGCGCTGGTTGCCACGTCCGTGATTGTGACCTCTGTGCTGGTGCCCATCATCACCGCCATCTATTCAAAACGTCTTAAGCGTCTTCATGTTGCCGTCGGGCAGCGTGCCGCTATTAAGTAACCCGCCTAATCAATCCCCGACGCGCCAGTCGGGGATCACTCTGGATTTTGTGTTGTAAATCAATCTCTCATTTGGTCTGGCCTCACTCTGCATTACGCTGATGTGGCGTATTTAACGCATCAAAATATAAACAGAGGATGAGACAATGACAGTTATTAACCAAGCAACGTGCAGATTATTTACCGAAGTCGGCAACACCACGCAGTTAGTCGCCTATTACGAAGAAGGGCGTCGTACCATGTGGATGATGCTGCGCGCTCAGCCCCGTCCGAGCTTCAACCACGAACTGATTGAGGAGATCATGAACCTGAGCTATGCCGCTCAGCGCTCCGGTCTGCCAATCGATTTCTGGGTCACCGGCTCACTGGTGCCGCAGATGTTCAACGCCGGTGGCGATCTGCGCTTCTTCGTCGAGTGCATTCGCAACAACCGCCGTGAGGCGCTGCGGGCCTATGCCCGTGCCTGTGTGGACTGCATCCACTCAGCAGCACGCGGTTTCGACACCGGCGCGGTGACGCTGGCGATGATTGAAGGCAGTGCGCTGGGCGGTGGATTTGAAGCGGCGCTGGCGCATCACTTCATTCTGGCGCAGAACAACGCGCGGATGGGCTTCCCGGAAATTGCCTTTAACCTGTTTCCTGGCATGGGTGGCTACTCGCTGGTGGCGCGTCGTTCCGGCATGAAGCTGGCAGAAGAGTTAATCTGTGAAGGGGAGTCCCATAGCGCGGAGTGGTATGAGACGCGCGGACTGGTGGATAAAGTCTTCCAGCCTGGCGACAGCTACCGCGCCACACGCACCTTTATTGATACGTTACGGCCTAAGCTCAATGGCGTGCGGGCGATGCTGAAAGCGCGTCAGCGCGTGCTGCAACTGTCACGCGCTGAGCTGATGGATATTACTGAGGATTGGGTTGATTATGCTTTCACTATCGAACCCAAAGATATTGCTTATATGGAACGCCTGGTACAGTTACAAAACCGCCACAGCGCATCACTGCGTAAAGCGGGTTAATCTTAACCAGCGTTAAACGCGGGCAGGATGCTTAGCCAGCCAATGCCCAAATTGTTCCGCGGGCATTGGTTTTGCGTAATAGTAACCCTGACGCCCATCGACACCACTTTTGAGGACAAACTTCTCTTCATCCGGGGTCTCAATACCCTCAGCAATGACCTGCAAATCGAGCGCCTTGGCGACGGCGACGATAGCGCGCACCAGCGATTGTGAAACCGGCTGCTTGTTAATATCGCGGATAAAGCTCTGGTCGAGTTTGATGGCATTGATTGGCACGCGTGCCAGTTGAGAAAGCGAGGAGTAACCGGTGCCAAAGTCATCCAGGTGCACCTGTGCGCCCAGTTCCTGAAACTGCTTCATCAGCTTCAGCGCTTCAGTTTCATTCTCAATCAGGCAGCTTTCGGTCAGCTCTATATCGATGGGGCAGTCGGTGATATTAGCCTCGTGCAGCGCCTGTTTCAGGTCAGTGTAGATGCTCTGATCAATCAGCTGACGGGCCGAAACGTTGACGGCGACGCGCAGAAAAATGCCCTGCTCACGCCAGGCGATAATCTGCTTCAGCACGTTGAGCATGACCCAGCGTCCCAGCGGCACAATCAGCCCTGACTCTTCAGCATAGGGAATAAAGTCAGCGGGCGAGACCAGACCACGCTCTGGTGAGTTCCAGCGCACCAGTGCTTCAGCGCTGCGGACCTGGCCGTCGCTGTCGATTTTTGGCTGATAGTGCACCAGCAGATGATCCAGTTCCAGCGCCTTGCGCAGGTTAGTATCCAGCCACAGATACTCAAAGACCCGCTGGTTCATCTCTGCCGCAAACACGCAGAACTTGCCGCGCCCGTTCTCTTTGGCGTGATACATCGCGGTGTCTGCGTTGCGAATCAGGCTCTCGCGGTCGTCGCCATGCAGCGGCGCAAAAGCGATGCCAATTGAACAGCCGCTGTAAACTTCGATTAGCCCGATACGGAAAGGCTGACGCAGCCGCTCAAGAATGCGGGAAGACATCGCTTCCAGTGCAGCCTGACTGGTGTGCTCAGCCAGCACCACAAATTCGTCGCCACCCAGACGGCCCAGGGTCTGGTCTTTACCCAGACAGCTGAGGATGGCCAGTGAAACTGCCTGCAGTAACTGATCGCCGAACATATGACCGTAGGCGTCGTTCACTTTTTTAAAATTATCGAGGTCGAGATAAACCACGCCGGTCTCATCCCCCTCGGATCGCTCCAGCGCCAGGCTAATCTGTTGATGAATGGCGTTGCGATTGGGTAAACCGGTCACCGTGTCGGTGTTTGCCAGCACCCGCAGGCGTTCCTGGGCGCGTCGCTCCTCGGTGATGTCTGTGCCAGAACAGATGAGGAAAATTTCATTTTTGCCACTGCCGCTGTGAACAAACTTATTACGAAACAGAAACAGTCGCTGACCTTTTTTGGTTTTGACCCAGCGCTCAACCTCATAAGAGTTACCGTCACGGAAGAAGCCCGCAATGTTGCGTCGTGACTGTGAGGCTTCCTGTTTGGTCATAAAAAGCTGAAAGACGTTACGGCCAATAACCTCGTGCTCATTCAGGCCGGTATATTCTTCACTCAGGCGGTTAAAACGCTGAATATTGCCGCGCTGATCGAGGATTACAATCACCGAATTAGCTTCAGAAACCACCTGTTCAGCGAACGACAGCCCCAGGGTTAAATCGCGGGCAACTGCAGATGTATCGCCCCAGGCGGAGGCGGTGCCGGCCCATGAAGCCTGATTCACTTTACGTCCGACAAAATGCATCGGTACATCAATGCCCTGAAGGGTCATAGTCAGATTGATGCTTGAGGTGATGACCGGCATCGCGCGGATCATTGCGGCCTGGCCGGGGGTCAGCGGCAGGGCGATATTGGTTTGTGATGACTCATCTTCGGCAAAATGCAACGCATCGCTGTCCGCGGTCAGACGCCAATGAGGGCTGGTTGTACCAAAAAGAGTGTACAACAACGTTTGCCCGTGTTCATCGGTCATGGAAACTTCCTCCGGGAAGTGCTCTGCAGGCGTTATCTCATTATTTTAGCAACAGTATTCATCATCTGACGCCAGCACAAGATGCAAACCAAATATATTTTTCCATCCAGATAAGAATGGCACAAAAAAGCCCCGGCGGTGCGGGGCTGTAGCGTGCGGTCAGCAGGGACATTTACCCAGTTTACCCGCCTGGCTTGGGAAGCGGGCGTCCAGGCAGTAACGATGGAAATCGCGCTCATTCATCGGCGGCTGGTCGGGATGATGCAGACGCATATGCTGCAGATATTTTTGATAATCCTGGACCCCGACCATTAAGCGGAAGCACTGTTGCAGACCGCGCCAGAATCCTCGCCAGCTGAGGGCCTGCGGCATCGGCGAAGCCGTCAGGTGGCAGCGGATAATCTGCCACTCACCCTGCGGACGATGGCCCTGATGAATGGCATCAGACATGACGCACCGCCTTGTTGCGCAGTGCCACCGGCGTCTCGCTGGTGGTCGGCACTGCACTGTTCAGCGCGCGACGAATCACAAAGAACGCGGCGACCAGCATCGTGACTGCCACCAGCATAAAGAAAGCGCACAGCGCCGCATTAATCTGATTGCTGAACACGATGGTCTGCATATCCGCCACGCTTTTTGCCGGCGCAATAATCACGCCTTCATCCAGCCCTTTGCGGAACTTATTCGCCTGGGCCAGGAAACCGATGGACGGTTTTTCGTGGAAAATTTTCTGCCAGCCCGCGGTCATCGAAGTGATAAACAGCCAGACGGTGGGCAGAATAGTCACCCAGGCGTAGCGCTGCTTTTTCATTTTGAACAGCACGACGGTGCCAAGAATCAGCGCCATCGACGCCAGCATCTGGTTGCCGATACCAAACAGTGGCCATAGGGTGTTGATGCCACCCAGTGGATCGACCACGCCCTGATAGACAAAGAAGCCCCAGCCCGCGACTGCGACGCTGGTGCCCGCCATGTTACCCAGCCAGGAACGGTTGTTCGCCAGAGAAGGCACCACGGTGCCTACCAGATCCTGCACCATAAAACGGCAGGCGCGGGTACCCGCATCGACAGCGGTCAGGATAAACAGCGCTTCGAACAGAATGGCGAAGTGATACCAGAACGCCATCATCGCCCGGCTGTTAAAGATCTCGGTAATGATGTGAGCCATACCTACGGCGAAAGTGGGCGCGCCGCCTGCGCGGGAGAGAATCGAGCCTTCACCCACGTCACGGGCGATGCCGTTCAGCATTTCTGGCGTCACGACAAAGCCCCAGCCGTTGATCACCTGTGACGCGCTTTCAACGGTGGTACCAATCAGCGCAGCGGGTGAGTTCATGGCAAAGTAGACGCCCGGATCCAGCACCGAGGCACAAATCAGCGCCATGATTGCCACAAACGACTCCATCAGCATGGCGCCATAGCCAATAAAGCGGATATGACTTTCCCGCTCCACCAGTTTTGGCGTGGTGCCGCTGGAAACCAGCGCATGGAAGCCGGAGATCGCGCCGCAGGCGATGGTAATAAACAGGAAAGGGAACATCGCACCGGAGAAGACCGGACCGGTGCCGTCGATAAATTTGGTCACCGCTGGCATTTTCATCTCCGGCATCGCAAAAACGATGCCCACCGCCAGCCCGACAATCACGCCGATTTTAAGAAAGGTCGAAAGGTAGTCGCGCGGTGCCAGCAGCAGCCAGACCGGCAGCACCGAAGCAATAAAGCCGTAAATCACCAGAACCCAGGTCAGCGAGGTGCCTTTCAGGGTAAAGAAGGGGCCCCAGTAGGGATGCTGTGCCACGTCACCGCCATAAATAATCGCCGCCATCATCAGCACAAAGCCAATCAGTGACACTTCGGCAATTTTACCGGGCCGGATAAAGCGCATGTAAACGCCCATAAACAGCGCAATGGGAATAGTGGCCGCGATGGTAAACAGGCCCCACGGACTGTTCGCCAGCGCCTTCACGACAACCAGCGCCAGCGCCGACAGGATAATGATCATCACGCCCAGCGCGCCGAGCATCGTCACCACACCGGCAAAGGCCCCCAGCTCCTGCCGCGCCATCTCGCCCAGTGAGCGGCCGTCACGGCGGGTGGAGATAAACAGGATCAGGAAATCCTGTACCGCGCCCGCCAGCATCACGCCGACCAGAATCCAGATGGTGCCCGGCAGAAAGCCCATCTGCGCCGCCAGAATCGGGCCGACCAGCGGACCGGCACCGGCAATAGCCGCAAAGTGATGACCAAACAGCACCCATTTATTGGTCGGGACATAATCGAGTCCGTCGCTCAGCCGCTCGGCAGGAGTCATCCGGCGATCATCCAGTTCGAAGATATTGCGGGCGATAAACAGGCTGTAGAAGCGATACGCGATGCTGTAACAGGCGACAGCGGCTATCACCAGCCAGACTGCGTTGACGTGTTCGCCGCGGCTGAGGGCCAGCATGGCGAAAGCGCCTGCGCCGATTAACGCCACCACTAACCAGATGACACTGGTTTTGACGTTTTTCATGACTAACTCCTTGTAGGGACCGAGGGAAGACGATCGAAAACAACGAGTTAAACTTAATGTAATGGAATGTAAGTGAAAGTTAATCAGTGGAGAAGTGTGAAGCGGGGTACAAATTTAACGTTTTTGTAACGCGGACGGGGCGGGAACAGGCGGGATAACCGAAGTTATCCCGCCAGATTTATCGCTTAAACACGCCGTGTTCAGACGGCAGGACGGGCCACAACGCTGCGGGTTTCCATACGGACTTCGGCGATGGTCACATCAATTACGTCAGTTACGCGGTAAACCACTTCACCTTTAATCTGTACGCTGCCATTTTCCTGGCTGAGAACCAGCTCATCACGCACGGCGTGAATGAAGGGTGCCGGGATAAAGGCGACGGCGCCAAACTCGACCAGGCGAACGCGCATACCGCCGCGCGACACATCGATAATCTCAGCGCTGAAGCGACGGTCGGTGCCCGCAAACGGGGCCAGATAACGGGCGTAGAGCCAGTCGCCGACATCACGTTCCGCCATCCGGTTCAGGCGACGGCGTTCACTCATCGTCACCGTTACGGCATCATCCGGGCGGGCAATCTGCTCACCGCGAATAATCGCTTTCAGCAGACGATGGTTGATCATGTCGCCGAACTTACGAATCGGTGAGGTCCAGGTGGCGTACGCCTCCAGACCGAGGCCAAAGTGCGGGCCTGGCTCGGTGCTGATCTCCGCGAAGGTCTGGAAACGACGGATGCGGCTGTCGAGGAACTGGGTTGGCTGGGCATCAAGCTCACGACGCAGCACGCGGAAACCGTCCAGCGTGGTGATCGCCTGTGCATCCACGGTAATACCGTGATTGGCCAGCACGGCGGCGGCCTGCTCAGCATTGGTCGCATCGAAACCGGCATGGACGTTATAGATACCAAAGCCAAGACGGTCACGCAGCACTTTCGCCGCGCAGACGTTCGCCAGAATCATCGACTCTTCAACGATGCGGT
The DNA here is from genome assembly GCF_016658625.1 of Pantoea sp. S62. Lineage (NCBI taxonomy): Bacteria > Pseudomonadati > Pseudomonadota > Gammaproteobacteria > Enterobacterales > Erwiniaceae > Pantoea > Pantoea sp. S62. The sequence goes on along the minus strand of NZ_JACVVI010000003.1, from coordinate 261,097 downwards.
TAGCGATACGGCGAGGTTCAGCCACGATCTCCAGCACTTCGCCTTTTTCACCCAGCAGGAAGCGGTAGTCCGGGCGATCCTTAAACACCAGCGCGTGGGTCTGACGCCATTCGCTGCGCGCCAGGCACAGACGGTGCAGTAGACGAATCTGTTCCGCAATCGCCTCACTCTCCGGCTGCCAGCTGCCGCTGTTTTCCAGCCAGTCTGAGACGTCGTCGTAGGCCAGCTTGGCTTTGGACTCAATCCAGGCCGCAAAGAACTCGACGTCATCACTTAAGGTGCCATCGGCGGCCACCGTGACGCGGCAGGCCAGCGCCGGACGGCGCACATTCGGACGCAGCGAGCAGACATCATCAGAGAGTTCGCGCGGCAGCATCGGGATGTTGAAGCCCGGCAGATAGTTGGTAAACGCGCGCTGCGCCGCCAGCTTATCAAGCTGGCTGCCTTCCGGCACGTAGGCGGTCGGATCGGCGATAGCGATAGTCAGACGCAGGGCGCCATCATCCTGCGCTTCCACATAGAGCGCATCATCCATATCCTGGGTGCTGGCACTGTCAATGGTGACGAAATCCAGCGCGGTCAGATCCTCACGCGTCAGATTTTCATCCAGCATCTCGCCAAAGCTGATGTCAGGCGCTTCACGCTCAAGGTTATGACGCGACAGCGTCACCCACCACGGCGCCAGATGGTCATCAGCTTTGACAATAAAATCGGTAAGTTCGGCATAAAAGCCGCGGTCGCCCTTCAGGGGATGGCGACGCATTTCCGCCACGGCCCAGTCACCATTTTCAAATGCATGGCTGACATCGCGCGCAGGGCGACACTGAATGGCATCTTTCAGCAGGGGATGATCCGGCACAATCGACAGGCGATCGTCTTTTTTCTGCACCCGGCCAACAAAGCGGCTCAGGAACGGTTCAATCAGGGTTTCCGGCTCAGCGCTTTCGCGATCTTTATCGCTGTGGATCACGGCGGTGATACGATCGCCATGCATGACTTTCTTCATCTGCGGTGGCGGAATGAAGTAACTTTTTTGCGCATCGACTTCCAGAAAGCCGAAGCCTTTTTCGGTGCCTTTAACGACGCCTTCAGCACGAGGCGTTTGCGAATGGAGCTTCTCTTTCAGCTGCGCGAGCAGCGGGTTATCCTGGAACATAATTTTTACGTTTCGTTGGCTGATTGCGGCTGACAGTTTTACGCGAATCGACGCCGCGCGGCAAGGCAAAAAGCCGGACGAACCGGCTTTTCAGGGAGTGACGAAGGGGCTATCAGGCGATGCGCTGATCGGCCAGTGCCTCAGAGAGTTCCAGCTTCACCGGCACCGATTTAGAGGTCGGTGTACCGCTGTCATCGCCAAAGCTGTTCAGCGGCACCAGCGGGTTGGTTTCCGGATAATAAGCCGCCAGGTTACCGCGCGGAATATTGTAGGGAACCAGTTTGAAGCCGCTAACGCGACGGGTGATGCCATCATTCCACAGCGTTTCGATATCAACATTCTGGCCTTCGGTGAAGCCCAGGTCTGCCATATCGTCCGGGTTGATGAACACCACTTCACGCTGACCAAACACGCCACGGTAACGGTCATCAAGGCCGTAAATAGTGGTGTTGTACTGGTCATGGGAACGCAGCGTCTGCAGCGTAAATGGCACGTCCTGATCCAGCGTCGGGAACAGCGAGGACGGTAGCGCCGACGCGTTGAACTCCGCTTTCTGGCTTGGCGTATTAAAGCGCAACTCTGCTGCTGCGTTGCCCAGATAGAAACCACCCGGGATATCGCATTTGGCGTTGAAGTCGGCAAAGCCCGGAATCGTCGCGGCAATGTGCTCACGGATCAGGTTGTAATCACCCGCCAGCTCGCGCCATTTCACTTTCTCTTCACCCAGCACGGCCTGGGCGATACCCGCAACAATCGAAGTTTCTGAACGCTGTGTTTCCGCCAGCGGAATACCGATACCTTCAGAGGCGTGGACCATGCTGAAAGAGTCTTCCACGGTAATGAACTGATTGCCGGTTGCCTGGGTATCGCGCTCGGTGCGACCCAGCGTTGGCAGAATCAGCCCTTCGTGACCCGGCACCAGATGGCTGCGGTTCAGTTTGGTGCTGATATGCACGGTCAGACCACAGCGTGACAGCGCCTCTTCGGTGCGCGGTGAATCGGGCGCAGCCGCAGCCAGGTTGCCACCCAGCGCGATCAGCACTTTGACTTCATCACGCAGCATCGCGTTCAGCGCTTCAACGGTGTTGTGGCCTGGGGCACGCGGTGGCTCGAAACCAAAATGATTACCCAGCGCATCCAGGAAGGCTTTGGCCGGTTTCTCATCGATACCCATGGTGCGGTTGCCCTGCACATTACTGTGACCGCGAACCGGGCAGAGGCCTGCGCCTTTTTTGCCCAGCTGGCCAAACAGCAGTTGCAGGTTGGTGATCTCGCGAACCGTATCAACCGAATGCTTATGCTGAGTGATGCCCATTGCCCAGGTACAGATCACGCGGTCAGCGCTCTGGTAGATGGCAGCCGCTTCACGGATCTGCGCCTGAGTCAGGCCAGACTGCGCCACAATCTGCATCCAGCTGGTGTTATCCACCGCGTCGAGATAGGCCTCAATGCCGTTGGTTTTGGCATTAATAAAGGTCTGATCAAAAAGGCCACTTTCACCGGCGGCCAGACGCGCACGATGGGTCTCCAGCAGGGATTTCACCATGCCGCGCACTGCCGCCATGTCACCGCCCAGGTTTGGCTGGTAATAGGAGGAGCTGATGTTGCCGGCTTTCGACGTCACCACTTCCAGCGGTTTCTGCGGATCGGCAAAACGTTCCAGACCGCGCTCGCGCAGGGTATTGAAGGTGACGATCTTCGCGCCGTGATCGGCAGCGTGACGCAGGCTGTGCAGCATACGCGGATGGTTGGTGCCAGGGTTCTGCCCGAAGACAAAAATGGCATCAGCGTGATCGAAATCATCCAGGCGAATAGTACCTTTGCCGACACCAATGCTGCGCTTCAGACCGGTGCCGCTGGCTTCGTGGCACATGTTGGAGCAGTCAGGGAAGTTGTTGGTGCCCATCAGGCGGCCAAACAGCTGATAAAGCCAGGAGGCTTCATTGCTGGCGCGACCGGATGTGTAAAGCTCCATCTGGTCCGGATGGTCCATCGCCTTGATGTGCTGCGCGATCAGTGCAAAGGCATCATCCCAGCTGATCGGCTCGTAGTGGTCGGTTTCCGCGTTGTAGCGTAGTGGATGGGTCAGACGCCCCTGATACTCCAGGAAGTAGTCACTCTGGGTATAAAGCGTTGTCACACTGTGCTTAGCGAAAAAATCGCTGTCGACCATGCGGCGTGTCGCTTCCCAGGTCACCGCTTTGGCGCCGTTTTCGCAGAAGCTGAAGGTACTTTTATTGTCATCACCCCAGGCGCAGCCCGGACAGTCAAAACCGCGTGCTTTGTTCATGCGCATCAGATTGCGCATATTTTTCAGGGCCGCTTTGCTGTCAAGAACGAAACGCGTGGTGGCTTCCAGTGAACCCCAGCCGCCCGCAGCCGCGCGGTAGGGTTTGATTTGGCGTTTAAATTTCATATTGAGTGCAGGCTTTTTATAGTAGGAATTATTGTTTGGTGTTTGTTATCAGGTTATAGCCTGATGGTGAAACAAAGTCTGCAGATATCCTCATACCTTGTCTAATTGATTGACTTAATGGTGCGATAGCTGGCGTTTATCGTGCATCGGCCAGAATTGTGATGGTGGTCAGATTTTACCCGCCTTTAACCGGCTGATAACGGGAGTTCTCCCCACAACAGGCTAATACTTGCTGTTCACTATCAGAGAGGGCGCGACTCCATGAAACAGCTGACCAGCCAGATCCATGCGTTTGGCAAAGCGTTGATGATGCCAATCTCGGTCATCGCTGCCGCGGGTATTTTCCTCGGGCTGGCGGCGGCGATGCAGAACCCGGCGGTGACCGGCGAGGCCTTTGCGCAGATGCAGGTGCCGCAGTTAATCATTGGATTTATCCGCAAGGTCGCCGGGGCGCTGTTTGCCAACCTGCCGGTCTTCTTTGCAGTGGCGAGCGCCATCGGACTGGCGAAAGCGGAAAAACCTACCGCCGCCTTTGCCGCGGTGATTGGCTATATCGTGATGAACGTGGGTATCAGCGCCACGCTGGCGGCGAAAGGGATCACCGCAGCCACTACTACACCCGCCGCGCTGCAGCAGGCGGGGATGGATCAGACCACCGCCATGATGACCTCGGCGGAGTACATCAACATGCTGGGCGTCTTCACCTACAACATGAGTGTGCTGGGCGGGGTAATTGCCGGTCTGATCACGGTGGCGCTGCACAATCGTTTCTATACCCAGCAGCTGCCAACCGCGATCAGCTTCTTTGGCGGACGGCGTTTTGTGCCGATCGTGACCGTGGTCTGTCTGCCGCTGATTGGGGTGTTGCTGGCGCTGGTCTGGCCCACCATCGGGCAGGGTATCGCCTGGATTGGCCAGATGATTGGCAAAAGCGGCCAGTATGGCGCGTTTCTGCTGGGGGCCTTTGAACGCATCCTGATCCCTACCGGCCTGCATCATATCCTCAACGAAACCGTGCGCTTCACGCCAATTGGCGGCATGGCGGTGGTCGATGGTCAGACGGTGGTCGGTGCGCTGAACATTTTCAATGCCTCGCTGACCCATCCGGGATCAATACCCGATGAGACGCTGCGCACCGCCACGCAGTTTCTGGCACAGGGCAAGATTCCGGTGATGATGTTTGGTCTGCCTGCTGCGGCGCTGGCGATCTATCACACCGCGCGGCCCGAACATAAGCAACGGGTCAAAGCGCTGGTAATGGCGGGCGCGCTGACCTCATTTACCACCGGGATTACCGAGCCGCTGGAGTTCTGTTTTATCTTTGTTTCGCCGGTGCTCTACCTGCTGCATGCTTTTCTGACCGGCCTGTCGTTTATGCTGATGTCGATGCTGCATCTGATGATCGGCAACGTGCAGGGCGGCGTTATCGACCTGGTTGTATTCGGCATGCTGGGCGGCGCGAAAACCCACTGGTGGTGGACGCTGGCGCTGGGCGTCATCTATGCGCCGATCTACTACTATGCTTTCCGGCTGGTGATTACCCGGATGCATGTCGAAACGCCGGGCCGGGAGTCAGAGGAGGAGAAACCGCAACAGGTTGCTGCGGATGAGCGGACGCAGGTGATTATCAGCGGACTGGGCGGGCCGGCCAATATCGAGGATGTCGATTGCTGCTTTACCCGTTTGCGGGTACGGGTCAAAGAGATGAATCAGGTGGTCGATCAGACGCTGATGAGCACCGGTGCTAACGGGGTTAATCGCGTCAGCGAGCATGACATTCAGGTGATCTACGGTCCTCAGGTCGAAAAGATCGCTAACGAAGTGAAAATGGCGCTAGGCGTTGCGTAGCAGCAGGCTGTTTCAGGTTTATCATCCGGTCAGACGCCCGGTTGCTCCGGGCGGTTAGCGCCTGTTGACTGGGGGAGGTTGAACACTACCGTCCCGCTTATTGTAACTAAAAAAAGCCGACCCCTAATGCACCGTCCCTTTTTGCCGATATAGCGACTAACCCTGTTTATTATCGGAATGTTGCAATGTCGTTAAAAAAATCCTCACTCATCATCTTTTCCTTCCTGCTGGCGTTGTTTCTTACCAGCGTGGCGATCAGTACCTGGCTGCTGATTCAGAGCAATCACTCCCTGAACGCGGTCAACAAAGAGATCCGCGTGGTGCTCTCGGTCATTGACCCGATCAACCACAGCCGTACGCTGCGTGTCCGCCTGATGGAGTATATGAAGGAGATTGAGGGCAGTGATGCCAGCAATCCCGCCACGCTGGACAGCGTGCGGACGGTGGCGGGTAAAGCCGATGCCGCCTTCCAGGCCTATATGAATGCGCCGCGTCTGCCGGGCGAAGAGGCGGAGGCAGATGCCTACAGCCAGGCTTATCAGGCCTATCGTCAGCAGGGGTTGCAGCCGCTGATTGAGGCAGCAGAGGCGCACGATCAGGTGCGTTTTAAAAATCAGATCCCGACCGTGGTTCGTCTGGATCGTCAGTATGAAATTATTCTGGACCGTGTTCTGGCCCAGCACGAAACCTACGCCAAAAAGCTCAACAGCGACGCACAGAGTCACTTCACTTCTGGTATTACGTTGCTGGGTCTGTTTGGCGTGCTGTTTTTCGGCATCATCATCGCCATTTACATCTTCATGAAGCGCTATGTCCTTTCGCCAATCAATGAAGCGCAGGAGCACTGCAAGCTGATTGCGGCGGGCGTGCTGGATGCCACCGTGCCGGTGAAACTGGGTTCACGCAGTGAAATTCAGATGCTGATGGGTTCGCTGGAGCAGATGCGCAGCGCGCTGACCGCCATTATTCTTCAGGTGCGTGATTCAACCCGCTCAGTTTCTACTGCCTCGCAAGAAATTGCGGCGGGCAACATCGATCTCGCCTCGCGCACTGAACAGCAGGCCGCTGCGCTGACGGAAACCGCAGCCAGCATGGAGCAGCTGGGCGCAACGGTGAAACAGAACACTGAAAACGTGTTTGAAGCCTGCCGTCTGACCAGTGAAGCGGTGAAAAACGCCGAAAGCGGCGAAAAAGTCTCGCAGGAAGTGGTGACATCGATGGCGCTGATTAACGCCAGCTCGAAGAAGATTGAAGAGATCACTACCGTTATCGACAGCATCGCTTTCCAGACTAACATTCTGGCGCTGAACGCAGCCGTCGAAGCCGCCCGTGCGGGTGAGCAGGGACGTGGTTTTGCGGTCGTCGCAGGAGAAGTGCGTAACCTGGCCCAGCGCAGCGCCACCGCAGCCAAAGAGATTGAAGGACTGATTGCAGAATCGGTCTCCATCATCCACGCCGGTTCCGATCAGGTCAGCCGGACCGGCGAGGCGATGAGTGCCATTATCTCATCGGTCAGCCGCGTGAATCTGCTGATGGAGCATATCTCTACCGCGTCTGATGAACAGAGTCGCGGCATCGGTCAGATCGAGCAGGCGGTTACCGAGATGGACAGCGTGACCCAGCAGAACTCGGCGCTGGTGCAAGAGTCTGCGGCGGCATCGGCCTCACTGGAAGAGCAGGTGCAGTACCTGACGCAGTCGGTCTCGACTTTCCGTCTGGCAAACAGCTAATCGGTTTCCCGCACGGCGTCCAGGCCGCGCGGGATCCTGAATGATGCGGTGATGCGCATCGTGAGGCAGAGAATAACGTGTTTGATTCAGCGCCTTGTGACGGTGGCAGAATGAGCGGATTATTACGGCTTTCCACTGAACACGGGGTTGTCATGCTAATCAGCACAGAAAGTGCCCGCAGCAACAGCGCCGATACCCGACTGGCCTGCACGCTGGCCGCTGCCGCAGGCGCGCTGAATACCGCCGCCTTCGAGATTGTCGGTTTCTTTTCAGCTAACATGACCGGGAATGTCTCGCTGCTGTCCGATCATCTGGCAAAAGCGAACCTGGGGCCTGGCCTGTTTTTTTTGTCGATCGTGCTGCTGTTTATTGCGGGCTCCATGTTTTCAACGTTGATAATTAATGCCGGGCACCGCAGGAATATCCGTACTATCTATGCCTTCGTTATCCTGACTGAGGGCATCGCACTGATGACGCTGGGCGTGATTGAGAATCACTTTCCGCCGAGGTCGCCCGGTGTGGTGTTGATCATGAGCCTGAGCTTTTTAATGGGGCTGCAGAATGCGGTCGTCACGCGGATCTCCAATGCCCGGGTTCGCACCACCCATATCTCCGGCACGGCGACTGATATCGGAATTGAGCTGGCGATGCTGTTTGAAGTATTGCGGCGTAAAGCCTCACCGAAAGATGCGCCGAACTTGCTGGGGCGGTTGCGGCTGCACAGTCTGACCCTGCTGTCTTTCCTTGCAGGTGGCGTGGCCGGCATCGGGCTTTACCGACTGCTCGGCTACGATTTCCTGTTGCCCATAGGGTTCGGGTTAATCTGCCTGGCGCTGAATGCCCTGGTTACTAAGCCAGTAAACCAGAGGGTTTGAAACGGTGATTTTGCTGTTATCGCTGCGGTTCAGATAACCGCCGCGCGTAGCTCTGATTTATTGGTCCCGACTGCGCCGATGATCCGTGCGGTTAAAAGATCATAGCCCGCGCAGGGTAACATTGAGCCTTATACTCTGATTGATACTGCCATTGAGACAGTCACGCGAACAGTCTTAAACCTGCTGATGGATAATTAACATCGACATTAAACAACTCATTTACCTGTGTAACCTGGAGCGGGAACGCCATTTCGGCCGGGCCGCGGAAGCCAGTTTTGTTACACAGCCAACCCTCTCCATGCGCCTGAAAAATCTCGAGCGCGAGCTGGGCCTGCCGCTGATTAACCGCAGCAATAACTTTGCCGGATTTACGCCAGAGGGCGATCGCGTGCTGGCGTGGGCGCGGGAAATTGTTTCGGTCTATCAGGGGCTGAAGCTGGAAGTGGAATCACTGAAACATGGGGTAAACGGCACACTGCGGGTTGGCGTGGTGCCGCAGTGCAGCGTGGCACTGCCGCTGCTGCTGAAAGCCGTGCAGGCGCGTTATCCCCAGCTCGATTACCGCATTGCGGTACTCAGTGCTGACCAGCTGCTGGAAGCGCTTAACAGCCACACTGTGGATGTCGGCATTGGCTTTTTTGAGATGGCGACGCTGCGGGAGCTTCATTTTCAGACCGAGATGCTGGCCGATCAGGGCGTTGAGGCCGTATTCCATCCTGATCACTTCCCGGCGCTGGTGGGAGAAACCCCGCTGACGCTCGACGAACTGGCACAACAGCCGCTCTGCCTGGCGGAGCCAACACGCTATTTCCGTCGCTATCTTGATATGGCCTTTCGCGAGGCGGCGCTGGTGCCGCGGGTTATCGTGGAGAGCGCCTCTATCATGCAGCTGATGCAGTGTGCTCAGGTCGGTCTGGGGTTGCTGGTCTCGCCGGTGGGTCATCTGCTACCCGCATCACTTCAGGGGTTACAGCAGCGCGGCATTACGCTGCCGCCGATGGCGCGCCAGGCGGCGCTGGTGATAGCCGAGCCTGGCCGTGCCACTCCGCTGGCACAGCACTTTTTCGACGAAGCGCGCGGTCAGTTGCCGTTCTAGCTCAGGCTACTGCGCCTCGCCCAGCGCGTAAAACAGGCGACTGTTCCAGTTGCCTATCGCCACGCTCTGAATCAGCGCGAACAGCGCCTCAGGTTCCCAGCCCGCCTCCATCAGCGGCTGCAGATGGGCCGCACTGAAACGCTCGGGTGAACGGGTCAGCTGCGCCGACAGCGCGACGATCTGCTGCTCTTCTCCTTTTAAATTCGTGTCATCGACACCCTCGATCAATACCTCATTCCCGGCCAGCAGCCGGAACGCCCAGCGGCTGCCGAGAATACGGGCGGCTGTCGCTTCCGCCAGGGTGTTTTCCTGTGAGAGATGCTGACGCAATTGCGCCCAGCCATACAGCGCCGATGGGTCATGGGCCAGCAACCATACCGCGTCCTGCATGCCAGGCAGAGTCTGACAACGGGTAACGGCAGCGAGCTGCTCAGCACTGGCATACCGCAGCTCCAGCGGCTTCAGCACTGGCTGCCAGCGAGCAGGCTCATCAAATCCTGTAGCCTCAGCATCGGGTGGCGCAGTACTGCCCGGCAGCCAGCGTACCGGCTGGGCCTGCAGGGCCTGTAATCCGGCGACGACGCGCGCCTGATAACTGACAAAGCCAATCAGCTGATTCAGCGTCACAATATCGGGTTCGGTCAGGCCGACCGCATCCAGGGCGGTGATGGCGCTGGCATTGATCAGTTCAGGCTGCATCGCCAGCTGGCGCGCATACTGCGTAATCTGGGTCAGGCGATTATTACTCTCTCGTGAAGAGTCAGGGCCAGGCAGCGGATTGAGGCGGGCAGAGTAGTGATTACACAACCGCTGCACACCCGCGACCTGCGCCACGGTCAGTGCGGTGCTGAGGCGGTCGTAAAGCGTTAAGGTGTGCGTCAGCGAGGTGACAACGCGATCGGGGAACAGCAGCTGTGCCAGATCGCGCGCCGCCAGCAGAGCCGGCTGATGCGTGCGCAGCAGTGACTGCACTACGGCGTCGCTGGCGTGGCATCCCAGCAAAAAACGGTCATCGATATGGGCAGCCTCTGGCACCAGCGGTGCGGCCTGTGTGGTACGTGGACTGGTCTGGCTCTCGTAAAACCAGTGGTTATGGCCCGGATAGCGGCGTTGTTCCATGATCAATCCTTTTGCAAATTCGGGTTCGGTATGCAGGCGGCAGAATCTGAAAATATGCATAAACCGAAGGGCAGGCTTATCGTCGCTGATGGCCAGTCCGGGGCAAAAGATTGATCGGTGATAATTAATAGCGTTACGGTATAACGGCAGCAAAATCAGGCGGGAAGGGCAGGATGGGCGTAAAGAGAAGGGCGAGCCAGGCTCGCCCTTGCAGAACTTATTTCAGTTCCAGTTCGTTCATTGCGGCGATGCTGAAGCCGCCATCAACGTGTACCACTTCACCGGTGATGCCGCCAGCCAGGTCAGAGCAGAGGAACGCTGCTGAGTTGCCGACATCTTCAATGGTTACGGTACGGCGAATCGGGGTAACCGCTTCGCAATGTGCCAGCATCTTACGGAAATCTTTGATGCCTGATGCAGCCAGTGTGCGGATTGGACCGGCAGAAACGGCGTTAACACGCACACCTTCCGGGCCCATGGCGTTCGCCATGTAACGCACGTTCGCTTCCAGCGACGCTTTCGCCAGACCCATTACGTTGTAGTTCGGGATCGCGCGCTCAGCACCCAGGTAAGAGAGGGTCAGCAGCGCAGAGTGTGGATTCAGCATCTCGCGACACTCTTTGGCCATCGCGACGAAGCTGTAAGCACTGATGTCATGCGCGATTTTAAAGCCTTCGCGGGTAACGGCGTTCACGTAGTCGCCAACCAGCTGCTCGCCAGGGGCGAAACCGATAGAGTGAACGAAACCGTCAAATTTCGGCCAGGTTTTTGCCAGTTCAGTGAACAGAGATTTGATGCTCTCATCTTCGGCTACGTCACATGGCAGCACGATGTCTGAACCCAAATCTTTAGCAAACTCTTCCACACGACCTTTTAACTTGTCGTTCTGGTAGGTGAAAGCCAGTTCTGCGCCCTGTTTGTGCATCGCCTGTGCAATACCGTAGGCGATGGAAAGTTTACTGGCAACGCCAGTAATCAGAATGCGCTTACCGGAAAGAAAACCCATAGCTGTAATCCTTATGGTCATTGTAGTTGGCGGCCGCATGGTTAAAAAGTAAGCGACCGACGTTAATCGACGTGCGGATTCTAGCACGTCTCTCATAAATCAGGTAAATCGGCCCGCAATTTCCGCGATATGCAGCAAAAATCAGCGCTCGCGCCGCCAGGCTTCGGCACTGAGTGCTTCGCCAAAATGGCTGCTGATCAGGCGTCGGGTCAGATCGTGCAGCGGGGAGGCGAGCACGTCAGCCGTGCCGCCGCGCTCAACTACTTCGCCCTGATGCATCACCAGCACTTTATCGCTGATGTGCTTCATCATGCCCAGATGCTGGGTGACATAAATGTAGGCGATTCCGTGTTTCTCCTGCAGCTCCAGCATCAGATTTACCAGCTGGGAGCGCATGGTCATATCCAGTGAGGCCAGCGCTTCATCGGCCACAATCACTTTGGGTTGCAGGATCAACGCGCGCGCCAGACCCAGACGCTGTTTCTGACCGGGTGCCAGCATGTGTGGGTAATATCCGGCGTGATCGCGCAGTAATCCTACCTGACGCAGGGTGGCGATAATGCGTTTCTCGCGCGCTTCTGCATCCAGTTCGGTATTAAGTCGCAGCGGAAATTCCAGAATCTGACTGATGCGCTGACGCGGATTCAGTGAGGTTGAGGGATCCTGAAAAATCATGCGGATGCGCTGACTGCGATAGCCGTAATCGCCAAAGGTCAGCGGGTGGTCGTCAATCAGAATCTCACCGTCGGTGGGGGCAATCATGCCGCTGAGCATCTTTGCCAGCGTGGACTTGCCGGAACCGTTTTCACCGATAATCGCCAGCGTCTGTTTTTCGCGCAGGGTAAAGCTGACAGACTTTACTGCCTCAACGTGCTGACGGCGGAACAGGCCGGTGCGATAGCGAAAAGTTTTGCTCAGGTTGCGCACTTCCAGCAGGGTCTCCATATTACTGGCCCTCCATATTCAGCGGGAAATGACAGGCAAAGAGATGTGTTTTACTGCCGGTGAGGCGCGGCGTTTCGACACATTTACGCTGCGCGTAAGGACAGCGAGGCCCCAGGCGGCAGCCTATCGGCAGGCTCTCCAGTGATGGGATCGCCCCTGACAGCGTATTGAGACGGCTTTTGTGCGGCAGCGCGCGGCCAAAATCGGGCATCGCCCGAATCAGCGCCTGCGTATAAGGATGATGTGGCGTGCTCATTAAATCTTCGCTCTGAGCGGTTTCCACCGTCTGACCGCAGTACATCACGTTAATACGGTCCGCCCACTGGCTCATGGTGCGCAGGTCGTGGCTGATCAGCAGAATAGTGGTGTTGTTATTCTGGTTCAGGCGGCTCAGCAGGCGGAATATCTGCGCCTGCGTTGTCGGTTCCATCGCATTGGTGGGTTCATCGGCAATCAGCAAACGCGGTTGGTTAGCCAGCGCAATGGCAATCATCACTTTCTGGCATTCGCCTTCGGTCAGCTCATAGGGGAAGCTGCGCATGATGTCTTTATGATCTTTAATGCCGACGCGATGCAGCAGTTCGATAGCGCGGGTTTTGCGCCAGAACCAGAAGCGCTTAAGCCAGGAGCCTTTATACGTCCAGCGCGGGATCACCTGCATCAGCTGACGGCCAATGCTCTCGGAGGGATCCAGACAGGATTGCGGCTCCTGAAAAATCATCGAGACGTTATGCCCGATAATGCGACGGCGCTCGCGCGGGGAGAGGCGCAGCAGGTCCACATCATCAAACACCATGCGATCGGCCGTCACACGCCAGTTATCGTTGGTCACGCCGCAGATAGCCTTGGCGACCAGACTTTTACCGGAGCCGGATTCACCGACCAGCCCCCGGACTTCACCTTCGCCCAGCGTCAGATTGACGCGATCGACCGCTTTGACCGGCCCGTCAGCGGTCATAAATTCAATGGTCAGATTACGGATATCAAGTAACGGCATTTATTCCACTCCCGCTTCGACGGCGCGACGGATGCCGTCACCGAGCAGGTTAACAATGAGTACGCTGACCATCAGCGCCACCCCGGGCAGCATCACGGTCCAGGGCGCAACGTAGATCAGCTCCAGCGAATCGCCCAGCATCGCGCCCCATTCCGGTGAAGGCAGTTGCGCGCCCAGGTCCAGAAAACCGAGTGCGGCAATATCCAGAATCGCCATCGACAGCGCGCGGGTAATTTCGGTAATCAGCAGCGGCAGAATATTGGGCAGGATGGCGTAGCGCAGGATATTACGACCTCTGGCACCGTCCAGGCGCGCGGCAACCACATACTCTTTTTCCAGCTCATCATGCACAGCACTGTAAATTTCGCGCACCAGACGTGGCATCAGCGCCAGCCAGACCGCCAGCAGCGCATGCTCAAGACGCGGCCCAAGAAACGCCACCACGATAATCGCCAGCAATAGTGACGGAAGAGAGAGCAGGGTATCCAGCACGTGGTTCATCACCGCCGAGCGAATGCCGTGCGTCATGCCCGCCAGCACGCCCAGCACCAGCGCGCCCAGCGTAGCGAACAGCGTCACCAGAATCGCGGAACCCACCGTCGGACCGGCACCGCTCAGCAGGCGACTCAGAACATCCCGCCCCAGATCGTCGGTGCCGAGGAAAAATGAGACATCGCCGTAGCGCGACCATGACGGTGGCAGCAGCTGATATCCCAGGAACTGCTGGTCAATACCATAAGGTGCCATGAAACCGCCAAACAGGCAGAGCAGCAGCAGTGCGCCAAAGCCATACAGGCCGACCATCGAAATCGGGTTGCCATAGAAATGATGCCAGCTCTGACGAAACGCGCTGGGCAGGCGTTTTTCGGCGTAGATATTATCGGAGGGCATACGTTTTCACTTTACTATCCTTAAGGCCGGGCAATATTGCTTCAGAAAAATCAGTCATTTTAGTTACTTGCCCCGTGGGTCTGCTTTATGTTGCTTTGTCATGGAAAACTCTGAACAGCTTTAATTTACAGGGTTTGTGTACGTCTTTGCGAATACGCAGAGAGAATGTACCTGTCGCTTATCGATATCAGACACCGTTAAGCGCCGCGATAAAACGAAGGTATTCCCTAACACGTCCAGCCTGCATGTCAGCCTCTCCCTTACTGGCGAAGTGGCATTTTCAACCGTAATTGCTGGAGGGTAAGCCCGTTCAACTGACTATAGGGGATTATCCGTCGAGATCCCCGTCACAGGCAAGGAAACGGCTTCAGCAATTTCGGCGCTGGGTTACAGAGAATTACAATCCGGGCCATCGGGTGTTCCATGACAGGCTGCAAAAAAGGGTGGCAAAGCCGACAGAACGTTAAGACTCACATAAATCAGCAAAACTTCCTGGATCCTATCAGCCGGTCCAGGGGCAAAGGAGAGTGAACCAAATGATTAAGAGTAACGTTATGGGAAAAAAGCTGCTCGCTCAGCTCAGTCGCGTGTCTTAAGGATACCTTGCCGTTACCGTCGCTACAGCGTGCCATGCAAACGGACAGGGATAAGCCACGCTGCGATGTTAATCGAATCCGGTCAGCCACTGTCAGAGCACTCGGGCAAGACGATTCATGTGTGAACCCTGATGACGGTAGCGATCGCCTGATGAAATAAAAAAACCGCGATTTTTAAGCGGTTTTTGATGTGAGTGACAATAAAACGGTGGGTAATATTCAAAGCGTATTTTTTATGGTTTTTATATAAACGTAATATTTTATTAACAGTATTGATAGTTTATGTTTTTATGTCGTCACCTTAAAATTATGTTTTCTTTTAAAAACTTGACCTTTGTCGTCTGGCTTATTTTTTATCGGTGCGTTTCGCTTAACGGGTTTTTATCGCCGGGTCTTTCCGGGTGCGCTTGCAAAGATCAGGGGTGCTTCTGGAATAGATATTGCAACACGACTATGACTGGTATGAAATATTTATACTGGTTGCCATCTATAAATAGAGTTATCCAGGAGGATATCATGGCCGAACATCGTGGTGGTTCAGGTAATTTTGCAGAAAGCCCTGAGAAAGCATCTGAAGCGGGTAAAAAAGGCGGGCAGCATAGCGGGGATAATTTCGCCAATGACCGTGAAAAAGCTTCAGAAGCCGGTAAGAAAGGTGGCCAGAATAGCCACAGCGGCGGACGTAAGTCTGAATAATCTGATATTCTGATCAGGCCGCAGGCCCCGGCAAACCAGTCGGGGCTTTCACGTTTAAATATTTATTAAATAACGTGGTTTTTACAATGAAAGTATCTGACCTGGATAAATCCCTGCCGAAAATATACGGTTTATTAGCGGGGATCTATGTGTTTGCCTGCGTTAACTATCCCAGTGATTATAAAATGTTTCTCCTTCGCTTGCTGGATTGTCATAACAGGGTAAACGAAGCAGGTCTGAAAAGAGAGCGTGTTAAATTAATCAGCCATTCACCGTGCGACATCATTAAAATATTGCAACCTCAGCCCGGCAGTCGTTTATGCAAAAATAACACTGTCTGGACGTTGTCATTCACTCCCTGCCAGACCTGATTCAATCTCTTAAAATAAAATACTTGGGTCATAAAGAGAATAAAGCTGACAACGGTTGATATATTTTTCCGGCGTGGCATCCGCAGCGTGAAGACCGTGGTGATCAAAGGATTCAATTTAATCAGGAAAAATGCTGTCTGGCAGCGGCAGGCTGGACGCTCACAGAAATCACAACAACATCGTGAGTCATCCCGGTCTGCTTGCGGTTATCTCATGCGTAAATTATGTTTAAGTATCAGGATTTAATGGAAATCATTGTGTTGAATAAAAACAGTGGCGGTGTTGTACCTTCAGGTATCCGTAATTCTCTTGGCCGCACGATGGCCTTTTTCCTTTTGGCAACCGTGCTTGCTGTTGTTGTGATTAACATATTTACGCTCTGGGGATCGTGGCAGCATAATCAGAATGTCCGTGAAGATGATGCCCGTAACCTCTCTGTTTCTCTCGCCAAACAGGCAGAAGATGCCTTTCTGCAGGTGGATATTACGCTGGCGGATGCCGTCAGGCTGCTCAGCCTGAACGGGCTGGATTACGCGGCCACGCCCGTCTTCGCTCGTCAGCTTAAAGAGCAGCAGGGTAAACTGCGTCAGCTTCATGGGCTGTTTATTTATGACGCACAGGGTAAATGGATTGCCACGTCGGGCAACTACGTTCCGGCAAACGGAAACAACGCCGATCGGGACTATTTTATCTGGCACCGTACCCATGAGGATACCCGCGTAAGGATTGGCCGTGTTATCCGCAGCAGATCTACAGGTGACCTTGTTATTCCGGTATCGTTGCGACTGAACGATTCAAAAGGCAACTTTGCCGGCGTCGCGCTGGCAACGGTCAAAGTAGACTATTTCCGGCAGTTCTATAGCTACTATACGCTGGGTGAGCGCGATGTTCTGGGGCTGATTCTTGCTGATACCTCTGTCCTGTATATCCGGCCCTTCCCGGATTCTGCCATCAACCGCAGCCTGTCCATGAGTCCATTATTTACAACCGTCCTGAAAACCTCTGCCAGTGGCAGCGCAACGTGGCGTTCTGCACTGGATGGGGTGGAGAGGGTGTATGGCTACGCACGCCTTGAGCAGTATCCGCTCATTGTCACGGCGGGATATGACCTTGATAAGATCCGGAGCGACTGGTTCTCCGCCAATATCATCGACGTCATACTGAACGTGGTTCTGCTTGTAATGATTTCCGGGATGGGGATGTTTGTTCTCAGACAGGTTAAAAAGAACGTCAGAAATCAGCTGGAATTAACACAGATCAGGGATGAGCTGACCACGATCAACCATACGCTGCAGTCACTGGCATTAATTGACGGGCTAACCGGACTGGCTAATCGCCGCCAGTTTGATGCGATGTTAGATCAGGTCCTGAAGCGCTCTCAAAAATCGGGTGAACCCGTGGCACTGATCATGTTTGATATCGACTTTTTCAAGCGTTACAACGATACCTACGGGCATGTCGCCGGCGATACCTGTCTGCAGCGTGTCAGCACCATTCTGAAAGAAATCACGCAGCGACAGGATGCCGTGGTTGCACGTTACGGCGGAGAAGAGTTTGCCATTATCCTGCCTTCGGGTGGAGAAAGCATGGGGAAAAAGGTGGCGGAGCGCGCAGTAAACGCAGTTATGTCTGCCGGAATACCGCACGAAACCTCCGGTATTCCCGAAGGTATTGTGACCCTTAGCGCCGGATACAATAGCCTGATTTCAAACGGCCAGCCAGATGAGGCCAAAAGACTTAAGCAACAGGCTGATAAGGCGCTCTATGAAGCAAAACACAATGGCCGCAACCGTGTCCATGGGCTGAGTTAAATGAAATTCAGGATGTGATGAGTTCATCCTGCTCTGGCCGTTTGGGAGTCTGGTGCCGCGCATGACCCGGCTGGGGTAATAAATCAATCGGCTGACCATTCCAGGGTTTTGGCGACGAAGGCGGCCTGACGCAGGTTTGTGGCAGAGGCTGACGTTGTTTCACCCTCCGTTAACGCTATCGAAAAACACTTACCCTCTGAGTCACCCTTCAGCTTTACCGATTTAACCCGCTGATTCCCTTGTTCCTGTGAAGAGATGTCGGTAAGCGCTGGCTGGTTTTGGGCACAAAAAAGCCCGCGTTACGCAGGCATGAATTGCATCAAAAAAGGAAAATCGTAGCATCAGCAAAGGCTGATTCGCACACCATACAGTGTTGCTGTGCGATTGATAGTGACAAAAGATTTAATAGCGAAGCGTAAGCACGTTATGTTGGCAGGAGCTGAAAAAGGCCCGCCCGGACCAGGTTAGCCGAATGAACCTGATTGCTTACTTGCCATCAGCCCATCGGGTAATCTGATTATCGATTTTGTCATCAAGATAATGCGTAACCCTGAATGAGCCCGCCTTGAGTAACAGGGCAATACATGCTGCAAAAACCAGTACAAGTAACACTCTGCTGAGACTCATAATCTTTTCCGTGATGAATAACCTGTGGTCTTTATACCAGAATTTGTAAAGTCTGGTCGCGATAGTCAGAATCCTGCGGTGTCCCTGGAAATACAAACAGAAAGCCGTCCCGGCCAATACGGCTCCATCATTGCACCAGACGCATAAGCCATTGAAGCTTTAAGGAATTGCCAGAAAGGCGGCAGAATGCGCTTCTTCGCGTTCCTGTGCGAGGTCAGCATCATCCATAATTTCATAGCCTCATCCAGGTTGAAAGTCATTTAAACGGCCCTAATTCATACCGGCATGTTTTGAATAACTTTCCCGCGGCGCATAAGCCCTACCGGAGGGCATACCATTCCTTGTGTTTCAGCGGATTCATTGCCGCACCAATCACGTCAGAAATCACATTCACCAGAATCACCAGCCCGCCAATCACCATCACACCGGCTGAGATCGCGGCATAATCCTGCTGACGAATCGCGTTAATCAGCCAGCGGCCCAGACCCGGCCAGTTAAAGACCATTTCGGTGATCATGGCCAGCGTCAGCATGGTGGAGAACTGCAGGCCCAGACGCGGGATGACCGGCGGCAGCGCGTTGTGCAATACGTGGCGACGGATCACCGTGAAGCGCGAAAGACCGCGTGTGGCCGCCGCTTTGACATAGTTTTTATCCATCACGTCGCTGGTGCTGTTGCGCAGCAGGCGGATCACTTCTGTCGTCGGGGCCATCGCAAGCACCAGCACCGGCAGAATAAGGTGGGACAGGGCGCTGATAATCATCTCATGCCGCCATGGCGAAGGACTCAGCCAGGCGTCAATCAGCGCAAAGCCGGAGATATTCTGCACCGGATAGAGCAGGTCATGACGTCCCGATACCGGCAGCCAGCCCAGCGTCAGCGAAAAGAACAGCGTCAGCAGTAGCGCCAGCCAGAAGATGGGCGCAGAGAAGCCGACCAGTGCCAGCGCACTGATGGTTTTATCCTGCCATTTATTGCGCATCACACCGGCGCAGATCCCCAGCGGAATACCTACCAGCAGCGCAAACAGAAACGCCAGGATACAGAGCTCCATGGTAGCCGGGAAAACCTCACGCAGCTGTAGCCCAATCTCCTGACCGTTAGTGCTGGAGACACCGAAATCAAACTGCAGCATCCCTTTGAACCAGAACCACCAGGCATCGGAAAGCGCAGCGCCTTCCAGCGGGGCGTTAGGGGTAAAGTAACTCAGGCTGAAGCTGACCAGCGACAGCAGGAACAGGGTAATGAGCAGCAGCAGCAGGCGGCGCAAAATATAGATAATCACTTACTTACCCTCATCAGCTTCACGATAAACCCCGGCAAACGAGGCGTTGCCAAACGGACTCAGTACCAGCCCTTTGATGTCATGACGAAATGCCTGCAGTCGCAGAGAGGAGGCCAGCGGTAACACCGGTAACTCCTGTGCCAGAATCTGCTGCGCTTTGTCATAACTGTCGATGCGGCCAGAGAGTTGTTGTGATAGCAGAGCATTCTGCAGCGTTTCGTCAAAGGCCGGAGAGCACCAGTGCGCGTAATTGGTCTGCGAGCGAATCGCCGCACAGCTGAGCAGCGGGCGGAAGAAGCTGTCCGGATCGTTACTGTCGGTGGCCCAGCCTGACAACGTCAGATCATGGTTCATCGCCATCAGCTGCGCCTCCTGAAAACGGCCCTCGACCGGCACAATGGTCAGCCGGACACCAACCTGCGCCAGATCCGCCTGTAACAGTTCGGCGGTTTTCAGTGGGCTGGGATTCCACGACTGCGAGGCGGCAGGCACAACCAGCCGCAGATGCAGATCGCTGATGCCGAGTGCGGCAAGCGCGGCGCGTGACTTCTCAGGATCGTAGCCGGTAATGCGCGCATCATTGTCATAAGCCCAGGACGCGCGCGGTAATATCGAAGCGGCCGTTTCGGCAGTGCCGTAGTAGATCGACTCCATCAACCGCTCATTGTTGATGGCCAGCGCCAGGGCATGCCGGACTTCAGGCCGGTCGAGTGGAGGCTTACGGGTATTAAAAGCCAGATAAGCAATGTTCATACCGGGACGCAGCGTCATCCGCAGGCGCGGGTCATCACGCAGTATGCTGAGCTGGCTTGCCGCGGGGTAGGCCAGTACGTCGCATTCACCGGTCAATAGTTTGGAAAGGCGACCGGTTCCGCCGGAACCAAGATCGATCACCGCCTGTTGCAGACGCGGCACCCCACGCCAGTAGTGTGGATTGCGCGCCAGACGGATGTACTGACCGGTGCGATATTCGCTGAGCTGATAAGGACCGGTGCCCACCGGCTGACGATCCATCTCTTCCTGACGGCCCTGAGCGGTGAGCTGGTCGGCATACTCTTTCGACAGTACCGGCGCATAGTGGGTCGCCATATGCCACAGGAACGAGGCATCCGGGCTGTTCAGCCTGAACTCAACCGTCCTGTTGTCGATCTTCTTCACGCTCTGGACGGAATCGGAAAATTGCAGACTATCAAAGTAGGGGAAGTTACCGCCGTTGACGTTATGCCAGGGATGATGACGGTCAAACATCCTTGCGAAGCTGAATACCACATCGTCGGCGTTTAGTGCACGGGTAGGGCGAAACTGGTTAGTCTGCTGGAACTGGACGCCGCTGCGCAGATGAAAGCGATACGTCGCGCCGTTATCGCGTACTTCCCAGCTCGACGCCAGATCGGGCTTGAGACGATAGGTATAGGGATCGACATCCAGCAAGCGGTCATACAACTGTGCCGCCAGCGTATCGACAGTCAGCCCGCTGCTGGCCATCTGCGGATTAAACGTGTTCAGCGTGCCGCTGACGCAATAGACAAAGCCGGTCTGGCGGATATCACCCGCAGGCGCTGACCACGCAGGCGAACTCAACGCGCTGAGACTGAGCAACAGCGAACATAGTAGTTTTGACATAGAACTCAACGATTTTGAGGCATTAACCAGAGTGTATCGCAAAGCAGGCATAGTCCCAAAACCTGCAACCACTGCCAGCCTGATTTTCGTCATCGCAACTTAAAATGAGCGCACAAATGATGTGGTGATGAGAAAAGTTCTCAATAACTGCTTTACAGATGATAATAAGAATGATTATTATTCGCCTGCACTTCGACGGTGGCTCTGCCGAAGAAGAGCACGACATTGCTCACATTGCTTCCAGTATTGTTGCCCGCCTTAATGGCGGGCTTTTTTTTGGCTTTTGCAGTTGAACGGTCAGGTCTGAAGGGCAGGATCGCCTTTGAGTGAGCAGCTGAATTCATTGCGATTTTGCGTGGAATGCACGTCTCTGGAAAAGAGAGTAAAAGACGGTGCTATCTGTAAAGCCTCGCAATAACGTGCGGGAGACCTGCATAAAACCGGACTTAACTATTACAGAAACGCAGTTACTATATTCACAACTTCAGCTCACCCAACTCCTGACAATGAATAAATTCCAGAAAAACGCTCAGGTTTTCCATTATGCATCCTTTCGTTATCTCTTTTTAGGACGTCTGTTCACCGTACTGGGCAATGGAATCGCACCCATTGCGCTGGCTTTTGCGGTACTCGATATAGGGGGATCTGCCTCTGATTTAGGCGTAGTGGTTGCATCCCGTTCCCTGTTCAACGTGCTGTTTCTGCTGGTGGGGGGGGTCGTTGCTGACCGCTATTCACGCAGTCGGGTGTTAGTTGTATCGGCGCTGGTTGCCGCTGTTTCTCAGGCTATCGTTGCGTGGTCTGTGCTTGATGGTTCAGCCACGGTACTGAGCCTCACCTTGCTGGGTGCTCTGAATGGCGCGGCAGCGGGGATTGCTTTGCCTGCTTCGTCTGCGTTGGTTCCGCAGGTCGTGCCTGCAAAGCACCTGCGTCAGGCTAATGCATTAATTCAGCTCGGTGTTTATGGTGGCACCGTGATGGGGGCGTCGATGGGAGGCGTGATCACCAGCGCTATCGGGCCGGGCTGGGGACTGGCGATTGATGCGCTGGGCTTTGCGGCTTCCGCGCCGCTTTATTTTCTTATGCGCGTCAACCCGAATAATGCCGGGACGACGCAAGGCAATATCCTGAGCGATATCAAAGAAGGCTGGGTAGAGTTTGCCGGGCGAAGCTGGATTTGGTCGATAGTCCTTCAGTTCGCCATTATCAACGTCGCGTTCAATGGGATTGTGGAGGTCTATGGCCCGATGATTGCCGACGCCTCTTTCGGGCGGGCGCAGTGGGGAATTATTGTGGCTGCACATAGCGTGGGTTTAATTGCGGGTTCATTTCTGGCTATGAAATGGCATCCTCGTCGCGATCTCTTGATTGGCGCGATGCTGGCGGGTCTATGCGCACTCCCAATATTTATGCTGAGCCAGAATATGCCAGCAGCAGGGCTGATTGTGGGTTTCTTAATTGCTGGCGTTTCATTAGGCCTATTCGGCGTAACCTGGGCGCATTCATTACAGACTCACATTCCGGCGGATAAACTGGCACGCGTGTACGCTTACGATGCGATGGGCTCTTTTATTGCCATTCCCTTTGGACAACTGGTTGCGGGGCCGCTGGCGGCACAATATGGCATAGAGCGTGTCTTACTGATGTCAGCACTGGCGATTGTCATTGTTACCGCTGCCGTCGGATGGGTTCCCGCCCTCAGGCAACCTGAACGAATGGGAACTAAGCCGTACAACACGTGATAGCAATTTTATTCATGACAAAGCAGCAGGGAATCAGCTTTTCATTTCTCTGGAAGGTAAGAAACCTTGCCAACAATCGCCTGCCTCGTTGAGATAATTCTTCATGAGGCAGGGTGAGCATTCATCGGCGGGGGCGAATCAAATTTCCGCTTTTATATCGTGCTTTTTCATCATCGCGCGCAGCTGATGGTAAGTAACGCCTAATAATCCGGCGGCGCGGCGCTGGTTGTAACGAGCCTGGTGCAGGCTGGCATCGACCAGCTCCCGCTCCTGCTGGTTCTGCCATTGACGCAGATCCAGCGGCAGGGCAGGCAGGCCGCTGCTCTCTGTCTCCTGACTGGAGCGCGGGAGCACAACCGGTTCAGAGCGTGAAGCGAACGGATTAATAATGACATTATCCAGCGGCAGCTCGCTGCTGTTGTGACGATAGACGGAGCGCTCAACCACGTTTTTTAGCTCGCGAACATTGCCGGGCCAGTGATAATCAAGCAGGGCTTGCTGCGCTTTAGCGGTAAAGCCGGGAAACAGCAACAGGCCAAGCTCGCGGCACATCTGAATCGCAAAATGCTCGGCCATCACCAGAATATCACTGCGGCGTTCGCGCAGTGGCGGCAACTGCACCACATCAAAGGCAAGACGATCCAGCAAATCGGCGCGGAATTTGCCTGCCGCTGCCAGGGCGGGCAAATCTTCGTTGGTGGCGCAGACCAGCCGTACGTTAACCTGCAGGGCATGATTGCCGCCCACGCGCTCGAGCTGCCCGTACTCAATTACCCTGAGCAGTTTTTCCTGCACCAGCATCGGTGCGGTTGCCAGCTCATCCAGAAACAGCGTACCGCCGTCAGCACGCTCAAAACGTCCCAGATGGCGCTTCTGTGCGCCGGTAAAGGCGCCGGCTTCATGACCAAACAGCTCAGAGTCGAGCAGATTTTCATTCAGCGCGGCGCAGTTCAGCGAAATAAACGGTCCCTGCCAGCGGTCAGAGAGATAGTGTAGCCGGCTCGCGATCAGCTCTTTACCCGTGCCGCGTTCGCCAATCACCATCACCGGTTTCTCAAGGGGAGCCAGTTTTGAAACCTGCTCCAGTACCTCCAGAAAATTATTAGACTCACCCAGCAGATTATCATTCGTGCCTGTCATGATGAATTTCGCTACCCCTTAATCATTTTGACTATCTTAAAACATGACGAAAAGCCTGTAAAATTTAAAATGTGATTTAAATCAAAAAGATATAAAGTTGGCACGCATATTGTATTAATCAGGCAGGACATCACGTTTTAAAACATTAAAAAGAGGAACATCATCATGGGTATTTTTTCTCGTTTCGCTGACATCGTAAATGCCAACATTAATTCCCTGCTGGAGCGCGCAGAAGATCCACAAAAACTGGTCCGCCTGATGATTCAGGAAATGGAAGACACCTTAGTTGAAGTACGCTCTACCTCCGCGCGGTCGCTGGCTGAAAAGAAACAGCTGTCACGCCGTATTGAACAGGCCGAGCTGCAGCAGGCTGACTGGCAGGAAAAAGCGGAGCTGGCGCTGCGCAAAGACAAAGATGATCTGGCCCGTTCGGCGCTGATTGAAAAACAGAAACTCACCGACCTGATCGCCTCCCTGAAACAGGAAGTGGGCCAGGTTGAAGAGACGCTGGAACGCATGAAAGGCGAAATCAGCGAGCTGGAGAAAAAACTGACCGAAACACGTGCCCGTCAGCAGGCGTTAACCCTGCGTCATCAGGCGGCTTCTTCATCACGCGATGTGCGTCGTCAGCTCGACAGCGGCAAAATCGACGAAGCGATGGCCCGGTTTGAATCTTTTGAACGTCGCATTGACCATATGGAAGCGGAAGCTGAAAGCCACGGTTTTGGTAAACCGAAAACCCTGGACCAGCAGTTTACTGACCTGAAAGCGGATGATGAAATCAGCCAGCAGCTTAATGCGCTGAAAGCCAAAATGAACCGCAGTGAGTAATCATCGACGTTGCGATAAGTGATTAAGGAGAGTCAATGAGCGCACTTTTTCTCGCCATACCGCTAACGATCTTCGTGCTGTTTGTTGCACCGATCTGGTTATGGCTGCATTACAGCAACAAACGCAACGGCGGTTCGGAACTGTCGCAAAGCGAAATCCAGCGGCTGCAGCGCGTCACGCAGGATGCGCAGCGGATGCGTGAACGTATTGATGCGCTGGAAGCGATTCTGGACGCTGAGCATCCCAACTGGAGGCAGCCATGATGAAAGGTCGTAAGTTATGGCGCAAGCCTGATGAAGGCAAGCTGATGGGCGTCTGCGCGGGTCTGGCGGAGTATCTCGACATCCCGGTTCGCCTGCTGCGGGTTATTGTGGTGTTATCGCTGTTCTTTGGACTGTTTGTCTTTACGGTGATCGCCTATTTCGTGCTGGGTTTTGTGCTGGATGAGAAGCCTGCCAACGCCAGTGACGGCGAACGCCAGCCAACCGCCAGCGAGTTGCTGGATCAGCTGGAGAGCACCCTGCAACGGGATGAGTGCAACGTGCGCGACCTGGAGCGCTATGTTACGTCTGAAACCTTCAGCGTGCGCAGCCGCTTCCGCCAGATTTAATTCTGCTATTGCCGGGCCTGTTTCAGGCCCGAACGCTGGCTCAATGGAGGTTTAATGTCTTTTTCGCGATCCACTGCTTTTCGTCACCGCGCGGCACCTGCATTGAAGTCGGCGGCTAAATTCATCATTATCAATGCTGTTACCTACGGTCCCGCTGGTGTCACTGGCTGGGCGGTGAAATCGGTAGCGCGACGCCCGTTACGTCTGTTGCTGGCTGTGGCACTGGAGCCACTCCTGAAACGCGTAATGAACCGGGTGGCTTCGCGCTTCATCAGGGAGAACGATGAAAAGACTGCAAACTGAATTAGTGGCGTTGATGAACCGTGGCGTCGATCGTCACCTGCGGCTGGCGGTAACCGGCTTAAGCCGCAGCGGTAAAACCGCCTTTATAACCTCACTGGTTAATCAGCTTTTAACGGTTCACAGCGGCGCACGTTTGCCGCTGTTTTCCGTTGTGCGGGATGAACGCCTGTTGGGGGTAAAACGGGTGCCACAGCGTGACATGGGCACGGCGCGTTTTACCTACGACGAAGGCCTGGCTCAGCTCTACAGCACGCCGCCTGCCTGGCCCACGCCAACCCGCGGCGTCAGCGAAATGCGTCTGGCGCTGCGCTACCGGCCCAATGATTCCCTGTTGCGCCACCTGAAAGAGACGTCGACGCTCTATCTTGAGATTGTCGACTATCCTGGCGAATGGCTGCTTGATCTGCCGATGCTGGCGCAGGACTACCTCGCCTGGTCCCGACAGATGAACGGTCTGCTGCAGGGCGATCGCGCTGAGTGGGCTAAGCCGTGGCGCGCACTCTGCGAAAAACTCGACCCGCTTGCCCCCGCCGATGAAACCCAGCTGGCGGAAATTGCTGCCGCCTGGACCGACTACCTGCATCGCTGTAAAACGGAAGGCTTACACTTTATTCAGCCCGGCCGCTTCGTGCTGCCCGGTGATATGGCAGGCGCGCCCGCACTGCAGTTCTTCCCCTGGCCGACGTCTGATGAGGCGCAACTGACTAAGCTGGCGCAGGCGGACAAGGGCAGTAACTTCAGCATGCTGCAGCAGCGTTTTAACTACTATTGCCAGCATGTGGTGAAAGGCTTCTATAAGAATCACTTCCTGCGGTTTGATCGCCAGATTGTGCTGGTTGACTGCCTGCAGCCGCTGAATAGCGGTCCCCAGGCGTTTAACGATATGCGGCTGGCACTTACGCAACTGATGCAGAGTTTTCATTACGGTCAGCGCACTCTGTTCCGCAGGCTGTTCTCACCGGTGATCGACAAATTACTGTTTGCCGCTACCAAGGCGGACCACATTACCAGCGATCAGCATGGCAACATGGTCTCCCTGCTGCAGCAACTGGTGCAGGATGCCTGGCAAAACGCGGCGTTTGAAGGCATCAGTATGGACTGCATCGGGCTGGCGTCGGTGCAGGCGACGCAGAGCGGGCTGGTCGATCACCGTGGCGAGAAAATCCCGGCCCTGCGCGGTCATCGTCTGATCGATGGCGAGCCGCTCACCGTCTATCCCGGCGAAGTGCCGCCGCGCCTGCCCGGTAATGCCTTCTGGCAGCAGCAGGGCTTTCAGTTTGAACAGTTCCGGCCGCAGCCGCTCGACGTTGATCGTCCGCTGCCGCATATCCGCATGGATGCCGCGCTGGAATTTTTATTGGGAGATAAATTGCGATGAGCGATCCGCTGAAGCCGCGTATCGATTTTGCCCGTCCGCTGGATGAGAGCAACACGACGCCGCTGCGCCCGGCGCAGACCTTTGAAGCAGAAGCGCAGGCTGCATTTCTGGCGGTGCAGGATGAGGATGCCGCCGTCGAAGAGGAGGGCGCAGGTGAACGGGCGGTGGAAGCCGCGCTGAAGCCAAAGCGCAGTCTGTGGCGCAAAATGGTGACGGCAGGCGCGCTGCTGTTTGGCGTCAGCGTGATTGCACAGGGTGTACAGTGGACGCACGATGCCTGGCTGGCCCGCGACTGGTTTTCGCTGGGCAGCGGCGTGGCAGGTGGCCTGATTGTACTGGCGGGTGTGGGCGCGCTGACCACCGAGTGGCGTCGACTCTATCAGTTGCGTCAGCGCGCGGAAGAGCGGGATGTGGGCCGCGAGCTGCTGCACAGTCATGGCATCGGCAAAGGCCGCGCATTCTGCGAAAAGCTGGCGCAGCAGGCGGAGCTGGATCAGGCGCATCCGGCCCTGCAGCGCTGGCATGCCTCGCTGCATGAAACCCACAATGATAGTGAAACCGTTCGCTTATATGCCCAACTGGTGCAGCCAGTGCTGGATCGCCAGGCGCGACGCGAGATCAGCCGTCATGCAGCGGAAGCCACACTGATGATTGCGGTCAGCCCGCTGGCGCTGGTGGATATGGCGTTTATCGCCTGGCGTAATCTGCGGCTGGTCAACCGTATCGCGGCAATCTATGGCATTGAGCTGGGCTACTTCAGCCGTATCCGGCTATTCCGTCTGGTGCTGCTTAATATGGCCTTTGCCGGCGCGTCTGAACTGGTGCGGGAAGTGGGTATGGACTGGATGTCGCAGGATATCGCCGCCCGGCTTTCCACGCGGGCCGCGCAGGGTATTGGAGCAGGTTTATTAACCGCCAGACTGGGTATCAAAGCGATGGAGCTTTGCCGTCCGTTGCCCTGGCTGGAGCAGGATAAGCCGAGGCTCGGCGACTTTCGTCGTGAACTGCTGGGGCAGATGAAAGAGGCGCTGCAGAAGGGTGGCAATAAGTCCGCCTGACGCTCTTATGACAAACTAAAGGCGGCCAGGCCGCCTTTATTGATTAGTCTGGCTGGCGCAGGACCTGCCTTGAATCGATAGTCAGGCATTTACCCGGACACGCCGCTTCATCGGTGATCACCGGATTCGCTGGCAGCGTAAAGGCCATTCCGTTTTTCCCCCAGATAAAATGTGCCATTCCGGCGAATATCCATGACATGCTCAGCCCAAGCCCACCGAAATCATCATATTTTCGTAACGTCGCAACCTTCGGCAAATACTCGCCGGTCAGGCGATAATAGAGTGCGCCATTGAAATCTTTCGGAACCTGCTGAATGATCGCCTGATCGAGCAGGGCAAACTCTTTGCGAGCCGGAACTGAGTAACCGTTGATCAGATGGCTTATCGTCAGCGAGCCAGCCACTATCACCAGCAGCGCATAGAATGGCTTTTTCCATTTTAACTTTTTGCTGATTTCAAACAGGCCGAGAATAAATGCGCTGGTGGTTATCAGCGCACCGGCAATCAATGTCCGGTAAGCGGCCATGCTTTCACTGACTATCAGATTAGGCAGTGCGGCAATCAGCAGTAAGACAAAAATCAGATAAAATTTATCGTTGCCCGAGGCTTTAATTTTCTTCAGGCCAAAACCAATAATGATCGAAGAGATGATCACCGATACCGTTTTTGCGCCAAGGTCAAAATTGCAGATCACGTTCTTCAGGTATTCGGTAAAAAACCATTTCAGTTTAACCAGGATGTCGTAGCTGAATGCTGAGCGTGGCAGCGTATGACCATAAAGCTGGACGGGCAGCACCTTCGAGGCGATTAGCGCTGCAAACATGCCTGCGCCCAGCACCATCAGTGAGATGAGCGCCTGTTTCTTATCAATTTTCCGCGCGGAAAAGCAGAGGTGCAGCGCAGCATAGAAGTTAAAGCTCATCGCAGCCGGTTGATAAAGACAGAATGCGATGGTCAGCAGGCAGAATGCTGACAGGCGGGCTGGGATGCCCGGTTTAATCGACAAACGGTAGCTGGCACCCGCCAGTAAAATCGCAGCGATATAGGGGAAACAGGATGCCCATGCAACGTAAACCTGAAATGAAGGGAGCAGACAAAGCAATAATGCAAAGGTAATTCGCTGAGCCTGATTCTCCAGCAGCCCCTCTTTCTGACACAGGGTATAGATGTAATAACCGGTTAAAATGAGCAGAACAATCGCGACTGAACGCAGCAGTGCCAGCTTTTCTACGCTCTCCACCAGAAATGAGGTGCTGTACTGAATGATCCCATACATTGGCCTGCCGGATAACGTGTCCCAGTTTAAAATACTCAGCCTGTCAAAGTTAGCCCAGTAGAGATTCGTCCAGTCATCGGTATAGGCGTACTGGGTTAAATAAGCAGGGCTGTAAGCAATCAGAAAAACTACCGCAATAAGTAAAAAAACCTTACGACGTGTCAGTCCGGTATCAGTGGCGAACATCATTCATCCTTTTTTAATCTGGCCATCTTCTCTGCGTCTCAACGGGCAGTTTAATCCGTCTTCTGAGGCGGGTTTAGTCTGGTCGTCGCGGATTTTCGCAAAATATAGCGAGGCCGGTTTTTGGTTTCTATATAGATGCGGCCAATATATTCACCCAACACGCCAATGCCAATAAGCTGCACCCCACCGAGAAACAGCACCGAAACCAGAACAGAGGGGTAACCCGGCACCGGATTACCAAACAGCAGTTTATCCACGATCATCCAGAGTCCATACAGGAAGGCCAGCGAGGCCACCAGAAAGCCCAGATATGACCAGATGCGTAGCGGAACGGTAGAGAATGAGGTCAGTCCCTCCAGCGCAAGATTCCATAGCTTCCAGCCGCCGAATTTACTGCGGCCTGCGATCCGCTCAGTGCGCACATATTCCACGATGTCCGTCTGTCCGCCGACCCAGCTCAGAATGCCCTTCATAAAGAGATTCTTCTCGGGCAGCAGCTTAATGTTCTCAACCACTTCACGCGACATCAGCCGGAAATCACCGACGTTCTCCTCTATCTGCGGATCGCTGATGCTGTTGTGCAGTTTATAAAACCAGTGCGCTGTTTTACGTTTGAGGTGGCCATCGGCACGCCTGTCAATCCGCCTAGCTAACACGACATCAGCGCCTGCCTGCCATTTACGGATCATGTCGGGAATAATCGTGATCGGATCCTGCAAATCCACATCGATCGGGATCACGGCATCGCCGGTGGCGGCTTCCAGGCCGGCAAACAGCGCCGGTTCCTTGCCGAAATTACGAATAAACGACAGACTGCGCACCAGCGGATCGCGCTGGCTTAGCTGGGATATCAGTTTATAGGTTGCGTCTGTGCTGCCATCATCGATAAAAACAATCTCAACCTGCCACTCTGCCAGCGCTTCATATTTTCTGACCGCATCATAAAAAAGAGGGATAACCTCCTCTTCATTAAATACCGGCACCACCAAAGAGATTTTCATTATTCTCCCTTGAAGACGATAAAGCGGGAAAAAAGAAAGCCACACACCAGGCTGATAGCTGATGAGATCACAAGGGTAATAATCGGATAGAGGCCTAATCGATCGGCCAGATAACCCACGCTGAATGCCATCGCACCCATAAAAACGACGTAAAGAATATAACGCCACGCGGTCGCCTGCTGTTTAAAGGTCCAGCGCGCATTCACAAAGAAAGAGAAGGTGACGGCCATGCAAAATGCAATCAGGTTAGCGGTCGACTGCATGAGACCCAGGCTCAGGGCGATGAAAAAGGTCACCCAGTGAATCAGGGTATTAACCATACCCACAGTCAGATATTTTGCGAAGAAAGTCAGTATTTTATAATCAATTCAAATCAGTTGTGAAAAATATACCCTGGTTAGCCCGCAATCAACAGTCCGCTGCTGACAAAGACTGACATTCAACCGGCAATGACAGTCGACAGCAGGTCCGTACAAAAGTCCACCATATGCGCGGTAACTGTCAACATTTCCTGACAGATACCTTTCTGCAGGTGCGCCACATAGCGTATTATTGTTTTATCTGAACCTGATTAAGGCGAACGCAATGCGTCTGGAAGTGTTCTGTCAGGACCGTATCGGTCTGACGCGTGAACTGCTTGACCTGCTGGTGGCACGCAACATTGATTTACGCGGTATCGAAATTACGGCGCTGGGCCGCATCTACCTGAACTTTTCTGCACTGGAATTTGACGCCTTCAGTAATCTGATGGCGGAAATCCGCCGTACACCCGGCGTAACAGATGTGCGCACGGTGACGTACATGCCCTCTGAACGGGAGCATCGCGCGCTGAGTGCGCTGCTGGTGGCGATGCCGGATCCGGTTTTCTCCATTGACCTGAAAAGCAAGGTTGAGCTGGCCAATCCGGCCGCTCAGAACCTGTTTAATCTCGATGAAGAGAAGATGCGCAACTTTAGCGCCGGTCATCTGATTAATGGCTTTAATTTCCAGCGCTGGCTTGAGAGCGATCGGGTTGAGGCGCAGGCCCAGCATGTCGTTATTGAGGGGCGTGATTTTCTGATGGAAGCGCGTCCTATCTATCTGCCGGGTGAAGAGGGCCAGAGTGACAGGCCGGTTGGGGCGATGGTAATGCTGAAGTCGACAGCCCGCATGGGCCGCCAGTTGCAGAATCTGGTGGTCACCGACGAATCGGAGTTTGACCATATCATTGCCGTCACGCCGAAGATGCGTCAGGTCGTCGATCAGGCGCGCAAACTGGCAATGCTCGATGCGCCGCTGCTGATTGTTGGCGACACCGGCACCGGGAAAGATATGCTGGCACGTGCCTGCCATTTGCGCAGTGCCCGTGGGAAAAATCCTTTCCTGGCGCTGAACTGTGCCTCTTTGCCCGACGACGTGGCGGAAAGCGAGCTGTTTGGACATGCTGCCGGCGCTTATCCGAATGCGCTGGAAGGCAAGAAAGGCTTTTTCGAGCAGGCCAATGGCGGATCGGTTCTGCTGGATGAGATTGGCGAGATGTCGCCAAGAATGCAGACCAAGCTGCTGCGTTTTCTGAATGACGGTACTTTCCGTCGCGTCGGTGAAGAGCATGAAGTGCATGTCAATGTGCGCGTGATCTGCGCCACGCAGAAGAACCTGATTGAACTGGTGCAGCGCGGGGAGTTCCGCGAGGATCTCTTCTACCGTCTCAATGTGCTGACGCTGCAACTGCCACCGTTGCGCGACCGTCCACAGGACATTCTGCCGCTGACCGAGATGTTTGTGGCCCGCTTTGCGGATGAGCAGGGGATGGCGCGTCCGCGTCTCTCGCCACAGCTCAACGCGTTTCTGACCCGCTATGCCTGGCCTGGCAACGTGCGTCAGTTGAAAAACGCGTTGTACAGGGCGTTAACTCAGCTGGAAGGATACGAACTGCGTCCGCAGGATATCGTGTTGCCTGAACAGGCGCTGGATGTGTCACTCGGCGATGAAGCCCTGGAAGGCACACTGGATCAGATCACCAGCCGTTTCGAACGCTCGATTCTGACGCGGCTCTATCTCTCTTATCCCAGCACCCGAAAGCTGGCAAAACGGCTGGGGGTGTCGCACACCGCGATTGCCAATAAGCTGCGGGAATATGGTCTGGGGCAGAAGCGCAACGAAAGCGAATAAGCGGCAAACAAAAGGTGAAAGCGGATAACCGGGTTATCCGCTTTTTTTATTACTTCAGCGCGGCCAGTGCAGCGTCATAGTCAGGCTCAGTGGTGATTTCATCCACCAGCTGGCTGTAGATCACTTTATCGTTCTCATCCAGCACGATCACCGCACGAGCAGTCAGACCTTCCAGCGCACCATCGGCAATTTCCACGCCATAATCATATTTAAACTCTGAGCCGCGCAGCGTCGACAGGGTGACTACGTTGCTCAGGTTTTCTGCGCCACAGAAACGTGACTGGGCAAACGGCAAATCCGCAGAAATACACAGCACCACCGTATTATTCAGTTCGCTCGCGGCCTGATTGAATTTGCGCACTGATGAAGCACAGACGCCGGTATCAACACTCGGGAAAATGTTCAGAATTTTGCGTTTTCCTGCATACTCAGAGAGCGCAACGTTGACCAGGTTTTTAGCGACCAGCGTGAAAGCTTTGGCTTTATCGCCAGCCTGAGGAAACTGACCAGCAACCGGTACGGCGTTACCCTGAAAATGAACAGTCTGAGACATAGTGATTCCTTTTGATGAGAAAAAATATCCAATACAAAACGGCTAAAGATAGCCGTTGTTTATGACATAAATGTTAAGGGTTTACGAGTTCAATTGTTGAATTTAACGTGGCGGTCTGCCACTGCATCACACACTGTGGAGTGGAAATGAGAACGGTAAAAAGTTATCCCGAAGCCTGGCCATTGCATACGCCGTTTGTCATTGCCCGTGGAACGCGAACCGAAGTCAAAGTGGTGGTAGTTGAAATTGAGGAAGACGGCGTCAAAGGCGTCGGAGAAGCGACGCCTTATGCGCGCTACGGTGAAAGCGAAGCCTCGGTGCTGGCGCAAATCGCCACGCTGCTGCCCGCGCTGCAACAGGGCATGACGCGCGAAGCGCTGCAACAGGCGCTGCCTGCTGGTGCTGCACGCAACGCGATTGACAGCGCCCTGTGGGATTTAGCCGTACATCAGCAGCAGAGCAGCCTCTGGCAGCTTAGCGGCGTTAGCGCGCCTGAGGATGTGGTCACCGCACAGACCGTCAGTATCGATACTCCGGAGGCGATGGCCAGCAGCGCACTGGCGCTGTGGCAGCATGGTGCAACGCTGCTGAAGGTTAAGCTGGACAATAATTTCATCACCGAACGGCTGATGGCGATCCGCGCCGCCGTGCCGGACGCGACGCTGATTGTAGATGCGAATGAGTCATGGCACGCCGAAGGCCTGGCGGCACGCTGTCAGCTGCTGGCCGATATCAATGTGGCGATGCTCGAGCAGCCTCTGCCCGCGGATGAGGATGCGGCACTGGAGAACTTTATCCATCCGTTACCGATCTGCGCGGATGAGAGCTGTCATACCCGCGAAAGCCTGGTGGCACTACGAGGCCGCTATGAGATGGTCAACATTAAGCTGGATAAAACGGGCGGGCTGACCGAGGCGCTGGCGCTGGCCGATACGGCTCAGCAGCAGGGTTTTACGGTGATGCTGGGCTGCATGCTTTGTACCTCGCGGGCGATACGCGCTGCGCTGCCGCTGGTGCCGCAGACCCGCTTCGCCGATCTCGACGGGCCAACCTGGCTGGCGGTCGATGCAGAACCGGCGATCAACGTGCGCAACGGTCAGCTGATTATTGCTGCCAGCGCAGCAGGTTGACCATCATCTCAAGGTAAGTCTCTGTGGCTTCATCCACGGAAATCACCGGCATTTCAGCGGTGACGCAGGGCAGACTGAGATCGTGACACCAGCTGCCGAATGAGCCTGGCGTGTCATAGCCGACGCTGCTGACGCGGGGAAGGCCGGTGTGGCTGGCCAGCCAGCCGCCAATCTCCACCTGATGCGGATCGTCAATGCAGCCCAGCGGTTCATGCCATGAGACGATCCAGCGCGGCTTAAGCTGATGAATCAGGGCACAGAGCGCCTGGGTTTCCGGTTCAGAGCCCGGATGCGTGCCGGTTGAGAGCGCCACATCACGCGCATCGGCCGCGCTGTTCCAGCGATACACCGTCTCGCCTGACTGCCAGTTTGCTGCCGGGAAGTTACGGTTGAGATCGACGCCATTTGCGTTAGCGCGCAGTCCAAGCTGACAGCCATCCGGATTCACCGCTAATACCACATGGTGCCGACGCATGCCGTCGGGCAGCGTGCGTAATGCGGCGGAGAGCGTCGCGATGGCCGCATTCTCATCACCATGGGTGCCGGCCAGGATCAGACCGCTGTCGGGATCGCCGAGCGGAGCCGGAAACCACAGCAGCGGTGCGCCCAGCACAGAGCTGCCATACTGCTGATAGGGAACGTCAAGTTTGCCCCGCAGGGGTCGCGGATGGAGTGGTGACATACTCATTTCCTCAAAGGGTTTTACTCAAAGTAGCGGAAAAGCCGTGCGCGGAAAATAGCTATTTATCTGTCAGCCATTTGCGCTAAAGTGCCCTGCACAAGCTGTATCAGCAACAGACTGATGCAGCACTTCTTTGGGGTAAAGGAGTGATGATGGTTAAGACCTTTCGTATGACGCTGGCAGCAATCAGTCTGAGCAGTGTTATCACACCCGCTATCGCGGCGAATCCACCCGCTGGCGCACAGCTGGCTGAACAGCAGCAGATCGTTCGCCACATTAAAGATGAACCCGCTTCACTTGATCCGCTTAAAGCAGTCGGACTGCCGGAAATTCAGGTGATTCGCGATCTGTTTGAAGGCCTGACCAATCAGGATGCACAGGGCAAGATTGTGCCGGGCGTGGCACAGAGCTGGAGCAGTAACGACAATAAAACCTGGGTCTTCACCCTGCGCAATAACGCGCGCTGGTCAAACGGCGCTCCGGTGACTGCGCAGGATTTTGTCTACAGCTGGCAGCGCCTGGTCGATCCAAAAAACAGTTCACCCTTTGCCTGGTTCGCGGGCTTAAGCGGCATTGAAAATGCGGCAGCGATTACCAAAGGCGAAATGACGCCCGATAAGCTGGGTGTGATCGCTCAGGGTAAAACGCAGCTGAAAGTGACGCTGGATCGTCCGGTGCCGTGGTTCCCGGCGCTGGTGGCTAACGTGGCGCTCTTCCCGGTTCCTCAGAAGACGATTGCGCAGGAGGGCGACAGCTGGACGTCACCCGGCAAACTGGTGGGCAACGGGGCCTATCAGCTCAGCGAGCGGGTGGTAAATGAAAAAATCGTCCTGATCCGTAATCCGGACTACTGGGATGATGCACATTCGGTGCTGACAAAAGTGACCTTTGTCCCGATCAATGAAGAGTCGAGCGCCACCAAGCGCTATCGCGCGAATGATGTCGATATCACCGAATCCTTCCCTAAGAATATGTATGCGATGCTGAAAAAAACGTTGTCGGGAGAGGTCTACACACCTGACCAGTTAGGTACCTATTATTATGCCTTTAATACGCAGAAGGGACCGACTGCCGATGTGCGGGTTCGTAAAGCGCTGTCATGGTCTATTGACCGTAAAGTCATTACTGAAAAAGTGCTGGGCACCGGTGAGAAGCCGGCGTGGCACTTTACGCCAGATGTGACAGCAGGCTTTAAGCCCTTGCCCACTTTCATGCAGCAGCACGATCAGAACACCCTGAACGCGCAGGCGAAAGCACTTCTGACATCAGCCGGATATGGTCCTGGCAAGCCTTTGAAACTCAAGTTGCTCTATAACACCTCTGAAAGCCATCAGAAGATTGCGATTGCCGTAGCCTCAATGTGGAAAAAGAACCTCGGGGTGGATGTCACGCTGGAGAATCAGGAGTGGAAAACCTATATCGACAGCCGTAATAGCGGGAACTTTGATGTGATCCGTGCTTCGTGGGTGGGTGACTACAATGAGCCCTCTACCTTCCTGAATCTGCTGACCTCAGGCAACAGCAGCAATATTTCGCGTTTCAGCAACGCGGATTATGATGCGGTCATCGCCAAAGCCAGCAAAGAGACCAATGACCAGGCGCGCAACAGCGACTACAACCGGGCGGAGCAGATCCTGGCTGAACAGACACCCATTGCCCCGATCTATCAGTACACCAATGGCCGCCTCATTAAACCCTGGGTCAAAGGCTATCCCATCACAAATCCTGAAGACGTCGCCTACAGCCGTGAACTCTGGATTGAAAAGCACTAAGCCTGTCATGGCCGGTTTTCCGGCCATCGGCTGACATCTTTCTACACAGCCCGGAGATTGCAACTCAACACCGTCACGCTAGACTGTATCGTATTGATTTTAGTAGAGAGGGGACGGTGTGGACGTTATTGAAGGAAAAGCATTACAGGTTTCAGATGCCATCATTTCCTGCCAGCTGGATGGCAAGGGTGGGATGATTCCGATTGCTGAAGATGAAGTCATCCAGTGTGAGCAGCCCTGCTGGCTGCATCTCAACTATACCCATCGCAAGAGCGCCGAATGGCTGCAGTCAACGCCACAAATCCCCGATACGGTGCGTGACGCCTTAGCAGGCGACAGCATGCGTCCTCGCGTCAGCCGACTGGGCGACGGGTTTATGATCGTACTGCGCAGCGTCAACCACAATAGCGATGCACGTCGCGACCAGCTGGTGGTCATGCGGGTCTTTATCAACGATAAGCTCATCGTCTCGACCCGGCGGCGCAAAGTCTCTGCCGTCGATGAAGTGCTCACCGATTTGCAAAACGGCAATGGCCCGATTGACTGCGGCAGCTGGCTGGTGGATGTCTGTGATGCGCTGACCGATCACACCAGCGAATTTATCGAAGAGTTACATGACAAAATCATTGAGCTGGAAGATGCGCTGCTTGATCAGCGGATGCCCGCACGCGGCGAGCTGGGCCTGCTGCGCAAGCAACTGATTGTGATGCGACGTTATATGGCACCTCAGCGCGATGTCTATGCCAGGCTGGCCAGTGAAAAACTGGCCTGGATGGATGATAGCGAACGCCGCCGGATGCAGGAAATTGCTGACCGTCTGGGACGCGGGCTGGACGATCTGGATGCAGGCGTGGCGCGCACCGCGATTCTGGCTGATGAGGTCGCCTCTGCGATGGCGGAATCGATGAACCGCCGCACCTATACCATGTCACTGATGGCGATGATCTTTCTGCCCGCCACGTTCCTGACCGGCCTGTTTGGCGTCAACCTGGGCGGCATTCCGGGCGGTGAATGGAAATATGGGTTTTCAATCTTCTGTCTGCTGCTGGTGGCGCTGGCAGTAGGGGTCGCGGGCTATCTGCGTAAACGGCGCTGGCTCTGATGCGCCAAAGGGAATGCGGCAATTACGATATGTGGGCTGAAAATCCCGTTAAGCGAGCAAAAGCTGATCGACATCAAGAACCCGTTGTCGCTGCTGACGCAAACTCTCTCCCGCAGGTGAATGCAACGTCAAGCGATGGGCGTTGCGCTCCATATTGTCTTACTTCCATATTTAGAATTATTGCATAGCACATTTAATTCGAAACATGCCGGCCAGTGTGCCGGCTTTTTTTTGTCTGCCTGGCTGTAACGCCGTTCCTTATCTAAGCTTAAACTCCATTCGTAAGAAAAGGAGTACGGCATGAGCGCGATTCTTAACAGCGAGCCGATCCCCACGGATCCAATCCCGATTCCTGAACCCATTCCCCAGCCGCAACCGCAGCCTGATCCACCAACCGATCCGGAATTTCCGCCGATAATGGATCCACCGCCCCATCGAAACATATAAAAAAAGGGCGTGCTGCCTGCAGCACGCCCTTAAACTTTCCCGCACTTATTTAATCTGTAGTACATCCAGACGCGCGCTGATATCGGGTACATCGTCTTCATCGACCCGCCAGCCCACAGGCTGAGCTGGCAGCGTTTCCCGGTCAAAGGCGAGATCGCCGCCATCAACGACGGCATCGCCATGTTTGATGCCTTTAAAATCGAACAGATTGATATCTGCCAGGTGCGACGGCACCACGTTTTGCATCGCGCTGAACATGGTTTCGATACGGCCAGGATAGCGCTTATCCCAGTCACGCAGCATATCGGCTACCACCTGACGCTGCAGGTTCGGCTGAGAACCGCAAAGGTTGCACGGAATAATCGGGAACTGACGTGCTTCGGAGAAACGAATGATATCTTTCTCACGGCAGTAGGCCAGTGGACGGATCACAATCTGCTTGCCATCGTCGCTCATCAGTTTTGGCGGCATGCCTTTCAGTTTTCCACCGTAGAACATGTTCAGGAACAGCGTCTGCAGGATGTCATCGCGATGGTGGCCCAGCGCAATTTTTGTGCAACCTAGTTCTGTCGCGACACGATAGAGAATGCCACGGCGCAGGCGCGAGCAGAGTGAACAGGTCGTTTTGCCTTCCGGAACCTTATCTTTGACGATAGAATAGGTATCTTCTTCGACAATCCGGTACTCAACACCCTGCGACTCAAGATATTGCGGCAGGATATGCTCAGGGAAGCCCGGCTGTTTCTGGTCAAGGTTGACGGCAATCAGGCTGAAGTTTACCGGTGCGCTTTTTTGCAGGCTGCGCAAAATTTCCAGCATGGTGTAGCTGTCTTTTCCGCCCGACAGGCAGACCATGATGCGGTCGCCTTCTTCAATCATATTAAAATCTGCAATGGCTTCGCCGACATTACGACGCAAACGCTTTTGCAGTTTATTCAGGTTGTACTGTTCTTTCTTGTCAACCGTTTGATTATCT
The DNA here is from genome assembly GCF_016658625.1 of Pantoea sp. S62. Classification (NCBI taxonomy): domain Bacteria; kingdom Pseudomonadati; phylum Pseudomonadota; class Gammaproteobacteria; order Enterobacterales; family Erwiniaceae; genus Pantoea; species Pantoea sp. S62. Next base: position 221,671 of record NZ_JACVVI010000003.1, on the reverse strand, counting down.
TGCATTTTTACCTATCTCAAAAACCAGAAAGCGTAGCTAAAGGGCGTATTGATGCGCGCGCCCAGCCGGTCACTTCACTGTGATGTCACGAATATGCAGCGTATGGTACGGATTGTTGCCGCGAATGCCAGTACTGGAGTGAAGTAATCAGCGGATAATCGCCGTCAGAGTCACAGGCCGCTTTCCCGTCAGGGCGATGATTGCCGGAATGCGGTACTGCGAAAGAGCGCAAGCTAAGAGGGCGGGTGTTGCTTCGTCGTGAGCAAACCGGCGGGCTGAGACGACTCGAAAAGGTTTCAGCTGCGCGATGTCAGCTGACGGGCACATCTTTCCACTGACAATCAATTTCATCACTGTGCGTTGAACAGGACGGCGGTGATGACGGGTAAGCATCAGTCCGCGCATGCTCTCTTTTTACTGCACAACCTGCGGTCATAAAAATGACAGAGATAATTAAGAAAATTTTCATCAGTACTACCGGATTAATAAAAACCACAGCATGCGCTGCTTTAACTCAATCAGGCCTAAATGCATTCCGGGTTGTATCGTTCTGATTTGATGCACATCAAAGGAAATGTTTTCATTAAATTCGCAGTAAGTCGGATATTAATCGCTGCTTTCATTTTTCAGGTGATAATCTTAAAAACAGGCTTTGTTGAATGTGCGTTGACCCGTCGGGTTTATAATAATAAATTCAGACGCACTGACGTGTTGTGTATCTCATTAAAAACGATAGTTTTATAATTCATGTGGCGCGCAATAAAAAATGACTTTCCAGTAAAATCAGGGATGTTCATGACATCCGATAAGCAGACTGCGTAAGCGCGGGCGTTTACATTTATGCTTATATGCATTTACACAGAGTCTCTTACATTGACCTTTCGGTTCGCACCTTTCGTCAATAAAGACTGCCTGTGAAGCCGTTTAATGTCGGGCTATCAATGTGAAAAAAATGAATCAATATTTGATGTCAATGAGCCATCCCGATAAAAATCGCAAAATAAAAAAGTACGGCATAAGATTTATTATGACGCTGATACTTTTTTTACTTTGCTATGTTGCGGTTATGTATTGCGGCGTTCTGCTGCTGGTCAACCGGCATGGTTTACTCCATTTTTTGCTGCACTAAATTCAGCCGCAGGCCTGAAAAATCCAGCGATAAGCATGATGTAAAAAATGCCTGAGTACTTCCAGAATATCTTCCGCACCTTCTCCAGCAAGACATTGTCCGGTCTCCAGCGCATTATTAACCGAGTTCCGATGATCCAGGATCATCATGATTGTCACAGCACCCGCGCCCGCAATCAGCGTAAAAATCAGCACCATTAATGAAGGCTGGTAATTTTTTCGCGCGGCAGCAGGCAGGGTATCTTGAGAATGGTCAGAGTTTTGGCGCATTGGTCCCCGGGAAAAATTATTACATGGATAAACAATAACGGATTATGCCATTAATTACCGGCTCGCTCTATGTCTCAGGTCAGGCTGTGGCTTCTTTGGTTTGCGGGCAGAGGGATTCGGATGGGGGAGGGCAGAAGGCGCTGGCTGCTACTAATCGCCTTCTGCGATGTCCGGATGCCTGCAGGAAGATATCTGGTCTGAGGCCTATTTCCGGCGGGATTACATCATTTCCAGCGACTGAACACCCTTGATCTCCATAACCTTGTCATAAAGGTGCGCATCATTTGATTTGCGTGAAAGCGTCACCTGAACACTCAGTTCGCACAGACCGCTCTCTTCATCACGATTAATGACCGTCACATTGCCGTAGCGAATGCCTTCGCGCTGCATCACCAGCAGCACCAGCGGCACGCTTTTAGGCTTAAGGAAAACCAGCAGCGTATGGTGTTTGCCGATTAAAACATGGCTCAGACGGCGGAACACCTCCAGCACCACCAGCGCCAGCACCGTGCCATAAATGCCGATCTCATACATGCCGCTGCCGATTACCAGACCAATCGCCGCCGTAACCCATAATCCCGCAGCGGTGGTTAAGCCTTTCACCACCTGCTTCTGAATCATGATAGTGCCCGCGCCAAGAAAGCCCATGCCGCTAACCACCTGAGCGGCAATACGGCTGGGATCAAGGGCCACATGGTCGCTGCTGAGCATGTCGGCGAAGCCATATTTCGACACCAGCATGAACATGGCACTGCCGATTCCGACCAGAATATGAGTACGCAATCCCGCTTCTTTAGCCCGCATCTGCCGCTCCAGACCAATCAGGCCGCCGAGAATGCCGGCAAGGGCGATGCGAATTAACATATCCATTAACATGGCTTTACTCCGAAATAAAAGGGGCCGCAAAAGGGTGACAGTTCAGCGATAGCAGGTAAACAAGATAATTCTGCTTGCAAATGACGCCGGAGAATTTTGTAAAAAGCTGTTTCACCTCTCGACCCCTTGTGCCGCCTGACATATGCTGAGCCAGCCTATTACACCCATTCCCGGAGTCCGACTGATGAAAGCAGCCACCTTTTTGCTGGCCGGTGCCGCGCTATTACTCTCTGCCTGCAGCAGCAACAGTGATGATAACGAGCCACCACAACAAGCCACCGCCGCCCATATCCAGCCACGGGTGGTGATGTCTTCCCTGGCAGAAAGCACCTGTTCGAATGCGGGTGGAACGCTGGCCTTCTCGCATCAGCTGGATGGATCGCGTGTGGGAATGTGTCAGTTAGTGAATGGCCGTCGCTGTGATGAGCAGGCGTTAATTGGCGGAAATTGCGCGCGCTGATGAACAGGCCGGATTGCTCCGGCCCGCATAGCTATACAGAGAATAATCAGGCAGAGAGTCGGTTCGGACACTCCTCACCACGGTCGAGCTGGCTGAGATTACTCAGCGTCGTTTCAGAAATGGCGGTCAGCGCTTCGGCGGTTAAAAACGCCTGATGGCCGGTGAACAACACGTTATGGCACGCCGACAGACGGCGGAATACATCGTCCTGAATCACATCATTCGACTTATCTTCAAAGAACAGGTCGCGTTCATTCTCGTAAACATCCATGCCGAGCGCGCCGATCTTCTGCTGTTTCAGCGCGTCAATCGCCGCCTGTGAATCAATCAGACCACCGCGACTGGTGTTGATAATCATCACGCCATCGCGCATCTGTTTAAACGCGTCAGCGTTAAGCAGATGATGATTCTCTGGCGTCAGCGGGCAGTGCAGCGTAATGACGTGGGATTCAGCAAACAGCGTTTTCAGATCGACATACTCCGCGCCCAGCTCCAGTGCCTGCTCGCTGGGGTAAGGGTCAAATGCCAGCAGCCGCATACCAAATCCTTTCAGAATGCGCATCGTCGCAATCCCGATTTTACCGGTGCCGATAACGCCCGCAGTTTTGTTGTGCATGTTAAAACCGGTCAGGCCATCGAGCGAAAAGTTTGCATCACGGGTACGCTGATATGCACGATGAATACGGCGGTTCAGGGTCATCATCAGGCCGATCGCGTGTTCAGCCACCGCTTCCGGTGAGTAGGCCGGAACCCGGACGACTTCCAGACCCAGCTCTTTCGCGGCAGCCAGATCGACATTATTGAAACCGGCACAGCGCAGCGCGATGTATTTCACACCCAGCCCAGCCAGCTCTTCCAGCACCGGGCGACTCCCGTCATCGTTTACGAAGATGCAGACGGCATCGCAACCCACAGCAGTTTTGGCCGTGCTTTCAGAGAGTAAAAAGTCAAAAAACACCAGTTCAAAACCGAACTGCTGATTAACCTGCTCAAGGTATTTCTGATCGTAATGTTTGGTGCTGTAAACCGCGATCTTCATCGTTATGCTCCTGCAGAGTGATAAACCAAGGATAACGTTTTCTGACTGACTTTGCTGAAACAGCTGATTTGCGCCTGGTGCAGGCCTTCACCTCTGGCAGATTACATGCCATCATTCCTGTCAGGATACTGTAAGGAAAAGGATTATGGCTTTTATGCCACGGATTTTCCGGCGACGGCTGGCGGCTATTCTGGCGCTGATTCTGCTGCTGCTGGGCCTGATGTTGACTGTGACGCAATGGCTGCCACGGCTGGCCGGCATCTGGCTGCCTGACGGGACGCGCATTGCGCTGTCAGGCGCGCCGCGCTGGCGGAACGGTGGACTGTGGTTGCCTCAGATTCGTTATCTCGCCGGTGATTGCTCGCTGGCCACCATAACGGCGGTGTCACTGGGCTGGCATCAGTCGCGCTGGAAACTCAATGCGGAAGCGCTGACGCTGGATAGTGACTGCCTGCAAAAACTACCGGCCAGTAACAGTACGGTTGCGCCTAAAACGCTGGCCGAATGGCAGGCAATGCTGCCTGGCGCCGACGTTCATCTGGGCAAACTGATTGTCGCGCCCTGGCAGACCTATGCGGGCGCGCTGGATCTCACGCTGGAAAAAGATCGCCAGCAACTCAATTACCACGGCGATAATCTGCAGCTGGCGGCCACGCTGACCGGTCAGCAGCTCGCTATCCGTGACCTGACGCTCACCCATCCTGCACTGCCTGAACCCGTCACGCTGAGTGGTCATCTGACGTTACCCACTTTTGCTACAGATCTGCCGGTAAACGGTGAGGTGGCCGGGCAGCTGGCGCTGGACGCGCTGCCACATCCGCTGCAGCTGACGCTCAACTGGCAGCAGCAGCAGGGCGAGCTGCGGGTAGCAATGGCGGAAGAGAGCAGGCCGCTTCTCCGGTTACCGTGGCAGATCAGCCGCGAGCAGATTCGGATTGAAAAGGGCGAATACTTCTGGCCACTGGTGGACCAGCCCTTGTCTGGGTTTGTTAACCTGACGCTGGATAACTGGCAGTCGGGCCTTGAAGGCAGCCAGATTACGGGTCGTGTTAACCTGCTGACGCAGGGACGCGGCGGCAAGGGCAACGTGGTGCTGGGCGTCGGTCCCGGTAACCTTAGCCTGACCAACAGCAACCTGCCGTTTCAGCTGACCGGTGAAAGCAAACTGGCCGATCTGCAACTTTACGGCTCGATTCCGGGTGTGCTTAGTGGTTCGCTGCTCGATCCTCAACTGGTGCTGCAACCTAAATCGCTGCTGCGTCTGCGTGGCCGGCTGCTGTCAACGCTGGAAGTGGATGAGGCGCGCTGGCCGCTGGCGGGTGTGCGTCTCTCCTCACAGGGCATAGATGGTCGCCTGCAGGCGATTCTCAACGCACACGATGCCAGTTTTGGCCGCTTCCGGCTGCATCTCGATGGCCGCGCCACAGATTTCTGGCCCGATAAGGGTGAATGGAACTGGCGCTACTGGGGCGGAGGCGAAATGCTGCCGCTGCAGGCTCGCTGGGATGTTAAAGGAACCGGCGGCTGGCATGACACACTGATCCAGCTTGATACTCTGTCTGCCGGCTTTAATCAGCTGGCCTACGGCAGCGTCAACATAGCAAAACCGCGTCTGACGCTGACTGAGCCGGTAAACTGGCAGCGTGATGCGGCACATCCTTCTTTTAATGGTCATTTCAGACTGCAGGCGGGACCGACCCGCTTCACTTATGGCGGCCGTCTGGCTGACTCAGTGCTCGACTTTGAAGCTAAAGGCCGGGATCCCGGCTATTTCCTCTGGCGGGGCGAGTTAAAAGCGGGCAAGGTTGGCCCGCTGCGGGTGAATGGTCGCTGGGATGGCGAACGATTACGCGGCCAGGCCTGGTGGCCAGCTCAGTCGCTGACGGTATTTCAGCCGCTGATCAGCCCCGACATGAAAATGCAGATTCAGGGCGGCAGTCTGCAGGCACAGGTCGCTTTTTCCGCCGCCAGCGATCAGGGCTTCCAGGCCGGGGGCCACTGGACGGTTAAACAGGGCAGCGTCTGGACGCCGGACAGCCAGGTAAACGGTATCGACTTCTCGCTGCCGTTCAGATTCCACGAGCAGCAGTGGCAGTTTGGTCAGCATGGCCCGGTTTCACTGCGCATTGCCGAGGTGAAGAACCAGTTTGCGATGCAAAATATTCGTGCCGACCTGCAGGGGAACTGGCCATGGTCTGAAAAGGCGCCGCTGACGCTGCAGGATGTCAGCCTGGATCTGCTGGGCGGACAAATCACGCTGCCCTCCCTGCGCATGCCGCAGCATGAACCCGCCCGGGTGTCGCTGCGTCAAATCAGCCTCAGCGAGCTGGTGACGGCACTGAAGCCGAAACAGTTCGCCATGTCGGGCAAGGTTAACGGCGAGCTGCCGCTGTGGCTCAATAATCCGCGCTGGCTGGTGGAGAAGGGATGGATTGCCAACAGCGGCCCGCTGACCTTCCGGCTGGATAAAGATATGGCGGATGCCATTACCCGCAACAACGTAGCGACCGGCGCGGCGCTGGACTGGTTACGCTATATGGAGGTCTCCCGCAGCTGGGCCACGATCAATCTGGATAACCTCGGCGACCTTACTATGGAAGCACAGGTGCAGGGCGTCAGCCAGTTCAGTAACCGTCGGCAGACGGTCAATCTTAACTATCATCATCAGGAAAACCTGTTTCAGCTCTGGCGCAGCCTGCGCTTCGGCGATAATTTGCAATCCTGGTTAGAGCAACATGCGACTTTGCCATCGAACAAGGACAATTCACCATGAGCCTGAGGCCATTACTGGTTCTGGCAGCCGGACTGCTGAGCATCGGCTGTGTGCCGCGCATCGAAGTCACGGCACCCAAAGATCCCATCACCATTAATATGAACGTAAGAATCGAGCATGAGATTCACATCAAAGTCGACAAGGATGTGGAAGCGTTACTGAAAAACCAGAGCGGTCTGTTCTGAGGAGAGCAACGATGAAACGCATAAGTGCGGCGCTGTTACTTGCCCTGGCGATGGCGCAGCCTGCCTGGGCACTGACGCTCGATGAAGCGCGGCAAGCGGGTCTGGCAGGTGAAACGCTCTCAGGCTATCTGGCGGCACGGTCACAGGACAGTGAAACGCTGGCGCTGGTGCAGCGGATTAATGCCGGACGTAAGCAGGAGTATCAGCGGCTGGCAGAGCAGAATAATCTCTCCACGGCTGATATCGCCAGTATTGCCGGACAGAAGCTGGTGAGCCGAGCGGCCGTGGGGGAATATGTGCGCGGCATTAACGGTCAGTGGCTGAGAAAGGAAGCAGGCAGCGGCCAGTGACAGGCGAAAAAAAACCGGGCGCATGGCCCGGTTTTCAGCGTCATCCTGAGATGACTGAGATTTATGCGGTCACGATCTGCTTAATTGTGTCTTTTGCTTCAGCGGTCGCTTTGCTGGCCACTTCCGGACCGTACGCGATGCCTTCAGCAAACACGAACTCAACGTCAGTGATGCCGATGAAGCCCAGGAACAGCTTAACGTAAGGGGTCAGCAGGTCAGTTGGGGTATCTTTGTGAATACCGCCACGGCTGGAGATCACCACAGCCTTTTTGCCTTTAACCAGACCTTCCGGGCCTGCTTCGGTGTAGCGGAACGTCACGCCAGCACGGGCAATCAGGTCGAAGTAGTTTTTCAGCTGGGTTGGAATGTTGAAGTTGTACATTGGCGCGGCAATCACCACTTCATCATGAGCCTGCAGTTCTGCAATCAGTTCATCGGACAGATCCAGTGCTTCCTGCTGACGGGGTGACAGCGGCGTTTCGGATGGGCGCATTGCACCCACTAACTCACCATCCAGAACCGGAATCGGGTTAGCGGCCAGATCACGTACAGTGACGTCTTTACCCTGTGCCTTTGCCTGTTCGATGTAGAAGTCAGCGAGCTGGCTTGACTGTGAGTAGCCTGCAAGGATGCTTGATTTCAGAACTAAAACTTTGCTCATGGTGGTTTCCTGTCTGTTACGCGGAAGACTTTCCGCTCAATGGTTTACACTCTACGGTTATCGATGGCGCGGTGAAAGCGCAATATTTCGAGACCCATGTTCGAATTTATTGAATAAGCGTAACCGGGGCGAGCCGCCGGAACGGTTCAGAATGTGCTATGATGCGCACAATTATATTTATTGAATCAGCTGGTTATCCCGGCTTGCAGGGCGCTGCTTCAGGCAGCGACACCGTCTGAGTAAGGTTGTCACTATTATGTCATCTCCCGATACTTCCCCACTGGCAGCGCTCTGGCCACGGCTCGACGGTGTCATGCTGCGCGATCGCCAGCGTCTGCAGCGCCGCTTGCAGGGTGCCAGAAAAGCTAAAAATCCCGAGGCACAGCAGGGCATTGCCCGCGAGCTGGAGCAGGAATTTATTGCTGCTGAACAGCGCGTGGCCCAGCGCCGCGCGGCAACGCCAGCCATAACATTCCCGGACAATCTGCCGGTCAGTCAGAAGCAGCAGGATATTGCGGCGGCGATTCGCGACAATCAGGTGGTGATTGTTGCGGGTGAAACCGGTTCAGGTAAAACCACGCAGCTGCCGAAAATCTGTCTGGCGCTGGGACGCGGTATCACCGGGTTAATTGGTCATACGCAGCCGCGTCGTCTGGCTGCGCGCACTGTGGCGAATCGCATTGCTGATGAGCTCAGTACCTCACTGGGCGGCTGTGTCGGCTATAAGGTGCGGTTTAACGACCAGGTCAGCGACCTGACGCAGATTAAACTGATGACCGACGGTATCCTGCTGGCGGAGATCCAGCAGGATCGCCTGCTGATGCAATATGACACCATCATCATTGATGAGGCGCACGAGCGCAGCCTGAATATCGATTTCCTGCTCGGTTATCTGCGTGAGCTGCTGCCGCGCCGCCCCGATCTGAAAGTGATTATTACCTCGGCGACCATCGATCCGCAGCGCTTCTCGCGGCACTTCAACAACGCGCCGGTGATTGAAGTTTCCGGCCGGACTTACCCGGTCGAAGTGCGCTACCGGCCGGTGGTTGAAGAAGCGGATGATGGCGATCGCGATCAGCTGCAGGCGATATTTGATGCGGTGGATGAGCTGGGACGCGAGAGTCGCGGCGATATTCTGATTTTCATGAGCGGTGAGCGCGAAATCCGCGACACCGCCGATGCGCTGAATAAACGCGACCTGCCGCACACCGAAGTGCTGCCGCTCTATGCGCGACTGTCGAACGCCGAACAGAACCGGGTATTTCAGTCGCACAGTGGCCGTCGCATCGTGCTGGCGACCAACGTGGCGGAAACTTCACTGACGGTGCCTGGGATCAAATATGTTATCGATCCCGGTACGGCACGTATCAGTCGCTACAGCTTCCGCACCAAGGTGCAGCGCCTGCCGATTGAGCCGATATCGCAGGCCTCCGCCAACCAGCGAAAAGGGCGTTGCGGCCGTGTTTCAGACGGTATCTGTATTCGTCTCTACTCGGAAGATGACTTCCTGAGCCGTCCGGCCTTTACCGATCCGGAAATCCTGCGTACCAACCTGGCATCGGTGATCCTGCAGATGACCTCGCTGGGACTCGGCGATATCGCTGCTTTCCCGTTTGTGGAAGCGCCCGATAAGCGCAACATTCAGGATGGCGTCCGCCTGCTGGAAGAGCTGGGTGCGCTGACCCTGAATGAGGAGAGCGGACACTACAAACTCACCGGCTCCGGTCGTCAGCTGGCACAGTTGCCGGTCGATCCGCGTCTGGCACGAATGGTGCTGGAAGCGCAGAAATTTGGCTGCGTGCGTGAAGTGATGATCATCACCGCCGGTCTGTCGATTCAGGACCCGCGCGAGCGCCCGGCAGAGAAAAAGCAGGCGTCCGATGAGAAGCACCGGCGCTTTGCCGACAAAGACTCCGACTTCCTCGCCTATGTGAACCTCTGGAACTACCTGGCGGAGCAGCAGAAAGCCCTGTCGGGCAACCTTTTCCGCCGCCAGTGCAAAAGCGACTTCCTGAACTATCTGCGCGTACGGGAATGGCAGGATATTTATACCCAGCTGCGGCAGGTGGTGCGAGAACTGGGCATTCCGGTTAACAGCGAACCGGCTGAGCTGCAGCCCGTTCACTGCGCGCTGCTTAGCGGTCTGCTGTCGCACATCGGCCAGAAGGACACCGACAAGCAGGAGTACACCGGCGCACGCAATACCCGCTTCTCGATTTTCCCGGGTTCCGGGCTGTTTAAGAAGCCGCCGAAATGGGCCATGGTGGCAGAACTGGTTGAAACCAGCCGCCTTTGGGGCCGCACGGCGGGGCGGATTGAGCCGGAGTGGATTGAGCCGCTGGCGCAGCACCTGATCAAGCGCAGCTACAGTGAACCGCACTGGGAGAAATCGCAGGGCGCGGTAATGGCTGCCGAGAAGGTTACGCTCTATGGCCTGCCGATTGTGGCCGCCCGCAAGGTAAACTATGGCAGCATTGATCCTACTCTGAGCCGTGAGCTGTTTATCCGTCACGCGCTGGTGGAGGGCGACTGGCAGACGCGTCACGCCTTCTTCCGTGCTAACCAGAAGCTGCGCAGTGAAGTCGAAGATCTGGAACACAAATCCCGCCGTCGCGATATTCTGGTGGATGACGAAACGCTGTTTGCTTTTTATGACCAGCGCATTGGCAAAGAGGTGGTCTCAGCGAAGCATTTCGACAGCTGGTGGAAAAAGGCCAGCCGTGAAAATGCGGAGCTGCTGAACTTCGACAAACAAATGCTGATCAAAGAGGGCGCGGATAAGGTCAGCCAGCTTGATTACCCTAACTTCTGGCATCAGGGCAACCTTAAACTGAAGCTGAGTTACCAGTTTGAGCCGGGTGCCGATGCGGATGGCGTGACGGTACATATTCCGCTGCCGCTGCTGAATCAGATTGAAGATAGCGGTTTTGAATGGCAGATCCCCGGGGTACGCCGTGAGCTGATCATCGCGCTGATTAAGTCACTGCCCAAGCCGCTGCGCCGCAACCTGGTGCCGGCACCCAACTATGCCGAGGCGTTCCTGGGACGCGTCAACGCAATGGAGATGCCGCTTCCCGATGCGCTGTCCCGTGAGTTTCGCCGCATGGCCGGCGTCACGCTGGAGCGGGAAAACTGGCAGTGGGAACAGGTGCCCGATCATCTGAAAATGACCTTCCGGGTGGTGGATGAGCACAACCGTAAACTGCTGGAAGGTAAAGATCTCAGCGCGCTCAAGGCACAGCTGAAAGGCAAGGTGCAGGAGACGCTGTCAAAAGTGGCAGATGACGGGCTGGAGCAGAGCGGTCTGCATATCTGGAGCTTTGGTGAACTGCCGCGCAGCTACGAACAGAAGCGCGGTAGCTATCAGGTCAAAGCCTGGCCTGCGCTGGTCGATGAGAAAGAGAGCGTCGCCATTCGCCTGTTTGACAGCGAGCAGGAGCAGCAGAAAATGATGTGGCGCGGTCAGCGTCGTCTGCTGCTCCTGAATGTGCCGTCACCGGTTAAATATCTGCACGAGAAGTTGCCGAACAAAGCCAAGCTCGGACTTTACTTCAACCCTTATGGCAAAGTGCTGGAGCTGATTGATGACTGCATCGCCTGTGGCATCGACAAACTGATGGGTGAAGCGGGCGGTCCGGCCTGGGATCAGACCTCGTTTGAGCAGTTGCGTGACAAAGTTCGCGGCGAACTCAATGAGACCGTCGTGACCATTGCGAAGCAGGTTGAGCAGATCCTGACGGCCGTCTTCAACATCAATAAGCGTCTCAAAGGCCGGGTCGATATGACGATGGCGTTGGCGTTGTCCGACATCAAGGCGCAATTAAGTGGTCTGGTTTATCGCGGCTTTGTCACCGGCAACGGCTGGCAGCGACTGGCGGATACGCTGCGTTACCTGCATGGCATTGAGCGGCGGCTGGAAAAACTGCCTGCCGATCCTCACAGCGATCGCGCGCGCATGTTAAAAGTGCAGGCAGTGGAACAGGCGTATCAGGCGTGGCGCAACAAATTGCCGCCGCAGCGTCAGGATGATGAAGAGGTGAAGAACATTCGCTGGATGATTGAGGAGCTGCGTATCAGCTACTTTGCTCAGCAACTGGGTACGCCGTATCCCATCTCAGAGAAGCGAATTCTGCAGACAATGGAGCAGATAGCAGGGTAAAAGCCAGGATGCGCGCCGTAACAGGCGCGCATCCTATGAAGGGTAAGAAAGATTACTGCGCGAGAGATTCCAGCTTATCTTTAAATGAGGTGACCGAAATCGCGCGGTTATCAGCCAGATAGCGATCTTTGGCTGCCGGCGCAGAGCTTTGTACCGCGATTAACTGCCAGCCTTTATCACTTTTGAGCAGCAGCGGTGAACCACTGTCACCCGGCAGGGTATCACACTGATGCGACAGCACGGCGCGCTGCGCCCAGCCGGTAATCAGGCAATCACTGTGAGAGTAGAGCGTATCCAGATGATCGGCCGGATAGCCTGCCTGCGTCACTTTGCGTCCGGTCAGCTTCAGTGCCGCAGTAAGATCGCTGCGTGAGCCATCGAACAATGGAATCGGCGTAATCGCGGAGGGCGGATTGCGTAAAATTACGATGCCATAATCATAGGGCGCAGCACTGCTCGGCACGATCCAGCCTTCACCATCCGCTTTTAATTTTGATGCCAGCGAGGGTTCAACCCGCGCATCAATATCATGAAGTTCGTAGCGCCAGCCTTTATCACTGGCCATAAATCGCAGCGCAACCGGCTTATCGAAATTACCCGGCGGGGAGAGCAGACAGTGTCCGGCCGTCAGCGCCAGATGCGGAGAGATGAGCGTGGCAGTACAGAGGTTGCCGCTTTCGGTTTCCAGCTGACCAATGGCATCCCAGGGGGCAGCGGTAATATCGGTGATTGCCTGGCGATGATCCTTGCCGAAGAACAGCATCTTAATTTCAGCAGGAGTGGGCGAGTCATCGTCATCATCGGCGTGAACCGTGGTGGCAAAGCTGAAGAGTCCAACCATTAACAGGGTAGCCAGGCGCATAGAAATCTCAATGGCGAGAAAAATTAACGTTATTGTTATTACGTAAGTACGGTAACTATAGTCGGTGAGCGTTGAAAAAGGGAGTTTTATTGGTTAATCAGTACGCTACAGCGGCTAAATAAAAAAACTGGCTGCAACAATGCCACACAGGATCATAACAAGCAGAATAATTTCGAAGCGATAGCGACGCACTATTTCATCCACTCTCGTCATTTCATCCACTCCAGTAAAGAAACACCCGGCAGAACCGGGTGTTTTTAATTATCAACTCGTGGCCGTGCGCTGAAGGCGACCTTAGTTTTTAGCTGCTGGTTTCACAACTTTTTTGTGGTGAACTTTTTTAGCGGCCTGCGCTTTCTGAGCAGGTTTTACCACTTTTTTGTGATGAACTTTCTTAGCAGCCTGGGCTTTCTGAGCCGCTGGCTGAGTTACTTTTTTGTGGTGAACTTTTTTAGCAGCCTGGGCTTTCTGAGCGGCTGGTTTAGTTGCTTTTTTGTGGTGAACTTTTTTAGCGGCCTGCGCTTTCTGTGCAGCAGGTTTTACCGCTTTCTTGTGGTGCACTTTTTTAGCAGCCTGCGCTTTCTGCGCGGCATCTTTTTTCACTGCTTTTTTGTGGTGTTTCTTAGCAGCCTGGGCTTTCTGAGCTGCTTTATGGTGTTTCTTGTGCGCAGTTTTGTGAACGGTTTTAGCCGGTGCTGCAGCGGTAGTAGTAGTTGTTGCGGCTGGCGCAGCAGCTGGAGCAGCTGTGGTGTCAGCAGCGAAAGCAACAGAAGACATACCCATAGCAGCGGCGACAACCAGTGCAAATAATTTTTTCATTGCAAATCCCTCGGAGACTATTTTTTCATGTGTAGCCCACTGCGGGGCCGGTGAAGAGACTATAGGGAAATCAATGAACGGTGTCCGTGGGTGTTTGGTATCGGCGTGTAACCGATTGTACAAAGGCGGGAAAGGGCGGTCAGCAGACCGCCCGGAAGCTTAGCTATTCAGGTAGCGTTGTTCAAGATGCTGGCGGAGGAAAGCCGGATTCAGGGCTTCGCCGGTGGCATTGATCAGCAGCTGGTCAGTGGAGAAACGGCTGCCGTGCTGCCAGATGTTCTGTTGCAGCCAGTCAAATACCGGCTGCAGTTCACCGTGCTGAATCAGCTCGCTGAGCTGAGGAATGGCGTTCTGTACCGACCGGAACAGCTGTGCGGCATACATCGCGCCAAGCGTATAGGTCGGGAAGTAACCAAATGCACCGTCGGTCCAGTGGATATCCTGCATACAGCCATCGCGGTAGTTACCGCGGGTATCCAGCCCCAGCGACTGCATCATCTTCTCATCCCATAACGCCGGGATGTCCTCAACCTCAATCTCGCCTTCAATCAGCGCCTGCTCAATTTCATAGCGCAGAATGACATGCGCCGGGTAGCTCAGCTCATCGGCGTCAACCCGGATCAGGCCTGGTTTCACCTGCTGAGTCAGGCGCACGAAATTATCCGCCTGCAGGGCGGGCTGATCGCCAAAGGTCGCGATCACCTGCGGCAGAATGCGCTGCAGGAATTCGCGGCTGCGACCCAGTTGCATCTCCATAAACAGGCTTTGTGATTCATGAATAGCCGTGGAGCGCGCCAGCGCCACCGGCTGACCGCGCCACTGCTGCGGCAGATTCTGCTCATAGCGGGCATGACCGGTTTCGTGAATCACGCCCATCATGGCGCTGAGAAACTCATTCTCGTTGTAACGGGTGGTGATGCGTACATCTTCCGGGACGCCGCCACAGAAGGGATGCGCACTGATGTCGAGGCGGCCATGGTTAAAGTCGAAACCCAGCGTCTCCATAATGCTCAGACCGAGCTGACGCTGCGCTGGAACGGCGAACGGCCCCTGCGGCGTGATAAATGGCTGCTGTGCCTGTTTTTCCACAACCTGCTGCAGCAAAGCGGGCAGCCAGGTTTTCAGCTCGCCAAAGGTTTCATCCAGTCGGGCGCGTGTCATACCCGGCTCATAGAGATCCAGCAGCGCATCGTAACGCGAACAGCCACTGGCGTCAGCGCGACGCTGTGCCTCTTCGCGGCTCAGCCGTACGACTTCTTTGAGGTTGGCGGCAAAGCCCTGCCAGTCGTTAGCGGGACGCTGAGTGCGCCACGCATGTTCACATACTGAACCGGCGATCGATTTGGCTTCCACAAAATCATCAGGAAGCAGGGTGGCCTGCTGATAGGCGCGCTGCATCTCGTTGAGATTGGCCCGCTCGACATCGTTCAGGGACTGCTGCTCAGCAGCCTTTAGCCACTCACCGACCTGCGGGGCGGTCAGGATCTGGTGCTGCAACACGCTCATTTCGGCCAGTGCTTCACCACGCGCCTGACTACCGCCTGGCGGCATGGTGGTTTGCATGTCACAGCCAGCGATAGCCGTGACGTGACTGAAACGGGAAAGGCGCTGGAAGGTTTTGGTCAGTTGTTGATACGCTGAGGTCACGTAAGACTCCTTGTGGATTTTAACGCAGCGGAATTTCCCGCAAGGTTAGATCAACCGGCCAGCAAAAGCGAATGCTGGCACCGCCCAGCGGGCTGGACTCAATGGTTACGTTGCCGCTCAGCGCCTGGGCAATGGAGTGAACAATGGCCAGGCCCAGTCCGCAGCCGCCTGTGGCGCGATCGCGGCTGGGATCAAGCCGGACAAAGGGTTCGAAAACCCGTTCACGTTCGTCGGGCGGAATGCCCGGACCGTCATCTTCCACCTGCAGACACCCGACCGGACCGTCGAACCATAAACTGACGCGCAGCCGCTGCTGCGCATAGCGCAGCGCGTTGTTCACCAGGTTATCCAGCACCCGCTCCATGAGTCGGGTGTCAGAAACACCGATGTTTTCACGCTGCGGCAGGTCAAGGTCAAGTCGTATGTCCGGATTAATGGTGCGGAAATCGTCCAGCCGCTCACTCAGCCAGCTGGCCAGATCCAGCGATTTCAGATTCAGATCGACGCGCGGCCGATCAAGACGTGCATAGGTCAGCAGCTCCTCAATCAGGCTTTCAAGCTGGCCGATGTCGCGGTTCAGCGCCACCCGTTCACCATCCGTCAGGTTATCGCTCATCTCCAGCCGGTAGCGCAGGCGCACCAGTGGCGTTCGCAGCTCATGGGCAATACCGTCAATCAGCTGCTTCTTACTGGCGACCAGCGTGTTGATGTTCTCGGCCATCTGATTAAAGGCGATGCCCAGCCGGAACAGGCTGGAGGTGCTGTCGAAATGGGTGCGCACATCCAGCTCGCCCCGGCCAAAGCGCTGTGCCGCTTTTTCCAGGCGCTGCATCTCCTGCCAGTGCGGACGCAGCCAGATAAATACCGGCAGCGCCAGCGACATGCCAATAAACACCAGCAGAGCAATATCCAGCAGTCGCATCTGGTGCAGATAAAAGAGATAGGGAATCGGCCCCACCGATAAGACATAGTGGCTGCGCGGAATATGCTGCAGAAAGGTGTATTGATCGTCGAGCGCGACAATCTCTCCGGCGTGCAACCGGCGCATATTGCTTTCATCAAGCTGATATTTGCTCATCGGCTCAATGTGCAGGTCAAACGACAGGCCGAGATCGAGACTCTTGATGGTTTTGTTCCAGTCACGCGGCGGGATCTCACGCAGTTCGCTGCGGATCAGGTAGAGCGAGCTGGCCATAAGGTCATTCATTGACTGCCGGCCCGCGCGCTCAGCGGTGAACTTATAGACCAGACCCACCAGCAGCGCCATGACCAGAAAGCAGACAAACAGCAGCAGATAGAACTGAATAAAGAGCTTTCTCATAATTCGCGGGTATCCCAGGCCTGGGGGGCGAACAGATAGCCTTTATTGCGGATGGTTTTAATGCGGAACGGCTCGGTAGCGCTGTCGTGGAGCTTTTTACGCAGGCGGGAGATGGCCACGTCGATGCTGCGGTCCAGGCCGTCATAACTGACGCCGCGCAATGTTTTCAGCAGTGCATCCCGGTTAAGCGTCTGACCCGCATGGCTGGCGAGAACCCACAGCAGATCGAAATCCGCAGTGGAGAGGGCGATCTGCTCGTCAAACAGCGTCACCTGACGGTTCAGGGCATCAATGGTCAGCGAGCCAAAACGCAGCATACGATTCGTGGCAGGCGCAGCAGGCGCATCTTCCGGCTGCCCATGCTGGGACTGGCGCAGATGCAGGCGCAGGCGGGCCAGCAGCACAGCGGGTGGTGTGGTTTTCAGGATGTAATCCTGCGCACCCATCTCCAGAGCCAGAATATGGTTCATGTCGCTGTCCAGTGAGGTAAGCAACACGATCGGTCCCTGCCAGTTGGCCCGCAGGTCGCGACAGATGGTCATGCCATCTTTGCCCGGCAACATGATATCCAGCATCACCAGGTCGGGTTGCTGTTCGGCAATAACCGCTTCAGCACGGTCGCCACGTGTCTCAACAATGACTTCAATATCGTGACGGCCAAGATAGGCCGCAATCAGTGAACCCACTTCGGGTTCATCTTCTACATAAACAATTTTGTTCATAGTTCACAGGGCAGAGTCAGGGATGGATGAAAGCATATCTTTTCCTGGTCCTGAGCTCTACGCTATCGCACGAAATATCCAGGGCTTGCTGGTATATATCCGGCAAAATGTGCAATCATTAGCGCGGCCTTTTTGCGCCAGGTTTGGGATATTGATGATTACCATGAGGAGCGTTAGTGTGTCTGATAAAGAGCTGGCATCAGCCATATACCCCGACCGCATCTGCTTCAATTACAGTGACTTTCTTTCCGCTTCCTGCAAAAAGCGCTGGAGCTTCGTCGATGCTATTTATGGTGTGATGCCGATATTTGGCATGGTGACACGTAAATCGGCAAACCGTTTACAGGGCAGTGACGACCCGTTAAAAGAATTAGCATTACAAATCATTTCTACTCAGGTCAGCGACGAAATTAACATCGCGCGCCTGATTACTCTCGCAGAACAGCAGCAGATTAGTCGCTTTGATATCCAGCTCCCTTATCCACTTTCGGCGGAGCAGCTGGACGCCATCCACTACGAATATGCGAAGCCGCTGAATCTCACACAGCAGGATGACCTGCTGTGCGTATCCATTCCAGTGCAGTCACACTGAAAACCCTTTCGGGCAGGCTTTACGTCGTCAGCTCCCATACGGCGGGCAATGTCGCGGCAATCAGCAGTCCCATCGCAATCCGCTCCAGCGAGGTCAGCGCAATATCGGCGCGGCCGCCGCGTCGTGCAAACAGGAACAGCAGCAGGCCTGGCGTGTAGAGCACCACTGACATCATCAGGTGCATGGGTCCTGAGGCGTACAACAGCCAGATGCCATACACGCTGGCACCCACACCGATCGCCATCGCCAGCGGCTTATGCTGTCCGTGCACCACTTTGATCAGATATAACCCCACCAGCAGATAGGGTACCAGAATCATCTCCGAGGCGATGGTCAGCAGGTTGTTGTAGTCAGCACCGGTCAGGGCAATCAGGATCAGGCAGAGCTGAATACTGCCGTTGGTCAGCCACAGCGAGGCGGCTGGCGCGTTATGGCGGTTCTGCCGGGCGATACTGCGGGGAAAGGCGCCCTGTTGCGCGGCAATCAGCGGCACTTCCGCGGCCATAATCGTCCAGCTCAGATAGGCCCCGCACACGGAGACAATCAGACCCACCGCAATCACCGCATCGCCCCAGTTACCCATCAGTCGGGTCATTAATCCGGCCATTGAAGGATTACGCATCTCAGCCAGTTCAGCACGCGGCACCACGCCCAGCGACAGCAGCGTGACCAGCAGATAGACCAGCAGCGCAGCCAGCACGGCAAATAAGGTTGCACGGCCCACATCCTTTTTCTGGCGAGCACGGGCAGAGACGACCACCGCACCTTCGACCCCGATAAAGACCCATAGGGTGATCAGCATGGTCTGCTTAACCTGCTCCCAGAGCGGTTTTCCCAGCGTGACGCCGGAAAAATCGAAGCGGAAACGATCATAGTTGAACGCCATCACCGCCAGTACAATAAACAGCAGCAGCGGCACCAGTTTGCCCAGCGTCGCCATCAGATTGATGCTGGCCGCGGTCTGCACGCCGCGCAGCACCAGCCAGTGAACCAGCCACAGCAGCACAGATGCACCCAGCATCGCCTGCCAGGTGTTGCCATCACCAAAGATAATCCGGTCAGGCGTATCGGTGAAGAAGCTCAGGGCAGAGAAGACAATCACCAGATAGGAGACGTTGGCGATCACCGCGCATAGCCAGTAGCCCCAGGCGGAACAGAACCCCATCAGTTCGCCGAACCCGGCGCGGGCGTAGGTAAAGATGCCGCCGTCCAGCTCGGGCTTGAGGCGGGTCAGCAGTAGCATCGCCAGCGACAGAAAGATAATGCCGACACCGGTAATCAGCCACCCCAGCAACAGCGCCGCCGGGCCAGCCACTGCGGCCATGTTTTGCGGCAGACTGAACACGCCTGCACCCAGCATTGAGCTGAGCACCAGCGCCGTCAGCGCACCGAGACCTAATTTTTTCTCCAAAACAACCTTCCCGCTAGCATATATGGCTGGGTAAACCGGATTTCATCACTGAGTTATCGCAGCGCAGCGGCAAAATACAGAGACAATATCCGGTAAAACAGGCGGAGGATTTTACGGAGAGTGGCAGGGGATGGCAATGCGTGACTATGCAAAACAGCGCAGTAATTATGCAAACAGCAGGGCGGCGGGTACCGCCCTGAAGGGACTACTTAAACAGGTCAGCCGTAACGGTCAGGTTACCGCCACTCTGGTTCTGCCACTGGCGGGTGACATGGTAGAACTTCGCACCTTTATCGGCTGCACGCTTCGCCACTTCTTCTGAAATCTCAGTGGGTGTACCGAAGTGTCCGGTGAAGGTAACGGTATCGAACGGCTGCATCTGCGCGGCAGTGATTGCGTTCACTTCCTGCACGGATTTACCGTTTGGCAGATTCACCGTATAGCGCTTACCGGTTGAGCTTTGGGTTTCGAAGAAACGGCCCACTTTATTGCTTGGTGTTTCAGACGAGGCTACGCCTGGAATCTCAACGTTAGCGGCTGCAGCACCACCGGTTGCCAGCGCGGCTTTACCTGCTTCTGAATCGGCAGGAATCGCATTCGGTGTCTGTACTTTGCGTTCTTTAGCATCCGCTTTATAGACATAGGCGGTGACATACTGATTGCCGCCACTGTTGGCATCGATCTGGCGAACGATAAAGAAGGAGGCCGCGCCTTTCTGCTTAGCCGCTTTTGAAATCGCGTCGTTCACATCTGGCTGGCTGGCAAAGAAGCCGCTGACCGAAACGGTATCGAACGGTTCAAGCTTATACGCTTCTGCTTTAGGCAGTTCGTTGACGCCGTTGAAACGACGATAAGTCGTGGACTGCGTGGCTGCCGGTGCATCGGCTTTATAGAGGTCAGCCGTGACGCGCCAGTTACCGCTGTTGCCGTTGCTGTCGTTGATCGCCTGGATGTAATAAGAGGCAGCGCCCATCTGATCTGCACGCTTAGAGACCGCATCGGCTGCGTCGCCAATTGCGTTGAAACGGCCGGTGATATTAATACGTTCGAATGGCTTCAGCGCGGCCGCTTTTTCTGGCGTTAACTCCTGCGCAGCGAATGCATTGGCTGCCAGCAGAGACAACAGAGTGGACGCCAGAATAGTGTTCTTCAGCTTCATAAAAATAATCCTTCGCCTTACGCAAAAATGAGTACGAAAACGTGCTGGACTCTTGATGTATAACAGATTAGCCGCTGATTATTGCATGTTATAAACAGACTGTCGCAGCGATTTTTTGTGTCAGATCGCGTTATTCAACCATGATTTTTTCATTTGTTTGTCATCAAACGCCGTTATGGCGTGTTTTCGCACGGGTTACCACTAAAAACGGTAACTGTTAGCGCTTAAACAGTTAATGCATTGTTAAATAAAGGTTTTTATTGATGATTAATTCGGCCGGGCACAGTTTTTACTGGCAGATTATCTGCCTGCAGGACTGTTTCGCAGTGGGATAACGCAGCTTATTTAGCAGAAGCCTGAATAATCATGTGAATGTCACTACCCAGCGTAACCGCTCTGGATCGCTCGTCACATTTTCAGTAGGTTATAAACACTTTGAAATACATGCATTCCGACTATAAGTAGCTGAAACGCTGTTTCAGCTACGCTGTCGTCGTGCAGATTCGGGCCATCATCCTTAACCGATGAAAGGAAACACTATGTTAATTGGAATCCCCAAGGAAAGGTTGCCAAACGAGTCGCGCGTGGCTGCCACGCCAAAGACCGTGGAACAACTCATTAAGCTGGGTTTCAGCGTCACCCTTGAGCATGACGCCGGTCAGCGCGCCAGCTTTGATGATGAAAGCTACAGAGCAGCAGGCGCCACACTCAGCAGTCAGGAACAGGTCTGGCAGTCCGATATCGTTCTGAAGGTGAATGCACCGGATGAGGATGAGATTGCGCTCACCCGTGCCGGCAGCACGCTGGTCAGCTTTATCTGGCCTGCACAGAATCCCGATCTGCTTTCAAAGCTGGCTGCGCGTCAGGTCACGGTTATGGCGATGGACTCAGTGCCGCGTATTTCGCGTGCGCAGTCGCTGGATGCCCTGAGCTCCATGGCGAACATTGCCGGTTATCGCGCTATCGTCGAAGCCGCCCATGAATTTGGTCGTTTCTTTACCGGTCAGATTACTGCAGCCGGTAAAGTGCCACCGGCCAAAGTCATGGTGATTGGGGCCGGAGTGGCGGGACTGGCCGCGATTGGTGCAGCGGGCAGCCTGGGCGCGATTGTCCGGGCCTTTGATACCCGCCCTGAAGTTAAAGAGCAGGTGCAGAGTATGGGCGCCGAATTCCTTGAACTCGATTTCGAAGAGGAAGCGGGCAATGGCGATGGTTACGCCAAAGTCATGTCCGAGGCCTTTATCAAGGCAGAGATGGCGCTGTTTGCCAGTCAGGCCAGAGAAGTCGACATCATTGTCACCACGGCGCTGATCCCAGGTAAACCGGCACCGAAACTGATCACCGAAGAGATGATCGCCAGCATGAAGCCTGGCAGCGTAATTGTTGATCTGGCGGCGCAGACCGGTGGCAACTGTGCGCTGACCGTCGCCGATCAGGTGACCGTGACGCCTAACGGTGTGAAAATCATCGGTTACACCGATCTGCCCAGCCGTCTCGCGACACAATCTTCCCAGCTTTACGGCACCAACCTGGTCAATCTGCTCAAGCTGCTGTGCAAAGAGAAAAATGGCGAAATCCATGTCGATTTCGACGATATGGTGGTGCGGGGCGTGACTGTCGTGCGCGAGGGCGAGGTCACCTGGCCGGCACCGCCGATTCAGGTCTCTGCTGCGCCACAGGCTAAACCGGCAGCTCAGAAACCCGCAGAGAAGGCTGAAGCAAAGCCGGTGTCTCCGTGGCGCAACACCCTGCTGATCGCACTGGCTATCGTTCTGTTTGGCTGCCTGGCCAACGTAGCGCCAGCTGAGTTCCTCTCACACTTTACCGTGTTCGCGCTCTCCTGCGTGGTGGGTTACTACGTGGTCTGGAACGTCAGTCATGCGCTGCATACGCCGCTGATGTCCGTCACCAACGCCATCTCCGGCATTATCGTCATCGGTGCGGTACTGCAGATGGGCCACGGTGGCTGGGTCACCTTTATCTCCTTTATTGCCGTGCTGATTGCCAGCATCAATATCTTTGGTGGCTTTACCGTCACCCAGCGCATGCTGAAAATGTTTCGTAAGGGGTAACACATGTCTGGCGGATTAGTCACTGCAGCCTATATTGTGGCTGCAATTCTGTTCATCTGTAGCCTTGCGGGTCTCTCACGTCACGAGACCTCAAAGCGCGGGAATATTTTTGGTATCAGCGGCATGGCAATTGCGCTGGTTGCCACCATCTTTGGCCCGGACAGCGGAAACGTCGTCTGGATCCTGCTGGCGATGGTCATTGGCGGCGCTATCGGGATTCGTCTGGCGAAGAAAGTCGAAATGACAGAAATGCCGGAACTGGTCGCGATTCTGCACAGCTTTGTCGGTCTGGCCGCCGTGCTGGTGGGTATTAACAGCTACATCGACCACGCGCCTGGCCTGCCAGCTGTGATGGAGAATATCCATCTGAGCGAAGTGTTTATCGGTATCTTCATCGGTGCTGTCACCTTCACCGGCTCGCTGGTAGCGTTTGGCAAGCTGTGCGGCAAAATCTCTTCAAAACCGCTGGCGTTACCCCATCGTCATAAGCTGAATCTGCTGGCGCTGGTCGTTTCGTTCCTGCTGTTGCTGTGGTTTGTTAACACCAGCAGCACGGGTGCTCAGGTGTTTGCACTGCTCCTGATGATGGTGATTGCGCTGGCGTTTGGCTGGCATCTGGTTGCCTCTATTGGCGGCGCGGATATGCCTGTTGTGGTCTCGATGCTGAACTCCTATTCAGGCTGGGCTGCGGCCGCAGCGGGTTTCATGCTGAGCAACGATCTGCTGATTGTAACCGGTGCGCTGGTGGGTTCGTCGGGTGCAATTCTCTCCTACATCATGTGCAAAGCGATGAACCGTTCGTTCATCAGCGTGATTGCGGGCGGGTTTGGCACGGAAGTCAGCAGCGGCGATGAAAGTCAGGAAGCGGGCGAGCATTGTGAGATCACAGCTGAAGAAACTGCAGAGATGCTCAAGGCATCCAGCTCGGTGATTATCACCCCAGGCTACGGTATGGCAGTGGCGCAGGCGCAGTATCCGGTCGCGGAAATGACTGCCCGACTGCGTGCGCTTGGCATCAACGTGCGCTTCGGCATTCATCCGGTGGCAGGGCGCTTACCAGGTCACATGAACGTGCTGCTGGCCGAGGCCAAAGTGCCTTACGACGTGGTGCTGGAGATGGACGAAATCAACGATGACTTCAGCGACACCGACACGGTGCTGGTCATTGGTGCCAACGATACGGTTAACCCGGCAGCGCAGGATGATCCCCGCAGTCCGATTGCCGGCATGCCGGTGCTGGAAGTGTGGAAAGCGCACAACGTGGTGGTGTTTAAACGCTCAATGAATACCGGCTATGCCGGGGTGCAGAACCCGCTGTTCTTCAAAGAGAATAGTCAGATGCTGTTTGGCGATGCCAAAGCCAGCGTAGAAGCCATTCTTAAAGCGCTGTAATAAAAAAGGGCGGCTAATCAGCCGCCCTTTTTCTGTCAGAGGATAATCAATCCTCCTCATCCTCTTCATCATCCAGGTCAATCGGCGATTTGAAATCGTCAGGCTTAAGCGCCAGGAGATCGCAGCGCAGATGATCAATCACTTGTTCCGCCGTATTACCCAGGAACGCTGCCGACAGGCCGGTGCGTCCTATGGTACCTAATACCACTACACCAGCACCGAGATGCGCCGCCAGATCCGGGATGACTTCTTCCGGCAGGCCTTTAGCCACATGGGTGAACTCTTCACCAATCGAGAACTTCTGCCGCAGCGCTTTCATCGCCACCAGATGCTGACCACGAATCGCATCGTTATAGACGCTGGGATCAAAGTCCGGCAGCTCGATAGCGATGTTGATAGGGGTAATCGGGTAAGCACCGACCAGGTGAACTTCGGTCTGATTCACTTTTTCTGCCAGTTTGACCGTTTCACGAATCAGCTTCTGATTCAGGCCATCATGATGTGGCTCTTCACTGGCAAGATTGACCGCGACAATGGCTTTACCGCCTTCCGGCCACGGCTGATCTTTGACCATCCAGACCGGGCACGGGCATTTACGCAGCAGGTGCCAGTCGGTCGGCGTGAAGATGACCGATTCAAGCCGGTCATGCTGATGGGCCATCTTCAGCACCAGATCGTGCTGATGGGCAAGCACTTCCTGGATGATGGCCTCAAAAGGACGGTTGTGCCAGGTCACTTTGATGTCAATTTCGACACCGGCATCCAGATAAGCGCGGGCCTGCTCACGGATCCACTCAGTGCGCTGGCTGATGACGCCCTGGCGCATTGACGCGCGCTCATCTGGCGAAAGCAGGGTGGTCATCTCATATGAGAAATCATAGATAGGCAGGAAAGCTTTAATCCTTCCGCCAATGCGTTGATTCAGATAGACCGCACGTCGCAGCGCGGGCTGATCGTCTTGCTGGGCATCAATGGCGACCAGAATATTTTGGTACTGGGACATGAGGCGTTCTCCTTAAACCAGAGCGACTGGAATAAAGATAGCCTATGTTGCACAGCGGAAGAAGGGAAAAAGTTACTGCCGGATCAACAAAATAAGATTTATTGATCCGGCTGCGGATCAGGCGGCCTGATGGCTCTGACCGGCTAACTCTTCCAGCAGGGCGTGGTTTTCAATAGTGATGTATTTGCCTTTCACCGCCAGCATGCCGGACTTCTGGAAACGACCCAGCAGGCGGCTGATCGTTTCAACCGTCAGGCCCAGGTAATTACCAATGTCACCACGCGTCATGGTGAGGCGGAATTCACGCTGTGAAAAACCGCGCTGGCCGAAACGACGGGACAGGTTCCAGATAAACGCCGCCAGGCGCTCTTCAGCATTTTTCTTCGACAGCAGCAGGATCATATCCTGATCGCCTTTGATTTCACCGCTCATCAGACGCATCATCTGCTGACGCAGGGCAGGCATTTTTCCTGACAGGTCATCCAGGGTTTCAAACGGAATTTCACAGACCATTGCCGTTTCCAGCGCCTGCGCAAAGCTGGGATGGCTGGAACCCATGATGGCATCAAAGCCGACTAAATCGCCCGCCAGATGAAAACCGGTGATTTGCTCATCACCCTGTTCGGTAATAGTGTAACTTTTGATCGTGCCGGAACGAATCGCATACAGGGATTTCAGTTCGTCGCCTGCTTTAAAAAGGGTTTGCCCTTTCTGGATCGGTTTTTTACGCTCAATGATATTGTCGAGCTGATCCAGCTCATGTTCATTTAACGTGAAGGGGATGCAGAGCTGACTGATGCTGCAATCCTGGCAGTGAATGGCACAACCGCCCGACTGAATACGACGAATGCTGCGTTTTTCAGGGATCATAATGGTTTGCTCGACGATTATTGACTGGGGTCAATTTTAACATTTTTTGTGCTGAAGGGAACTCATCCGAGCAGTTTTACACCCACAAACATTATGGATGAAGCACACATCGACAAACGCTGATGTGACGGGCTTCTCAGAATGCCGCTATCGTTGACTGTCACGAAAAGTTTCCGCTTTTGTGATCTGTCACCCCTATTTTCATCGGCGGCAACATGGGTTAACGCGGGGTAGTCCGGTGATTACAGCTTTTGCTACGCTAACTGTTCAGGCCTGTTTTACCGGCTCCATCAATTTTAATCAGGTGTGAGAAAACCATGAACCTTGATGATAACGATCTCTTTCGGGATGCCATGGGCGATGTCACGCCGTTAAAAGACACCACCACAACCTTATGGCTTAAGTCGCCCTCGACAAAAGCACCACGCAAACCGCCAGGAGAGACAGAGCAGGAGAATTTCCTGACACGGGGTTATCTGGAGATTGTCCCGCTTAACACACCGCTGGAGTATAAAGCCGACGGCATACAGCAGGGTATTCTGGATAAACTGCGTCGGGGTGAGTACAAACTGGATGCCAGTCTCAACCTGTTGCGGCAACCGGTGGAGACCTGCCGTCAGGCCCTGTTCAGCTTCATGATGCAGGCACAAAAGCAGGACTTACGAAATCTGCTCATTATTCATGGTAAGGGCCGTGATGATGAATCCCATGCCAATATTGTGCGCAGCTATCTGGCGCGTTGGTTACAGCAGTTTGATGACGTACAGACCTTTTGCGTGGCCCAGACCCGCCATGGCGGAGCCGGGGCGCTCTATGTGGGATTGCGGAAAAGCGATAAGGCACGCCTTGAGAACCGCGAGCGGCATGCCAAACGCAGCCGCTAGCTGTGAAACTTGCGGATGGTGGACATTAACACCTCGGCACTCAGGCTCAACTCTGCGCCAGTCCGGGTAATGATGCCCACCGGCTCGCCTGGCCCGGAGGAGTTAATCGGCAGCGCACAGACCGCGTTATGGCTAAGATCCTCTTTAATCGCGCCAGACGGCACGAACCAGATGTAGTCGTAGCGGAGTGCCAGCTGACGCGCCAGTGAAGTCGACGACGTTTCAATGCAGTGGGGTGGCAACGTACAGCCTTGTTCATCCAGCATCTGCTGCGCAATCCGGCGCGGTGCGGTGCCCTCGGGGGAAATCACCACCGGCCACTGCATCGCCCGCGACAGCGTGACATTGTCACTTAAAAGCGGGTGTTCAGGTCTTACTACCAGCTTCAATGACTCCAGAAACAGCAGTTCATAGGTCAGCCCGGTCATCATGTCGCTGTCCGCCATCCGGCCAATGCCGATGTCGAACTCGCCGCCGCGTAATCCCGCCAGTAACACATTGTTATGCAGCGTCGCCACCTGAATGGTGGTGTTAGGCTGCAGCTGATGAAAACGATCAAGGATACGGGGCAGCATACCCATTGCGGCGGTGGTTAATGCACCCAGCCGGATAATCACCGGCGCGTCACCCGGCTGCTCATTAAAGCTCTGCCCGGCATGGTTCAGTGCGTCAAGCACCCGCACAGCATGGGTCAGAAACTGTTCTCCCATCGTGGTGAGCTGAGCGCCCAGGCGGCCACGCTCAAACAGTCGCACCCCCGTCAGCTCTTCCAGCTCATTCAGGGTTTTGGACAGGGCAGGCTGACTCAGGCTTAGCGTCTCTGCCGCACGGCCCAGTGTGCCTTGCTGCGCGACCGCAACAAAGGTATGTAGATGGCGCAAGCGAATGCGCTGATTGAAAAGGATATTTTTTTCCATACCCTAAACTTAATGAGAATGACCGCCTTCAGGCAACTGTTAAAAATGAATTCTGTTAACTTTGCTGCAAATTTATTTTAACAAACAGGGCAGAATGGCAACCTTATCCGTTAACTCTCTGATTAAAAAGCGCTCGTCTCAGTTTATTACTCACTCAGTGGTTCCTGAGAGTACGCGATATCAAGAGCTTAACGGCCTAAAGTTGAATAATTCTCACTATCATATAAAAATCTGACCGCTTAAGGTTAACGATGGGCTATCATAAGCGCCGTTTTTTTTACTTAATCTGATGCCAGATTGCGCTATTGCCAGGGAGTGTCCATTGACCAGCATCGGGGCGGTAGATGTCCGCCAGCTTATCAACCAGCAGAGCCTGAGCCACTGGCAAAAACGGCTCATTGCGCTCTGTTTTATTGTGGTGGCACTCGATGGCATGGACATTGCGATCATGGGATTTATTGCGCCAACGCTTAAAGCTGCATGGGGCGTAACCAATCACCAGCTCGGGGTCGTCATCAGCGCAGCATTAATCGGGCTGGCGCTGGGTGCCATGGTGGCGGGGCCGCTGGCTGACCGCTATGGCCGTCGCATGATGATCATCCTCAGCGTTTTCTTTTTTGGTCTCTGGACACTGGCAACAGCGCTGTCTCAGAACATCGAACAGATGATGCTGTTCCGCTTTCTGACCGGTCTGGGACTCGGTGCGGCGATGCCCAACGTCGGTACGCTGGTGGCAGAATATGCGCCTGAGCGGAGACGGGCTTTCATTATCACGGTCGTGTTCTGTGGCTTTACCTTTGGCGCCGCCAGCGGCGGATTTGCCGCGTCCTGGCTGTTACCACGCTATAACTGGCACTCGGTGTTGCTGCTGGGCGGCATTCTGCCGCTGATGGTGTTGCCCTTTTTGATCCGTGGCCTGCCGGAGTCAGTGCGGTTTCTTATCAGTCGTGGCGCACCCGCCGCCCACATTCACGCTATCCTCGAACGGATAATGCCGGGCAAAACCGCGCCCGATTGTGCATTTCACGCGCCTGAAGCGACATTACCCGCAGGCGGCGCGATTAGCACGGTGCTGTCGCGCCGTTATCTGTTTGGCAGCACAATGCTGTGGGGCGGCTATTTCATGGGACTGTTCATGGTCTACCTGATTGGCAGCTGGCTGCCATCTCTGGTGAATACCCTGGGCATGTCAGTTACCGAAGCGGCGATTATTACTGCCATGTATCAGGCAGGCGGAACGCTGGGCTCACTCTTTGCGGGCTGGATGATGGATCGCTTCAACGCCAACCTGGCGCTGGCCGCGATCTACGGCTGTGGCGGACTGTTTATTGTGGCACTTGGCTTTTCGCCCGCCGAAGTAGGCATGATGAGCGCGATCGCCTTTTGCAGCGGCTTCTGTTTTAACGGTGCCAATACCGGCATGAATGCCTTATCTGCCAGCTACTATCCTACTCACGCACGCGCTACGGGCTCCAGCTGGATGCATGGCGTGGGTCGCATCGGCGCAATTCTGAGCGCCTTTGTGGGTGCAGAGATGATGTCACTTGGCTGGTCTTTCAGCGTTATTTTTCTGCTGCTGGCGATACCGGCTGTGATCACCACCCTGATGCTGCTGTTAAAAAACCGCTATGGCTTTAAGCCGATCACAGATTCGTGATTTTTTCCACCGAGGCCAGCGCGTTGCATTACATTAGCAGCAACGCTCATGGTGTCAGGTTGATAAGATGGACAAGTTTCTCAGTGCGGATCTCATCCGCACCCGTTTCTCTCAGGCGATGTCAGCGATGTATCAGCAGGAGGTGCCGCAATATGGCACGCTGATGCAGCTGGTCGCCACCGTCAACGAGCGCACGCTGGAAGCCGATATCGCGCTCAAAGATCGTCTCACCGCCGCGGATGAAATTGGCCGGCTCAGCCTTGAACGTCACGGCGCAATCCGCGTTGGCACGGCAGACGAATTAGCTACGCTGCGGCAGCTGTTTGCGGTGATGGGGATGTCCCCGGTAGGCTATTACGATCTCTCTCAGGCGGGTGTGCCGGTGCACTCCACGGCGTTCCGGCCAGTCACCGATGCGGCGCTTCGGCGCAATCCTTTCCGGGTCTTTACCTCGCTGTTACGTCCTGAACTGATTGACGATCCCGCGCTGCGCGAAAAGGCGGCAGAGATCCTGGCCGCACGCGACATTTTCACTTCCCGTTGTCGGGCGCTGCTGCAGTTACATGAGCAGCAGGGCGGATTAACTGACGCTCAGGCTACCGAATTTGTGACCGAAGCACTGGAAACCTTCCGCTGGCACGCCCACAGCAGCGTGGACAGTCAGACCTATCAGGCGCTGAACCAGCAGCATCGCTTGATCGCAGATGTCGTCTGCTTTCCCGGCTGCCACATCAACCATCTCACCCCGCGTACGCTCGATATCGACCGCGTCCAGCAACTGATGCCGTCGCGCGGCATCGATCCGAAAACGCTGATCGAGGGGCCGCCGCGTCGTCAGGTGCCGATTCTGCTGCGCCAGACCAGTTTCAAAGCGCTGGAGGAGCCGATCATCTTTAAGGACGGGCATCAGGGCACCCACACAGCGCGCTTCGGTGAAATTGAGCAGCGCGGCGCGGCGCTGACGCCCGCAGGGCGTGCGCTCTATGATCGACTGCTCAGCGAGGCGGGCAGCGGTCAGGACAATCAGCAGCATCAGCAGCATCTGGCGGCCATTTTCCGTGACTTCCCCGACGACGAGACCACACTACGCCAGCAGGGGCTGGCCTGGTTCCACTATCGCCTGAGTGAAAAGGGCGTCGCGACACCGCCGGATAAGGGTGAAGCGCTGGAGGATCTGATCAGGCAGGGGCGTGTGCTGGCAGACCCGATCGTCTATGAGGATTTTCTGCCCGTCAGCGCGGCAGGGATTTTTCAGTCCAACCTCGGCGATCGGGCGCAGGTCCGTTCGGCGGGACAGGCGAGCCGGCAGGCGTTTGAAGCTGCGCTGGGCTCTGCGGTACTGGATGAGATGGCATTGTACGAAGAGCGCCAGCAGCGCTCGCTGGCACAGTGCGGAATACAGACGTCCTGATGTTTTCGCCGGGCAACGCCTCTGTTGCCCGCACCACCTTCACTAAGCTGGTTTTTTAAAGTCCTGGTCCTGACGCGGAGCATAAGGGGGAACAGGCTGATCTTACTGAAGAAAAATTACGCTTTATCGGTCAGCGCAGGTTTTGCAGCGTGAGTATCTTAATCAGTTAGCGAGCTGACTGCTTAGCTGTGAAAAAACGGCGCAGAATCAAACCCGGACACCGCTTACAGGCGGAGTGGCACGGTATTCATCCTGAGCAAAAAGATAAACAATACTTAACCCTGGCTGAGACTGGTGCTCTGAACCTGTTGACGAGCATGTTCATGCCCATCTCTGACGCTTCGGCATATTCTGCAAATCCCCTCCGTACCTGGACAATGGTGGCGGGCCTGCAAATAATGGAGGAACGTCTGAACAGGGAAACAGGAATGAAAAACGAAACAGGTCTGAGGATCATGACGGCCGAGGGGGAGTTGTGTGGATGCATGGACGATGACCTTTTCGTATTCAAAGGCATACCTTATGCGGCGGCTCCGGTTGGCGCACTGCGCTGGCGTCCGCCACAGCCGATCACGCCCTGGCAGCAGATGCGCGATGCCACCGCATTTGGGGCTGCCGGCTGGCAAAATCGCACATATTGTCAGGCGGTGGGCGGTGGCGATCCCGGTGAGTTTAGTGAAGATTGCCTCTACCTGAATGTCTGGACGCCCGATGTTGCGCCGACAAAGCCGCTGCCCGTAATGGTGTGGCTGCACGGTGGAGGCTTCACCATCGGTGCTGGCGGGCTGGCTCCGTACAACGGCAAGCCGCTGGCTTCACGTGGTGCGGTGGTGGTCACGCTGAACTACCGTCTGGGTCACCTCGGTTTCTTCTCCCATCCTGCGCTGGATGCAGAATACCCTGCCGCGGGTACGGTAAACAATTTTGGCCTGCTCGATCAGATTGCCGCACTGCAGTGGGTGCAGCGCAACATTCCAGCCTTTGGCGGCGACCGCCGTAATGTGACACTTTTCGGTGAATCCTCTGGCGCGCGCAGCGTGCTCTCGCTTTGCTGTTCGCCGCTGGCAGAAGGGCTGTTCCACAAAGGGATCGTGCAAAGTGCCTATAGCCTGCCGGATACGCCGCTGAAAAAAGCGCGTCAGCAGGGCGTGGCAGTGGCGCGCCATTTCGGCCTGCCGCCCGATGCCAGCGCGGATGACCTGCGCGCACTGCCCGCCGATGCCTTCTGGCCGCTGGAGGGGCAACTGGCGATCCCGCCGGTGCCAATTGCCGGTGATGCCGTTCTGCCCGAGCCAATGCTGAAAACCTTCATGGCTGGCAAACAGCACCGTCTGCCGCTGATGGCGGGCAGTAACAGTGATGAAGCCAGCGTGCTGGAATATTTTGGCGTGGATGCCACCGCGGTATTGCTTCAGCTGCGCGATAAAAACCGGCTCACCTATCGGACGCTGAAATGGATGTATGACATCCATGACGATCAGTTGCTGGGACGTGCCGTGGCGCGTGATATGGCCTTCAGCCTGGTGCCGTGGCTGGTGATGCGGGCGCAGCACAGTGCCGGTATGCCGGGCTGGCGCTACTGGTTCGATTATGTTTCTGAGCACGCTCGTGACCTTTATCCTCATGGCACCTGGCACGGCAATGAAGTGCCTTATGTCCTGAACACACTGAGTCAGATGCCGGATCCCAATGAAGCGCGGCCATTCAGTGAAGCCGATCGCGCTTTTGCGGCGCGTGTCAGCGAATACTGGTTTACTTTCGCCCGTGACGCCACGGAGTATAAGCATCAGCTTGATGGCGAGGTTGTCTGGCCAGCCTGGCATCCCGGCAATGACGTGACAATGTCACTTGGCAATGAGCGTAATAACGGACTGGTTCTGAAACGAAACTTTATGCGCGCCCGCATGCGGCTTTTCAGGCTGTTGATGACGCGTATGGTCCGGCTATAGGTCGGAGGTGATAGTTAATCTGCTAACCATTAAACTGCGTGAATGGATTTTTTCTGCTTTTTAAAGTCTAATATATTGAAACTAAGGAATTTTCTCTAAATTCATGCCTGAAGACGCTGTAAAATATCAGGTAACAAAACAGTTACATTTTCACTATCTCATGCCGATAAATCTCCTATGCCCGACGCTTGCGGGTCAACGTGTATAGGATTTTGGTATGGGAATGCTCAAAAATTTTACCATTCGCGCAGTGATGCTCACAATTCTGGGGCTGTTCTGTTTACTGTGGAGCGGCGTCGGGCTGTACAGCATCCACTCGCTTGGTGCGCTCAGCGAAGGCAATGACGTTGACCGTCATCTGGTTGAGCAAATGACGGTGCTGAGCAAAGGCAACGATCAATATTTTCGCGTCATCACGCGCCTGTCCCGCGTGATGGAAAGTAAAGCCGCTGGTAAAACGCTGACCGATGAGGCCTATGCACCTGTGCAGCAGGCGCTGGATAGCATGACTCAGCAACTGGCGCGCTTTAAACAGCTGGCTCCCGGTCCGATGAATCCGGACGTCGTCGATGGCGTCATTCAGAGCTGGCAAAAGCTGCTGGATGAGGGCGTGACGCCACAACTGCAACTGGCCCGTCAGGCCTCAACGGACGCATATCGCCAGCAGGCGAACAATGTCACCCCGCCGCTCAGTCGTGCCTTTGGCATCAGCGCAGAGAAGTTTAACCAGGGCGCAGCCGAAAAGCTGGACAAAACCCGGGTTGAAGTCGACCACCTCACCGCGATGACCAAGACGATTATTACTATCACGGTGATTATTGGCCTGCTTATTCTGCTGTTTACCGACCGCTATCTGGTGGCGATGCTGGTCCGTCCGCTGGAAAGTATTCGTACCCACTTTGCAGTGATCGCGACAGGCGATCTCAGCCAGCCAGTAGCCGATTTTGGTCGCAACTGTGTCGGTAAACTGGTGCCGCTGCTGAGCGCCATGCAGGATAGCCTGCGTGAAGCGGTCAGCGCCATTCGCAGCGGGACCGAGAATATCTCGCGCGGTGCTGCTGAGATTTCTGCCGGTAACAATGACCTCTCTTCACGTACCGAAGAGCAGGCCGCTGCGCTGGAACAGACGGCGGCCAGCATGGAGCAGTTGACGGCCACGGTGAAATTCAACGCCGATAACGCCCGCCAGGCCAGCCTGCTGGCAGAAACTGCCACCACCACAGCACAACGTGGCGGTCAGCTGGTGAGTGAAGTGGTCAGCACCATGGAGGGCATCTCTGGCAGTTCGAAGAAGATTGCTGAAATTACCAACGTGATTAACGGCATCGCCTTCCAGACCAATATCCTGGCGCTGAACGCTGCGGTCGAAGCGGCACGTGCCGGCGAACAGGGTCGTGGTTTTGCGGTCGTGGCATCTGAAGTACGTAATCTGGCACAGCGCAGCGCCAACGCCGCCAAAGAGATCGCGACACTGATTGAAGACTCGGTGCAGCGTGTAGGAAAAGGCGCGGAGCTGGTCAGCACGACGGGCGGCACCATGAACAATATTCTGAAGTCAGTGCAGGATGTGGACGCGATTATGAAACAGATCGCTTCTGCGTCGGAAGAGCAGAGCAAGGGTATTTCTCAGGTGGGCACCGCAGTTACCGAGATGGACAGCGTCACGCAGCAGAACGCCTCTCTGGTAGAAGAGGTCTCCGCCGCCGCGAGTGCGCTGGCGCTGCAGACTGAAGCGCTGCAGGCCTCTGTGTCGAAGTTCCGCCTTTCCAGTAACCGTCCGGCTTCACCTGCCGTCAGCAATACACCGGCAGCGCCAAAAGCTCCTGTGCTGAATGCGCCTCAGGCGAAACCTGCTGATAATGGCGACTGGGTGACGTTCTGATCCCTGCAGAGCCACGCCACCAGCTCCGCGAGGAACGGTGGCGCATCCTGCGCGGGCCGCTGCAGTAAACTGTAAACGGCTCCGGTTTTAACCTCGCCAGCGAACGGCTTAATCAGCCTGCCGCTGGCGATATCACTCTCCACCAGGTTGCTGTCGGCAATCGCCACGCCATACCCCTGAATCGCTGCACTGATCGCTAAATCCATCGTGGCAAAATGCTGGTTTCGCTTCATGCTGAGCATTACCTGCTGCGCCTGTAACCAGCACTGCCAGTCACGCGTGTCTGACGTGGGATGCAAAAAGGTCATTGCGGACAGCGCCGCCGTCGTCTCCGGGCAGGGCTGACCAGCTGCCATCACCGGCGTCAGCGACTCGCTGAACAGGCAGATCCCGTCAGGATGCGGCTTGCCATAGACAATCGCCGCGTCAAAATTTTCAAGCTGCGCCGCATGATCCAGGGTGGTCGTCAGGGCCACATGCAGTTCAGGGCGGTGAAGCTCCAGCGCCATCAGCCGCGGCACCAGCCAGCGCATGGCACAGGTCGGCGCTTTCAGGCGAAGGCTGACCTGACTGCGACGGACCTTTTCGCTGGCCTGAACCATCAGCTCAAAGCCCTGGCTGAGTTCAGGCAGCAGCGCGGCACCCTGCGGGGTCAGCCGCAGCCCGCGCGCATGGCGGTCAAACAGCATCACGCCCAGCCACTGCTCCAGGGTAGCAATCTTACGACTGACAGCACCCTGCGTCAGGCAGAGCTCGCGGGCAGCATGGGTCAGATTAAGGTGACGGGCCGTCACCAGAAAGGCGTGAATGGCGTTGAGTGGCAGCGATGAGCGTGACACGGTGGACCTCAGCTATGCAATTTTGTCATGGCTATTATGACGACATTTCGCTTGCCGACTCAAGTTGCAGCCCGTTGAATAACGATGTATTGCATCTGACCAGTTATGCACCTGATGGAGAACATATGTCCCTGAAAACGCCAGTCGCTGTTCACTCAAAATTGCCGGACGTCGGCACCACTATCTTTAGCGTCATCGGCCAGCTTTCGGCACAGCATCAGGCGATTAACCTGTCGCAGGGCGCGCCCAGTTTCCCCTGTGATCCGGCGCTGGTCGATTCCGTCAGTCGTGCGATGCAGGAGGGGCATAATCAGTATGCTGCCATGATGGGACTGCCCGCCTTACGCGAGGCGCTCGCCAGCAAAGTGCAGACGCTTTATGGACAGACATATGATGCCGCGAGTGAAGTGTTAATCACCGGCAGCGCCAGCCAGGGAATCTATATGGCGATTACCGCGCTGGTTCATCAGGGCGATGAGGTAATCTTCTTTGAACCAGCGTTTGACAGTTATGCGCCGGTGGTGCGGTTACAGGGCGGTACGCCGATAGGCCTGAAGCTGCAGGTGCCGTCGTTTGCTATCGACTGGGATCAGCTGCGGGCGGCGATCACGCCGCGCACCCGGATGATCATTATTAATACGCCGCACAACCCCAGCGCGCAGGTACTGACCCGCGACGATCTCAACCAGTTGGCAGCGTTGATCCGCAACACCGACATCGTGGTGCTCTCCGATGAGGTTTATGAACATATTCTGTTTGATGGTCGCCCGCACTGCGGCATGGCGACGCACCCGGAGCTGGCCGCACGCAGCGTCATCGTCTCCTCATTTGGTAAAACCTTCCACGTCACCGGCTGGCGGGTAGGCTACTGTCTGGCACCGGCGGAGCTGATGACCGAGCTGGTGAAAGTGCATCAGTTTATGATGTACGCCGCCGACACGCCGATGCAGGTGGGATTCGCACACTATCTGCAGACGCCGCAGAACTACCTGTCACTTAACGCTTTCTATCAGCAGAAGCGCGATCGGCTAATCGACCTGATGCAGAACTCGCCGTTCCGGCTGCTGCCGAGCGCCGGTTCGTTCTTTATGCTCGCCAGCTATGGACATTTCAGTGACGAACCGGACAGTGAGATGGTAAAACGTCTTATCGTCGATCACGGTGTGGCAACCATACCGCTGTCGGCGTTTTATATGGATGGCACAGACAACAAACTGATTCGTCTCTCTTTTGCGAAAGACGAGGCGACACTAGAGGCTGGCGCGGCTGCGCTTTGTGCTTTTTCTCACTGAATCACGCGAGCGTGATTCAGTACGGGGAACAGGTAACCAGGACTTTTCGGGGTAAATAGATAATGAAAAAACTGAACGGGCTTTTTCTCGCTCTGGGCATGATGACAACGGTACAGGCACTGGCTCAGGATTTACGTTACGGCGTGGAGTCACAATATCCGCCGTTTGAAAGCCGCAACGCAAAAGGTGAGCTGGAAGGCTTTGATATTGAGCTGGGCAATGCCATCTGTAAGGCAGGCAACTTCAGCTGCCACTGGGTTGAGAGCAGCTTTGATGCGCTGATCCCGGCACTGCAGGCGAAAAAGTTCGACGCCATTAACTCGGCGATGAATATCACCGAAGCGCGCGCCAAAAGCATCGCGTTTACGCAGCCGATCTACCGTATTCCAACCATGTTAGTGGCGAAAAAGGGTGAAAATCTGGCACCGACCGCCGAAGGTCTGAAGGGCAAAAACATCGGTGTGTTGCAGGGATCGATTCAGGAAACCTATGCGAAGAAGCACTGGGAGACCCAGGGCGTGACGGTGACGTCGTATCAGGATCAGAACCAGGTTTATAACGACATGGTCGCGGGCCGCCTTGATGGCACACTGGTGATGTCCGCTGCCGGTCAGTCGGGCTTCCTCGATAAGCCGCAGGGCAAAGGATTTGGTTTTGTGGGCAAGCCCGTCGAAGATGATGCGATTCTGGGTTCAGGCATCGGCTACGGCCTGCGTAAAGATGACGCGCCGCTGAAGCAGTCACTGGACGCGGCAATCGCCAAAGTGCAGGGCGATGGCACCCTCAAAAAGCTGGCTGAAAAATACTTCCCGGGTATTGATGTCAGCGCGAAGCCATAACAGCAATCGGGCGCGTTCTGCGCCCGATTTCTCTGCTTAACCCGCAGCCAGATAACAGAGCTTTTCTGCCACCTGATAGGACTTCACAAACGATGAGACTGGCAGAAACTCGAAGCGTGAATGGAAGTTATGCGCGCCGGTAAAGAAGTTCGGCGTCAGCAGGCCTTTGGCTGACAGCGCGGCACCGTCCGTGCCACCCCGCATCGGAATCACTTTCGGCTCAATCTCCAGCGCGGCAAAGGCGCTGAAGATCAGATCTATTGCCCGGCGATCCTCACCCAGTGCATTGCTGATATTGCTGTAGATATCGCTGATCGTGATGCTCACTTCGCCTGTGGGATAGCGCGCCGCCAGTTCCTCTGCCGCCTGCTGCAACTGCTGCTTACGCGCCGCGAAGCTGGCCAGATCAAAATCACGAATAGAGGCCTTTAGCGTCGCCTTGCTGGCGTTGGCCTGAATCTCATTGAACCAGATATAGCCTTCACGACCTTCTGTGTGCTCCGGTGTCTGCTGACGATCAAACAGGCTGATGTAGTCATGGGCCATCAGCAGCGGATTGACCAGCACGCCTTTGCCCGACATCGGATGTGCCGGAACGCCGGTAAACACAATCTCAGCCGCGGCTCCATTAAAGTTCTCGTAAACCACTTCGCCCAGTTCGCAGCAGTCGATGGTCCAGGCAAAATCGACATTAAACCGCGTGTCCAGATCCAGCGCTTTCGCCCCGCGCAGGCCAATCTCTTCGTCTGGTACAAACGCCACCACGATATCGCCATGATCGCCTTTGAGGTTTGCCATCAGCGTCATCACCACGGTGACCGCCGCTTTATTGTCTGCGCCCAGCACGCTGGTGCCGTCGCTGAAGATCACCTGCTGGCCGACGTAGGGCGCGATCTCCGGATGCTCATCGCGGCGCAGCCAGATATCCTGCTCTGTATTCAGACAGAGATCGTCACCCTGCCAGGTGAGGATCTGCGGGTGGATATCGGGCGACAAGCCCACGTCAACGGTATCAATGTGCGTGATAAACCCGATGCGCGGAGCGTCTGGACGGTTGCCCCGTTTCACCGCCGTCACCGTAGCATGGTCATCAATCACCACCTCGTCCAGCCCCAGCGCCCGCAGCTCGTCCGCCAGCAGTTCCGCCATGGCGTGCTGGCTCGGCGTACTCGGCAGAGTCGTGGATTTGGCATCGCTCTGACTGCTGACGGCGAGGTAACGAAAAAAACGTTCGGTGAGTTGCGACTCAAGTTTGTCTGTCATCACTATTCCTTATTAGTCAGCCATGGGCGGGGTTCGCTATGGTGCCGAATCGTGCTATCAATGAAGCATCTGAATGATTCATTTAGATATTGTGATCACCAGAAGTCAATACAAAGCGAGGATGATAATGAAAATCAAGATAGCCACCTTAGCGCTTGTTACTGCTGGGATAGCGCTGGCTGGCAGCGTTAACGCCAAAACGCTGGTCTACTGTTCTGAGGGATCGCCAGAAAATTTTAACCCTCAGCTCTATACCTCGGGAACCAGTGTCGACGCCAGTGCCGTACCGGTGTTTAACCGGCTGGTGGACTTCACGCCCGGCACCACCGATCTGGTGCCCAGCCTGGCAGAACGCTGGGAGATCAGCCCGGATGGCACCGTCTACACCTTCCATCTGCGCAAAAACGTGAAGTTCCAGAGCAACAAACAGTTCAGACCCAGCCGCGACTTCAATGCCGATGATGTGATCTTCTCGTTTATGCGCCAGATGGACCCCAAAAATCCCTACCATAATGTCTCTGGCGGCACCTATTCCAACTTTGAAAGCCTCGAGCTTTCCACGCTAATCAAAAGCATCGATCGGGTGGATGACCATACCGTGCGCTTTACGCTCGCCCATCCGGAAGCGCCGTTCCTTGCCGACCTCGCCTGGTATTTCGCCTCGATTCACTCGGCTGAATACGCAGACGCCATGCTGAAAGCGGGGACGCCGGAGAAGGTCGATATGAACCCGATTGGCACCGGCCCGTTTGAGCTGGTGCAGTACCAGAAAGATTCCCGCATCCTCTACAAGGCCTTCCCGGACTACTGGCAGGGCAAGGCGAAGCTGGATCGTCTGGTGTTCAGCATTACGCCGGATGCTTCCGTGCGTTACGCCAAGCTGGAGAAGAACGAGTGTCAGGTGATGCCATTCCCGAACCCCGCCGATCTCGACAAGATGCGCGCCAACCCGGATATCACCCTGGAACAGAAGGCGGGCCTGAACACCGGCTTCCTGGCGTTTAACACCACGAAAGCGCCAACCGACAACGTCAAAGTGCGACAGGCGCTGGCGATGGCGATCAACAAACCGGCAATCATCGAGGCGATATTTAAAGGTACCGGCACGGTCGCGAAAAATATCCTGCCGCCGGGCGTCTGGAGTGCGGACAAAGATCTGAAAGATTACGACTACGACCCGGAGCAGGCCAAAGCGCTGCTGCAGCAGGCAGGCGTCAAACCGGGCACCGAAATTGCGCTCTGGGCGATGCCGGTCCAGCGGCCTTACAATCCGAATGCACGACGCATGGCGGAGATGATTCAGTCGGACTGGGCCAAAGTCGGCATCAAAGCCAGTATCGTCAGCTATGAGTGGGGCGAATACCTGAAACGTGTGCGCAGCGGCGAGCATCAGGCGGCGCTGATGGGCTGGACCACCGCGACCGGCGATCCTGACAACTTTTTTGGCCCGCTTTACAGCTGCACCTCTGCGCAGGGCGGTTCTAACTCATCAAAATGGTGCTATCAGCCGTTTGAGAAGTTAATTACCGAAGCCCGCGCCGAGCCGGATCAGGGCAAACGTACCGCGCTCTATCTGCAGGCGCAGCAGATGATGCATGACCAGATGCCTGCGGTGATGATTGCGCACTCCACCATCTTCGAGCCGGTGCGCAAATCGGTCAGCGGTTATCAGGTCGATCCGTTCGGCAAGCACATCTTCTATCAGGTTGATATTAAGCAGTAATACCTTCCTGCACAGGCCCATACGTATTGGGCCTGTGCAGTTTACCCAAAATCCGGTAACCCTTATCCCATCCTCACCTGCTGATCCATCTCCGTCAGCCGCTGCTGCAAAAACGCCAGAAACAACGTCAGTGCTGCGTTGCGCTGACGACCCGACACCGTCTGAAGCTGCAACGTCCGCTGACTCAGTTGATCTACCCCCAGCGATCGCAACACCAGATTCTGGGACTCGCGCTCAAACAAAAGAGTAAATGCGCTGCAGATGGTCACCGCCTGTGGCGTATGCAGCAAAAAGTGATAGAGCGTGGCGAAATAGTCGCAGGTCAATACCGGTTCAACCACGCAGTCATTCATCTCACAGGAGAGATCAAACAGCTGCCGCACGGTCGTGTGATGGCCCGGCAGCGCCAGCGGCCAGCGATGCAAATCGCCCAGCGTCACCTCGCGTGACGCCAGCGGATGTGACTGATGCATCGCCAGTAACACCGGGGCAGGCCACGAGCCGAGCACCTCAACGCTGCGCTCAGGCTGCAGACTGAACTGCAGCGCCACATCGCATTCGCCCGCCCTGACGCATGCCGCCACGCCCTGCGAATGCGTCACGTTAATCGCAAACAGTGCGCCGGGATTCGCCAGTCGAAACGCCGCCAGCAGGCCAGGCAGCAGACTGAACGCCATGCCATCCGTGCAGGCGATACGGATCAGGCTGCGGCGTACCGCTTTCAGGCCCTTAATCTCCGCCAGCGCATATTCCATATCAAGCTGACTTTTACGCACGTGATGCGCAAAAATTTCTCCCGCCTCATTCAGCACCATGCCGCGTGCATGCCGTTCAAACAGCGGCACACCAACCTGCGCTTCCAGCCGCTGAATCTGACGGCTGATCGCCGACACCGCCACAAACAGTTTCTCACTGGCGGCACTCAGCGAACCGCTCTCAACGACCGCCAGGAAATAACGGATTTCGCTGCTTAACATGGTCACTCCAACAAAACGCATCATAAAAGGGCAGCTATGCGTTGCTTTAAAAGCAAAGGCCACTCGATAAATTGATAATTGTGGCAAAGGGAGAAGTTTGTCAAAGATAAAGCACGATAAAAATAACAGACAGGGCAAACATGACAGAGCAACAGGCAGTTGACCAGGCGATGCACTATTTCGATAGCGGTGAGTTTCAGCAACTGCTGGCACGGCGCGTCGCCTGTGTGACCGAAAGCCAGCACGCCAGCAGACGCACAGAGCTGGACCACTATCTGCAGCAGGAAATTGGTCCGCAGCTGGCGGCGATGGGATTCACGCTACACCCGTTTGACAATCCGCAGCCCGGCAGCCCGCCGTTTCTGATCGCCACCCGTATCGAAGATCCGTCAAAACCCACGCTGCTCTGCTATGGCCACGGCGATGTAGTGTTTGGTGACGATGAAAACTGGCGCGAAGGATTATCGCCGTGGCAACTCACAGCCGAAGGCGATCGCCTGTATGGACGAGGCAGCGCGGATAACAAAGGCCAGCACTGCGTGAATCTCGCGGCGCTGGAGCAGGTTTGGCAGGCACGCGGCGGCGTGCTGGGCTTCAACTGCAAAATCCTGTTCGAAATGGGCGAAGAGATCAGCTCGCCAGGGCTGGCTGAGATCTGCCAGCAACAGCAGGCGCTGTTAAAGGCCGAACTTTTTATCGCCTCGGATGGCCCACGCCTTAATGCGCTGCGGCCAACACTGTTTCTGGGTTCACGTGGTGCGGCGAACTTTCGTCTGACTATTCAGGCGCGTGACAACGCCTACCACTCCGGTAACTGGGGCGGACTGCTGAGCAACCCTGGTACTCAACTGGCCAGTGCGATCGCCTGCCTGGTGAATGCGCAGGGCGTATTACAGGTTGCCGCGCTGAAACCGGACTCCCTGACCGACGCCGTGCGCGTCATCCTCAGTGATATTGATGTGGGCGGCATGCCAGGCGACCCGGCGCTGGCGGAAGGCTGGGGCGAGCCTGGCCTGACGCCTGCCGAACGCCTTTACGGCTGGAACACCCTGGAGGTGCTGGCCTTTGAAACCGGTAATCCGGCACGACCCATGAACGCCATTCCGGGCAGCGCTACGGCGGTATGTCAGCTGCGTTTTGTGGTCGGCACCGACTGGGAAAATCTGGTGGAGCATGTCGAACGTCACCTGCATCAGCACGGCTTCGATAACGTCAGCGTGGAGTTTCTGCGCGGCTCACCGGCGACGCGGCTTGATCCGCAGGATCCGCTGGTGGACTGGGCGCTGGATACGCTGGCCCGCAGCAGCGGCAAAAAACCGGCGCTGCTGCCTAATCTCGGCGGTTCACTGCCCAATGAGGTCTTCGCCGATATCCTGGGCCTGCCGACGCTATGGGTGCCACATTCTTATCCCGCCTGCGGCCAGCATGGCGTTAACGAACATATGCTCACCTCGATTGCACGCGAAGGCCTGGCGATTATGACCCGGCTGTTCTGGCAACTGGGCGAAGAGGGCGAACAGCTGATGACGCGCCACCATCAGTGGCGGAGAGGTGAACAATGAGCAGCATCGCGCAAAGTGCCCCGCAGGTAAAACCGAGCCTGCATAAAACGCTGTTCGCCACCTGCATCGGTAACGCGCTGGAGTGGTTCGACATCGCTGTTTATGGCTTTTTCGCCAGCTACATCGCCCACGTTTTCTTTCCGGTCAGCGATCCGTCGGTGTCACTGCTGCTGACCTTTGGCAGCTTCGGTATCTCTTTTCTGATCCGTCCGCTGGGAGCCATCGTTCTGGGCAACTATGCCGACCGGCATGGCCGCAAAAAGGCGCTGCTGCTGTCGATTAATCTGATGATGCTGGGCGGGGCGATCATTACGTTTATGCCGGGTTACGCCACTATCGGT
Source organism: Pantoea sp. S62 (assembly GCF_016658625.1). NCBI lineage: Bacteria > Pseudomonadati > Pseudomonadota > Gammaproteobacteria > Enterobacterales > Erwiniaceae > Pantoea > Pantoea sp. S62. Next base: position 178,364 of record NZ_JACVVI010000003.1, on the reverse strand, counting down.
CTGGCTGCGCCGCTGCTGATTATTCTGGCGCGGCTGATACAGGGCTTTTCTGCCGGCGGTGAGTTTGGCAGTTCGACCGCCTTTCTGGTGGAGCATTTTCCCGAGCGCAAAGCGTTCATCGCCAGCTGGCAGTTCGCCACCCAGGGTGCCAGTACGCTGATGGCATCGGCTTTCGGACTGGGGCTGACACAGTGGCTGAGCGAAAGTGAGATTCAGGCGTGGGGCTGGCGCATCCCGTTTGCTTTCGGCTTGCTGATTGGGCCGCTGGGGATCTACATCCGCCGTCATGTGCAGGAACCCGCCAGCTTTGCCTCGCAGGAAAAGGAAGCCGCACCGCTGAAAACCCTGTTCGGGCGGCAGAAAGCGCTGATCACGCTGGCGATTGGCGTGATGGTAATTTCGACCGCGGTCAACTACATGCTCAACTACATCCCGACCTACGCCACTAAAACGCTGCACCTGCCGGGATCGGTCGCCTTCACCGCTACGCTGATAGCGGGGATCATCCTGACGGTGGTGACGCCCATCATGGGATTGTGGGCGGAGCGGATTGGGCGGTTGCCGCTGATGTGGGGATCGCTGCTGTTGCTGGTGGTCACTATCTATCCCGCGTTTAAATGGATGGTCGATCACACCACGCCCACCACGCTGATCCTGCTGGTGGCCTGGATGGCGCTGCTGAAGTCGATCTACTTCTCGACGGTGCCGTCGGTAATGGCGGATCTCTTCCCGGCGACTACCCGTGCCAGCGGGATGGCGATCAGTTACAACGTGGCCGTAACAGTATTCGGCGGGTTTGCCCCGCTGATTTGCAGCATGCTGATTGCCGCCACCGGCAGCAGTCTGGCACCAGGCTACTACCTGATGGCAGGGGCAGTGCTGAGCGGTATCGCGCTGCTGCGTTGCAGTAAGCGGGTGGCATAGCAAATCAGGCCCGTTGATTGGCCTTTTCAGGCAGCTGGCATAGTCACATCAGGCTCTGGCAGCAATAAAAAAGCTCAAAGTGCAGGGAACGGGGTCAGAGAAGGAAAGCGTCCCGCGTCAGGGACGACGCGGGACGAGCATGCCATGGATGGCGGATTTTGCGACTTTCCGATCTGACCCTGTTTCCTGCGCAGGCGCGATCTCAACCGCGAAACGAACCAGCCTGCGTTATCAATCTCAACGGGCCGTTAAACCGACCTGCTTTTAACTGAACTGCAGATAGGCAACATGGGTCTGCAGATACTCCTCCAGACCATGTTTTCCATCGGCTCCGCCGACACCCGACTTACGCCATCCGGCGTGAAAGCCCTGCATCGCTTCAAAGTTCTCACGGTTCACATAGGTCTCGCCAAACTTCAGCTTGCGCAGCGCGATCATCGTGGTATTGAGATTCCGGGTATAAATTGAGGAAGTCAGTCCATACTCGCAATCGTTAGCCAGCGCAATCGCCTCATCCAGCGTTTTGAAGGTCATCACCGGCAGCACCGGGCCAAAAATCTCCTCCTGCATAATCGCCATCTCCTGACGCACATCGGTCAGCAGCGTAGGCTGGAAGAAGAAGCCTCTCTCTCCGGTGCGCCTGCCGCCCAGAACGACTTTTGCACCTGCGGCAACGGCATCGGCCACTTTCTGCTCGACCCGATCCCGGGCGGCGGCATTAATCAGCGGTCCCATGTCGATATCACTGCGTTCGGCGGGATCGCCAAACGTCACCTGCTGAAACGCGGTAGTCAGTGCGCTGATAAACCGATCATAAATGCCTTCCTGCACATAGACGCGCTCCACGCAGTTACAAACCTGGCCGCTGTTGATCACGCGTGAGCTGATAATGGATCGCACCGCCAGATCGAGGTCGGCATCCTCCATCACGATGGCGGGCGCTTTGCCGCCCAGTTCCAGCGACACTTTGGTCACATTTTTAGCCGCGGCTTCCATGGTGGCGATACCTGCGCCGACGCTGCCCGTCAGACTCACCAGCCCGACCTTTGGATTGGCCGCCAGTTCCTGTCCCACTTCCGGTCCCAGACCATAGACAATGTTAATGACGCCAGCTGGCAGACCCAGCGTCTGGATAATCCCGGCAAACAGTGCGGCATTGTTTGGCGTCAGCTCGCTGGGTTTAATCACAATCGTGTTGCCGGTGATCAGGGCAGGCGCCGCTTTGCGGGCGATCAGGAAAAAGGGAAAGTTCCACGGTAAAATCCCGGTGGTGACGCCAATCGCTTTTTTAAACAGGAAGATGTTTTCGTTGGGCCGGTCGCTGTTGATGATCTCGCCTTCATAACGCCGTGCCCACTCCGCCATGTAATCGAGGTAGTCGGCGGTGAACAGCACTTCGGTCTTCGCCAGGCCCTGGGTTTTTCCGCCTTCCGCCACGATGGTCGCCGTCAGTTCAGGCTCGCGGTCGCGGATGGCGCTGGCGATTTTGTGCAGCCAGACGCCGCGTTCAACCGCAGGCAACGCTTCCCACGCCGGCTGAGCGGCTTCGGCGGCATTGATCGCAAGGCTGGCATCCTGACGGCTGCCCTGTGGAATGCGTGACAGCAACGCTTCAGTGGCCGGATTGATGACTTCAATCCACTGGTCACCCTGATGGGCGACAAACTCGCCATTAATGTAATGTTGATGATGTGTTGTCATTCGCTTGGCTCTCCGCTATCGATACGTTGCAATAATGTGATAGCAGGGTGAAACAGATCCCTAAGCGTGACCTTTAGCTTATTGCCAGCTTGCGCGTCCGGCTGGCAGCCAATCACAGATATCGGTGAGTTCTGCGGCAAAAACGTCAATCTGTTGTAGATTTAAAGGAGTGAAATCGTGAAAAAGGGGTTAAATAATGGCAAGCGGATGGGCAGGAGACGGCGCAGTACAGGAACAGATTGATAGCACCGTTAACGACGGGATTGAGCGGGTCAGACAATCGCTCGGGCAGGGCGAAAGCGCCACCGAATGTGAACTCTGCGGCGAACCGATTCCTGAAGCGCGCCGTCAGGCACTCAAAGGGGTGCATTACTGCGTGGCGTGTCAGGAAAAAATCGATAAACAGCAGCAGACCAGCAGCTTATATAACCGTCGTGGCAGTAAAGACAGTCAGCTGCGCTAACGGTCATGAGCCTGGCATCGCCAGGCCGCTGCTAATAAACCACGCCAGAAAGCCCACGCCCGCCACGATGATGGCGATCGGAAACAGAATTCCAATTCTCATATTCAACCTGCTGCAAACAGCGATTTCAGGGAGCGCGATCTTATCATGAGATCTGGAGGACTGCGCGGTGGGTTTTCAGCAGGGTGAAAAGCTGGAACTGGGTTGCCTCGTTCTCCTCACGCAGCACCTCGCCTTTTTTATAAATAATATGGTGCACATGGCCGAGCTGACGCCACACCACAATCGCCGAGGCGATCAGGGCGCAATGTTGCTCCGCCTGCACACACTCAATGGTGGCATAGTGTGTTTCATCCAGACCATTCACAAACACCTTTATCGCATCTGCAGGTAGTATCGCCCGGAGATCATCCAGCATCACCCGGCTCACTGACTGCGAAAGAAACAGTGTTAACCACTTCGTTGTCATTCCAATCCCTGTTCCCATCAATTTGCCCCAGTTTATACGACCTTGTCTGCGGTAAAGAAGGCTTCTTTGCCCTTTTGCCACCATACCAGTTTAAATGGCAGTCAGTTTAAAAGTGTGCTGCGCCACACAGCAAAACGATAAAAAAGTCAGAATAATAAGATACTTACCTTATTCATTGTCCGGTTATCTGACAACTGTGAAATTGTGATCCTTAACGTTAATAACGGGTAAATATTGCCACTCCGCTGCGGCTTCCGGCATTTATCCAAAGGCTGAGGAATTCCTGCAAAACGTAGACTGCCTGCTGAACGGAAGCTGACAGGTTTCCGACAGGCCTCAACCTAACCGGGGAATAACAATGAACAGCGCCATTATTGCAGGTATCTTCTGGCATTTTGTCGGTGCTGCCAGCGCCGCATGTTTTTACGCGCCTTTTAAACAGGTGAAAAGATGGTCATGGGAAACCATGTGGTCAATTGGCGGCCTGATGTCGTGGCTTATCCTGCCGTGGGCGGTCAGTGCCATTTTATTGCCAGACTTCAGGGCCTATTACAGCAGTTTTACACTGTCGCAGCTGACGCCGGTTTTTCTCTTTGGCGCGATGTGGGGCATAGGCAATATTAACTACGGCCTGACCATGCGTTACCTTGGCATGTCGATGGGGATCGGTATCGCGATTGGCATTACCCTGGTGGTTGGCACGCTGATGACGCCACTCTTGCAGGGCCGTTTTAGCGAACTGTTTGCTTCGGCAGGGGGCCGGTTAACCCTGCTGGGCGTGCTGGTAGCGCTGATTGGCGTTGGGATAGTGACGCGTGCCGGGCTATTGAAGGAGCGGGCGCTGGGGATAAACGCCGAAGAGTTTAACCTCAGAAAAGGACTGCTGCTGGCGGTGATGTGCGGAATTTTCTCAGCGGGTATGTCCTTTGCGATGGATGCGGCGAAACCGATGCATCAGGCCGCCGCTAATCTGGGCATCGATCCGCTCTATGTGGCTTTACCCAGCTACGTCATCATCATGGGCGGCGGGGCACTGGTGAATCTGGCCTTCTGTTTCTGGCGGCTGGCCACCCGGCCTGAGCTGTCGGTACGTAAAGACTTCTCTGTCGGAAAGTCGCTGCTGATTGCCAATACCGCTTTTGCGGTGCTCGGCGGCACCATGTGGTATCTGCAATTCTTCTTTTACGCCTGGGGACATGCCCGCATCCCGGCGCAGTATGACTATGTCAGCTGGATGCTGCACATGAGCCTTTACGTCCTGTGTGGTGGGCTGGTAGGCCTGCTGATGAAAGAGTGGAAGTCAGCAGGGCGTCGCCCGGTAAGCGTGTTATCGATCGGCTGTGTAGTGATCATCATTGCCGCTAACATCGTCGGGCTGGGTATGGCGGCCTGAATGCGAATACAAAGACAGTGTCTTTATAAAGAAGGCCCTTAGAGTTAGCAGAATGGCGGTCAGATCGTGCCCGCTCAGGGAACACGGTCAGATCGGAAAGACGCAAAAGCCGCCATCCATGGCCTGCTCGGCCCGCGACGTCCTGTCGCGGGACGCTTTCCTCTTCTGGCCGTGTTCCCTGCGCTTTTTAGCATAATCATTGCTGCTAATAATTCATTGGGGGAATTTCAGTGCGCTAAATTGCTTGCCGGAAGGGTGTTGAATGGGCCTCCAACACAGGCCCTTTTTAGTCAGACTCGGTACTTTTCGAAACCTGCCGTGGCGCAATAAATCGCTGACGCCAGGCGCTGGGCGTTAAACCGGTATCACGGGTGAAGACCACCGAGAAATAGTTACTGTCATCAAAGCCACAGCGGGCGGCGACCTCACTAATCAGGCAATCCTGGGTGCGCAGCAGATATTTTGCCTGGCAGAGCTGCAGCTGGCGCAGGTAATGACCAATGGTCATCCCGGTCTGCTGACGAAAAAGCTGCCGCAGCGCCCGCTCGCTGAGCTGATTCTGCTGACAAAACGCCGCCAGATCGAAGGGGCGGGCAAGGGCACCCTGTAAGGCTGACATCAGCAGATCGAGCTGTTCACCCTCCGGCAATGCCCATGGACGATCGGCGGCGTAGCCATGGCGGCGCAGAATCAATGCCAGCTGTAAAAACAGCGCCTCAGAGAGCTGTACTGACAGCGGATCGCTTTTGCGGCTTTCACGCTCCAGCTGGCTGATAACGCCACGGGCCAGGGACATGCCGCGCGTAGTCAGACGCCAGCAGCCGGGCGTGTCCGGTCCCTGTTGAGGCAGCAGCTGATTCCAGTCAAGGCCAAGGCCAAAGCGGTCACGGCAGTAGAGGATATTATCCAGCACCAGATTGTTGACGCTATCGTAGCTATGGCAGTCACTGTCGCGGATATAAAAAACATCGCCGCAGGTTATCAGCCAGGGACGATCGTTGAGGACATGCAGGCCGTTACCGCGCCAGACAATCACGATTTCACTGAACTCGTGTTGATGGGGCGGAAAGGAGGGTTGGGGCATCCTTTCGGCAACCGCCACCGGTAAACTGGTAGCGGGAAAATAGTCATCCCGACTGAGTATCAATGCCATACGTTGCTCCTTTACAACATCTGCTGGCGCTCCGCTCGCGGTGCGCAGCCAAATTCGCGCCTGAACAGGGTTGAGAAATGGTTACTGTCACCAAATCCACACTGGAAGGCGATATCGGTAATTCGCATATCACTGTGACGCAGCAGATGACGAGCCTGTAACAGCCGCAAACGGTTCAGATAGCGCTGCGGCGTACTGCCGGTTTGCTGCTTCATCTGCCGATGCAGGGTTCGCAGTGACAGGGAGAAGCGATCAGCCAGTTCCTCCCAGACAATCTCGTCACTGTAATGGTCGCTAAGCCAGTCGAGCAGGCGATGCAACCGTGCTTCCTGATCCTGACTCTGCCCGTCAATACAGGCTTCCCTCAGCAACACCAGCAGCTGCAAAAAGAGCTGTTCCTGGTGCGCCTGTTTCTCCAGCGACCAGGTATCATCCTGCTGCATCTTCGCTGTCACACTCAGCGCCTGCGCCATCACTTTGTGATTGATACGCCAGTGAGAGGTGTATTGCCCGTCCTGATCGCAGGGCAACAAGGCCTGCAGCCCGGAGAGAAAGCGAAACGCGCCGGGACTGCGATAAAGCACATTTGTCAGGCAAAGATTTTCGGTCTGCTCATAGAGATGACGATCGTGATCGCGCACAAAGCAGACACAGCCTGCACACAGCGTCTGCGGCTGACCATTAAACACATGAATGCCGGAGCCTTGCTCCACCAGTACAATTTCATGAAAATCATGATGATGTTCCGGAAAAGCTGCCTGCGGTATGCGGGGTTCAATCGCTATCGCGTAATCGCCTTCGGGAAAAAAATCTGCACTGTGCAATATGGTCATCGTCGTCTCTCGCTGCTTAACAAAACCGTAACGCAGTCTAATCAGGACGCCGTTACCTTACCTTGAATTTTCAGCTGGACTCAGCAGGAATCATGCTGATTTTTCAAGAAATCCCCGGCAGTTAACAGATTTGCGGCAGGGGTCACATCGCCTCTGCTGCCATCTCTGTGATCTCCCTCACGAAGTTCTTTGCCCATCTGCCAGCCACTAACGCCTGCTGGCATTCTGGGGAAGGTGACAACCAGGCAAGATTTTTACTCTGTGACCACTTAATCACAGGGAAAAGTCGCCATGACCAGGAGAAACATTGTTGCTATCGATCTCGGCGCATCCAGCGGACGGGTCATGCTCGCCAGCTGGGATGCCGCGCAGCGCCAGCTGGCACTGCGTGAGGTCCGGCGCTTTAAAAACAAGCGCCAGCGTCGTGCCGGTTATGACTGCTGGGATCTGGCTATGCTGGAGCAGGAGATACGCGCCGGGCTGGCTCAGTTAGATGATGAGGGCGTCGTCCCTGACAGTATCGGCATCGACACCTGGGGTGTTGATATGGTGCTGCTGGATGCAGAGGGTGAGCCGGTGGGTGAAGCGGTCAGCTATCGTGATGCGCGCACGCACGGCCTGATGGAGCAGGCACAGCATGAGCTGAGCCGCAGCGCCATTTATGCCCGAACCGGCATTCAGTTTCTGCCGTTCAATACACTCTACCAGATGCGCGCTCTGCATCAGCAGCAGCCCGACTGGCAGGCCCGCGTGGCGCATGCGCTGATGATACCTGACTACCTGCATTATCGCCTGACCGGTAATCTCAACTGGGAATACACCAACGCGACCACTACGCAAATGCTCAATATTCACAGCGGTGAGTGGGATCGCGATTTGCTCGCCTGGGCGGGCGTTGACGCGCGATGGTTCGGTCAGCCGCAGGCACCCGGCAATACCGTCGGTCACTGGATCAATCGCGCAAGCACGGCGGTTCCGGTGATCGCCGTCGCCACTCACGACACTGCCAGCGCAGTTCTTGCAACGCCGCTGATGCAGGACGACGCCGCTTATCTCAGTTCAGGAACCTGGTCGCTGATGGGCTTCGAAAGTCTGCAGCCCTATGCCTGCGATACGGCACTGCGCGCCAACATCACTAACGAAGGCGGCGCTGAGGGGTATCGCGTACTGAAAAACATCATGGGGCTGTGGCTGTTGCAGCGTATCTGCAGCGAACTGCAGATTGACGATCTCAGCATGCTGATTGAAGAGACAGCCCATCAGCCCGCCTGTGTTTCACTTATCAGTCCCAATGATGCGCGCTTTATCAATCCGGACAGCATGGTTAATGAGATTCAGAACGCCTGCGCAGAGCAGGGCATGCCGGTGCCCCAATCTGCCGCTGCGCTGGCTCGCTGCATATTTGACAGCCTGGCGCTGCTCTACCGTGAAGTCATTCAGGAGCTGGCTCAGTTGCGTGGCAAGCCTTTCAGCCAGTTGCACGTGGTGGGAGGCGGCAGCCAGAACCGCTTTCTTAATCAGCTCTGCGCCGATGCCTGCCAGATCCCGGTACTGGCAGGCCCGGTTGAAGCCTCCACGCTGGGTAACGTTGGTTGCCAGCTGATTGCCCTGGGCGAACTGACCGATGTGGCTGATTTCCGCTGCAGCGTCATTAACAACTTCCCACTCGAAAAATTCGAACCGCAAACACACAGCGTCTTCAGTGCCAGTCAGGCACGCTTCGCGACGCTGAGTCAACCCGCTAAGGAACCCGCTTATGACTAAGCAGATTGAACAGGCTTTTGAACTGGCTAAACAACGCTACGCTGATAATGGGGTTGATGTTGAACAGGCCATGCGCCAGCTGGACCACATTCCGGTCTCCATGCACTGCTGGCAGGGTGATGATGTCCGGGGATTCGAGAACCCGCAGGGCGCACTGACCGGCGGCATTCAGGCGACCGGCAACTACCCGGGACGGGCACGGAATGCCAGTGAACTACGCAGTGATATCGACAAGGCTATGTCGCTGATTCCTGGCGCGAAACGTCTGAACCTGCACGCTATCTACCTTGAAAGCGACAAGCCGGTGGACCGGGATGCCATTGAACCTGCCCATTTCGCCAACTGGGTCGCCTGGGCCAAAGAGAATAAGTTGGGCCTCGATTTTAACCCAAGCTGCTTCTCGCATCCAAAAAGCGCTGACGGCTTTACGCTGTCGCACAGTGATAAAACCGTCCGTCAGTTCTGGATCGACCACTGCAAAGCGAGTCGCCGCATCTCTGCCTCATTTGGTGAGCAGCTTGGCACCCCCTCAGTGATGAATATCTGGGTGCCGGACGGTATGAAAGATATCACCGTGGATCGGCTGGCCCCGCGTGAGCGCCTGATGAGTGCGCTGGATGAAATCATCTCAGAAAAAATCAACCCGCAGCATCATATTGATGCGGTTGAGAGCAAGCTGTTTGGCATTGGCGCTGAGAGCTACACCGTAGGCTCTAACGAGTTTTATCTCGGCTATGCCGCCAGTCGCCAGACGGCGCTATGCCTGGATGCAGGGCATTTCCATCCAACCGAAGTGATCTCCGACAAGATTTCCGCCGCCATGCTCTATGTGCCGCGCCTGCTGCTGCACGTCAGCCGTCCGGTACGCTGGGACAGCGACCATGTTGTGCTGCTGGATGATGAAACCCAGGCTATCGCCAGTGAGATCATCCGTCATCAGCTGTTCGACAAAGTGCACATTGGCCTCGACTTCTTCGACGCCTCAATTAACCGGATTGCCGCCTGGGTTATTGGCACCCGTAACACCAAAAAAGCGCTGCTGCGTGCCTTGCTGGAACCAACCGACCGCTTACGCCAGGCCGAGAACAGTGGCGATTACACCGCGCGGCTTACCCTGCTGGAAGAGCAAAAATCACTGCCATGGCAGGCGGTCTGGGAAGCGTGGTGCCTGCGCCATGACGTCCCGGCTGATGCCAGCTGGTTAGGCGATGTCCGTCATTATGAACAACAGATCTTGAGCCAACGTTAAGGATTTCACTATGCAAAGCATTCTTTCTTCCGGGTTTGTTAAGGGAATGGTCAAAGCGACCAGCGACATGTGGCTGAAGGGCTGGGACGAACGTAACGGCGGTAACGTCAGCCTCCGTCTGCTGGAGGAGGAGGTGAAACCCTTTGCCGCCGATTTCTATAAGGAACCGCGCTGCATTGAGCTGACCCAGCCTGCGCCAGCGCTGGCAAACGACTGGTTTCTGGTGACCGGATCAGGAAAATTCATGCGTAACGTCCAGCTCGATCCGGCGGATTGTCTGGCGCTGCTACAGGTCGATGACAAGGGACTTTCCTATAAAATTCACTGGGGCCTGTCGAATGGCGGTTTGCCGACCTCTGAGCTGGCATCACACTTTCAGTCTCATGCGGTACGTAAAGCCGTCAGCAAAGGCGCAGATCGGGTGATTATGCACTGCCATGCGACCAACTTTATGGCTCTGAGCTACGTGGTTGAGATGGACTCTGCCCGCTTTACCCGTTTGCTGTGGGAAGGTAGTACCGAATGTCTGGTGGTCTTCCCGGATGGCGTGGGTGTGCTGCCATGGATGGTTCCTGGCACCGATGAAATCGGCACGGCGACTGCCGGACAGATGCAGTCTCACACTCTGGTGATGTGGCCATTCCACGGCGTCTTTGGCACAGGCCCGACACTCGATGAAACCTTTGGTCTGATTGATACGGCGGAAAAATCGTCAGAAGTGATCGTCAAAGTGCTGTCGATGGGCGGTATTCGCCAGAGCATCACCACCGAACAGCTGATCGCGCTGGGTGAGCGCTTTGGCGTCAAGCCGTGGCAACCGGCGCTGGATTTGGGCCCAGCCAATGCTGCGTAAAGCCTTTGTGATGCAGGTGAATGCCGACTGTCATGCAGAGTATGAACGTCGTCACTCCCCAATCTGGCCTGAACTGGCTGAGACGCTGAAGGCACATGGCGCGCACAACTATGCTATCTGGCTGGACGCAGAGCGGAATCTGCTGTTCGCCAGCGTTGAGATTGAATCTGAAGCACGCTGGGAAGCGGTGGCAAAAACGGAGGTGTGTCAGCGCTGGTGGGCGTCAATGAAAGATCTCATGCCGTCTAATGCAGATAACAGTCCTGTCAGTCAGCCGTTAAAACCGGTGTTTTTCCTGAACTAGATGAAGAAAAGGGCGGCAATGCCGCCCTGTTTTTCTAGCCTCTGGCCTGACACAAGCCGGTCAGCGTTGGCCACATGGCCATCAGCGTATCAATAATACCCTCAAGATCGTCACGCTCTGCGCCTTCACGGGCCCGTACCGACATACCCTGCAACATACAACCCAGATAACGTGATAGCGCAGGAATATTCACTGCTGCACTCAGTTCGCCACGCTGCTGGCGCGCCAGCAGAAAATCACTCAGCACATGCTCCTGCGACTGATGCTGCTGTTGCAGCATGGCGGCAATCTCTGCCGAAGCCGCCGACAGGGCTGTTGAGGTACAGATAAAGAAGCATCCGCCGGGAGAGTCGCGTTCGGTAAAACAGGCCGCAGTAGAGCGGAAATAGGCCTCAATGGCCCGATCCACCGGTAACTGATCATCGCCTAATGCTGCTTCACGCCATGCGCTGAACTTCTCTACATAACGCCCCATCGCTGCGCGAAACAATCCCTCTTTATTCACAAACTCTGCGTAGAGGGTTGGCGCTTTTGCGCCAGTGGCGGCAACCAGATCGGCGAGAGAGGTTCCCTCGTAACCGTGTGTCCAGAACAGGGTCAGAGCTTTATCGAGCGCAGCTTCGCGATCGAACACTTTGGGTCGGCCGCGGCATTTCTTTACATCGCAATCCTGAACCTGACTCATACACCCTCACAGACAGTAAAACATCCTATTAAATTACCGATCATTATAAAAATGTGCAAGGCCCACTGGAAATGTCAGCCGCAAGCGTTGTCATTTTGTGCGCCAGCGCATTTTTACCGCCCCTATGGTTAAGTCATAAAAGGGGCGGAAGCCCATAATCACGCCACTTCGCGAATAAAATAACGTTCATTAAATAAATATTGACGACGAACCAGATCGGGGTCTATTATTTAGTTAACGGTCGTTAACTAAATAGCGACAACCCAATTCAGTCACACCGAATTCAAATACCGGACAGAGAGAATATTATGAAAACCATCAAAACCACCCTGGCAGCACTGGCGCTTACTACCCTGGCTTTTGGCGCATCTGCCGCTGATCTCGTCACCAGCGAACCGGCTAATCAGCAGCCCGTTGGCACCATCTCAGTACTGGGTGGCACCAACCTGAGTTCTGTTGAAGCACAGCTGAGTGCCAAAGCGGATGAAGCCGGTGCGAAATCATTCCGCATCACTTCAACAAGCGGTCAGAACAAACTGCACGGCACGGCTGTGATCTATCAGTAACAGGCAGTTCATCAGATAATGTGAGAAGGGGTTCGTTATGAAACGTATCAATATGATGGTGGCGGCGGCGGTGCTAAGTGGCCTCTCCTTTGCCAGCGTGGCGGCCCAACAGGTGAGCAGCACCCCGTTGGATCAGCAAAAAATCGGTGTCATCAGCGCAACGGGCAGTACGAATCTGACCTCGCTGGAGCAGCAATTGTCAGAGAAGGCCAGCGATGTCGGCGCAAAGTCTTTCCGCATCACTTCGACCTCTGGCAGCAACAACCTGCATGGCACAGCCATTCTTTATAAGTAACAGGCGCTATAAATAATCATAAACAGGCTTCAGATAAACCCACTTATCTGAAGCCTTTTTTATTTGGTACGGCGCTGATTATCCGTTGCTGCGTAACTGCGGATAGCGTCGGAAAATATAAACACACCACAGCAATGCCACCAGACCAATCATCCCGCCGACGTTCCCCACTTCCGCCATGCTCAGATGGAGACTGACCTGATTACCCAGCAGCGCGCCCGCGCCAATACCAATATTGTAGATGCCGGACATCAGGGACATCGCGACATCCGTGGCATCCGGTGCCAGCGAGAGCACCCGCACCTGCATACCCAGCCCGATCATCATCATCGCCACTCCCCAGACAACGCACAGCGTGGAGATAGCGGCAGGGCGAACGGCGGCAAAAATCAGCAGGCCCATGCAAAGGGTGATCAGCGCAATGGCGGCAATCAGCAGGGCGGAAGGAAATTTGTTACCCAGCGTACTGAAGAGCAGGCTGCCGACAATGCCCGCTGAACCAAACAGCAGCAGCAGCAGGGTTGTGAAATTGCCGCTGGAGTGGGCGACGGTCTGCATAAATGGCTCGATATAGCTGTAGGCGGTGTAATGCGCGGTCACCACCAGCGTCACCAGCAGGTACATGCTGACCAGCGCCGGACGGCGAAACAGCATCGGCACACTGCTCAGCGAGCCGGTATGCTCACTCGGCAGGCGCGGCAGAATACGTACCAGCATGATCATCAGCACCAGCGCCGACAGACCAATCGCGCCGAAAGTGGTGCGCCAGCCAAGATACTGACCCACCACGCGGCCAATCGGCACGCCCAGCACCATCGCCAGCGCGGTACCGGTCGCCAGCATACTCAGCGCCTGGGTTTTCTTACCCGCCGGGGCAACACGAATCGCCAGCGAGGCGGTGATCGACCAGAACACCGCATGAGACAGAGCGATGCCGACGCGCGACACCATCAGCGACCGGAAATCCCAGGCGACGGTTGAAAGCACGTGGCTGACGATAAATATCAGGAACAGCACGCCCAGCAGCAGCCGTCGCTCAATATTGCGGGTCAGCAGCATCAGCGGCAGTGAAAGCAGCGCGACGACCCAGGCGTAGATGGTCAGCATGATCCCGACATCAGCCGTCTGCATTGAAAAGTCAGCAGCGATATCAGATAACAGGCCAACCGGCACGAACTCGGTGGTATTGAAGACAAATGCGGCGATGGCCAGCAATACCACGCGTAGCCAGGCAGTTTTACGTGAAACAGTTGTTGGTTGCATGAGGAGTCAAGTCAGTCAGTACAGCGAAATCGGATGTGGCAGAAACATCCAGCGAAAGTGACCTGCGTCACAAATTACTGACCATTGTAGTGAATAAAGCGGGAAGCGAAACCTTATAAATGCCTTTTATTGCTGATTTTTTATTATCGCCCTGTGACAGGGCGATAGCCTGAGGTTATCGAGGGCGAAGCGGTGCAGACATCATTCAGAGCAGGGGTTTGCCCTCAGGCAGAATGTCATTGAACAGCACAGCGGAAAGCGTTTTACCTCCGTGCTGTCCAGTCGATTAACGCGATGGCGGAGTATGTTTCAGGGCCACGCTGAGCTGACTGGCCTGCGGGTCGCTGTGATTAAGCGGACAGCAGTTTTCGCAGCCGATGGCGCCCGCATAATATTTTTTTGCCTGCAGAATAGCGGCGTTCACATGATAAAAACTGCCCAGAAACAGTCGGTTATTCATGTCGGGAAGATGGGGGCAGCCCGCGGCATGAACAACATGATTATCGTTATATCCCGATTGTTTATTAACGTAATAGTAGAGAGCCACAGGCGTTCCTTGTTGCCGTGTTAAAAGGCAAAGCAGATGAATTATTACAATAAAAAGGATTATAGCGGGAAAAGCACGTTTTGTTTGTTATGGATCTGAAGGGAATGTTCAGCGTGACAAGCAGCCAGACCCGCCGGAGAGGTCGGGGCCTGGCATGAGAAAAATCAGTCAGAGTCTTTTACTATGCAGACGCCAGGCAACCAGCAGCGCCAGGATTAACAGGACGCTGATAAACAGCGTGATTCCACTCCAGCCGAAATTATGCCAGAACAGACCGCCCAGCGTGCCCGCCACGCTGGAACCCACATAGTAGCTGAACAGATAGAGCGACGAAGCCTGCCCACGCGCCCGGCGTGCACGGGGACCAATCCAGCCGCTGGCGACCGCATGGGCGGCAAAAAAGCCGGCGGTGAACAGCATCATTCCGGGCAGAATCAGCCAGAGCGAGTCGAAGGCAGTGACCAGCAGACCCAGCAGCATGATGGCTGTCGCGCCCAGCATCACCGGCCCGCGTCCCAGGCGGGTGGTCAGCGCACCGGCTTTAGGTGAACTCCAGGAGCCGGTGAGATAGACCACCGACAACAGACCCACCACGGCCTGGCTGAGATGCCAGGGCGCATCCAGTAAACGGTAGCCGATATAGTTAAACAGGGTGACAAAGGCACCCATCAGCAGAAAACCTTCGGCAAACAGCCAGGGCAGGCCCGGATCGCGCCAGTGCAGCCGGAAGTTAATCAGCAGATTGCGCGGGCGCAGCGTAATAGGGCGGAAATGACGCGATGCAGGCAGGATTTTCCAGAACATCAGTGCTGAAGCCAGCGAAAAACAGCCAATCACCGCCACGGCGATGCGCCAGGATAAGAGGTCGGTCAGGACACCGCTTAACAGACGCCCGCTCATCCCGCCAATGGAGTTACCGCTGATATATAACCCCATCGAAAAGGCGACGACCCGCGCATCCATCTCCTCGCTCAGATAGGTCATACCGACCGCCGCAACACCGCTGAGCGACAGTCCCATCAGCGCCCGCATAATCAGAATGCCGTGCCAGCTGGTCATGGTGGCGGAGATCAGCGTGCAAATGGCCGCCAGCATCAGAGCGGTCACCATCACCGATTTTCGCCCGATGGCATCTGAGAGCGGCCCGGTCACCAGCAGGCCCAGCGCCATCAGGCCGGTAGAGATTGAGAGCGACAGACTGCTGGTCGCCGGAGAAACACCAAACTGCTGTGACAGCACCGGCAGAATAGGCTGCACACAGTAGAGCAGGGCAAAGGTCGCCAGCCCGGCAGAGAAAAGCGCCAGCGTGACGCGCATAAAAGCGGGTGTTCCCCGCCGGATATAACCTGCTGCGGCAACGGACGCCTGCGGTTCAGTCACCGCTTTCTCATCCACTGTTGCCTGTATTGAGCGACTCACACATCTTCCTCTTAGTCAGAAAACCTGTCGTCAGCTTAGGAAAGCGGCATTATGCTGTCTAATATATTAATAATCTCAAATAAGACGTTTAAAATATGAATATCGAACTGCGTCATTTGCGCTACTTCATTGCGGTGGCGGAAGAGCTCCATTTCGGGCGGGCGGCCCGGCGTCTGAATATTTCCCAGCCGCCGCTCAGTCAGCAGATTATTCAGCTGGAAGCGGAGACCGGCGCAAGGCTGTTCAATCGCACCAACCGCAGCGTGCAGCTTACCGCTGCCGGACAGCAACTGCTGAGTGATGCCCGCACGATAATCCTGCAGGTTGAGCAGGCCGCCGATCGTGCTGCCCGGCTGCATCGTGGTGAAGAGGGAGAGCTGCGTATCGGCTTTACCTCGTCGGCACCCTTTACCGCTGTCGTTTCTGATGCGCTCTTCCGGTTCCGACAGCGCTGGCCACAGGTGCATATTCAGATGCAGGAGATTAATACCCGCCAGCAGCTGGCCCCGTTACATGACGGACGGCTCGACCTCGGCGTGATGCGCAACACGCCGCTGCCCGCCGACCTGCGTCATCAGCTGCTGCTGAGCGAGCCGCTCTATGCCGTGGTCCACAAGGCGCATCCGCTGGCTGAGGCTGAAAAGATCTCTGTGACGGCGCTGGCGGCTGAACCCTTTGTCTTTTTCGATCCTCAGGGCGGAACCGCGCTCTATAGCGACATTCTGGCACTGCTGCACCGCTACCACATCAAGCCTTACATTACTCAGGAAGTCGGTGAAGCGATGACCATCCTGGGGCTGGTGGCAACCGGTTTAGGCGTTTCCATTCTGCCCGCCTCTTTTCGCCGGGCGCGGCTGGCCGATCTGGTCTGGCTGCCGTTAACGGAAGAGGATGCGATTTCAGAACTCTGGCTGGTCTGGTCAGCCGGACGCGAAATAAATGCACAGATGGAGAATATGATGACGTTGCTGCGGGAAAACCGGGTCTGAAGCGAGCGCGACACAGCATCAATCTGTGCGATAAATCACATTTCTAATCAAATATTTGACGCTGTCGCCTGATCTGCCTCACCATGGCGCATGTTTATTTAGAAGCGCGAAAATAACCGGGAGCAGGGTTGTGAATCCGGACAGTCAACCTGGCCACATTGACCAGATCAAGCAGACCAATGCAGGTGTCGTATATCGATTAATTGACCGTTACGGTCCCATTTCGCGTATCGAACTTTCCCGCCGTGCTCAGCTTGCTCCGGCCAGCATAACCAAAATTGTGCGTGAGATGCTGGATGCGCATCTGGTGCAGGAGACCGAGTTTCAGGATCCCGGCAGCCGTGGCCGTCCGGCGATTGGCCTGATACTGGATACCGACGCCTGGCACTATCTGGCGATTCGTCTGCATCGCGGTGCCATGACCTTTACGCTGCGCGATCTCAGCAGCCGTGAGCTGGCAGAAGAGCGTCTCCCGCTGCCCGATGAATCTGCTCAGCCCTTACTGACCTCGTTGATTGAACAGGTCGATGCTTTCTTTATTCGCCATCAGAAGAAGCTGGAACGTCTCACGGCCATCGCCATTACGCTGCCGGGGTTGATCAACGCTGCGTCAGGCGTGGTGCATCGGCTGCCGGGTTATCAGGTACGCGATATGCCGCTGGGCGATGCGCTGGCGGCGCGAACCGGCTTGCCGGTGTTTGTACAGCATGACATTTCAGCCTGGACGCTGGCGGAGTCGCTGTTTGGTGCTTCGCGCGGTGCCCAGGATGTGATTCAGATTGTGATTGATGAAACTGTGGGAGCTGGCGTCATCAGTGGCGGTCAGCTGCTGCATAAGAGCGGTCGGGCGCTGGTCGAGATTGGCCATACTCAGATTGACCCTTATGGCCAGCAGTGTTACTGCGGGAATCATGGTTGTCTGGAGACGGTAGCCAGCACTGGCAGTTTACTGGCGCTGGCGGCGCAGCGACTGCCTGCCCAGCCTGACAGCCTGCTCAATAACCAGCCGCTGACGCTTCAGTCACTGTGTGCGGCCGCGCAGTCGGGCGATCGTCTGGCGCGTGACACCATTGCCAGCGTCGGGCATCACGTTGGGCGGATCCTGGCAATGATGGTTAATATCTTCAATCCACAACATATTCTTATCGGTTCTCCTCTTAATGCCGCCGCTGATGTGCTGTTTCCCGCGGTAAGCAACACTATTCTGCAGCAGTCACTGCCTGCCTACAGCGCCGGCATTCAGCTGGCACCCACTGAATTCAGCGAGCCTGGAACGCTGGGCGGTGCCGCGCTGATCAAGGACGCACTCTACAACGGGCACCTGTTAGTGAAACTGTTGCAAGGTTAAGCAGACCTGAACTTGCGCTAACGCAATCCATTCTCATCCTTCATTCCTTAAAATACCGTTTCGCAGCAAGGTTAATCACCGATTAACCGCAACGGTTCGAGAGGAGAAGTTGTGTGAACAGATTATTTGTTACCGGCACCGACACCGCAGTGGGCAAAACGGTGGTGTCCCGCGCGCTGTTACAAAGTTTTATCCAGACCGGACAGAAGGCTGTGGGCTACAAGCCCGTCGCGCGCTGTGCCATTAAAACCGCTGATGGCCTGCGTAACAAAGATGCACAGGTTCTGCAAAGTTCGTCATCTATCGACTTACCCTATCTGGCGATCAATCCGCTGGCTTTCCAGGAAGAGGAAATCTGCACACATCCGGGGCAGATTATCGATTACGGATTGCTGACCCGGGGATTAACCAGCCTGACGCAGCAGGCCGATCGCGTGGTTATTGAGGGCACAGGCGGCTGGCGCAGCCTGATGAATGACGGACGTCCGCTCTCCTGCTGGGTCGTTGAGCAACAGCTTCCGGTGGTGCTGGTGGTCGGCATCCAGTCGGGTTGTATCAGTCATGCTCTGCTGACGGCAGAGGCGATAGCGCGGGATGGACTACCACTGGTGGGCTGGGTTGCGAATCGCATCAATCCGGGACTGGCACAATACAGCGACATTATTGAAGTGCTGCAGGAAAAAATTGCTGCGCCACTGCTGGGCGAACTGCCTTATCTGCCACGCGCTGAACAGCGCGATCTCACGTCCTGGGTCGATATTTCACTGCTGGAAAAGGATGCTTTGCACGCTGTGAGTGCAAAGATCGCCTGATTATGAAACAAAACAAATCAACTGGGTCCGGGGTGAGCCTAAAGTTTCAGGCTCATCCCGGACTGTCTGCAACTATTTCTGTTTAAATTTGAAAGACCTGGATCGACTGTCGCGAAACCCTGATGTCATGGCGCAGAAAATGCATTAACTCCGCTTATCACACAGAGCCGGAGCACCACCATGTCGCATTCGCACGAGAAAGGTTTGTTATATGGGCTTGAAGCCCGCATTGGCCCCGTCCCGGCGTTCTTCGCCGCGCTGCAACATCTGCTGGCCAGCGTGGTGGGCATTATCACACCACCGCTGATTATTGGCTCGGTTCTGGGATTGCAGGCCTATATTCCTTATCTGATTAGCATGTCGCTGTTCGTCTCCGGTTTAGGCACGTTTATGCAGGCCCGACGTTTTTATGGCGTTGGCGCGGGCATGATCTGTCTGCAGGGAACCAGTTTTGCATTTCTGGGGGTGATTCTCTCCGGTGGCCTGATGGTAAAAGGGCGTGGCGGCTCGCCGGAAGAGATTATGGCGATGCTGTTTGGCTGCAATCTGGTCGCGGCGCTGATCCCGGTTCTGATTAGTCGCTGCGTTGGCACGCTGCGCAAAGTACTGACGCCGGTGGTGACCGGTACGGTCATTACCCTGATAGGCATCAGCCTGATTAAAGTCAGCATTACTGACTGGGCGGGTGGTCACAACGCCACAGATTTTGGCTCACCGGGGAATCTGACGCTGGGCGCACTGACGCTGCTGGTGATTGTGGCGCTGAACCGCTCACGTAACCGCTGGGCGCGACTGGTGGCGGTGGTGGCTGGCATTGCGGTGGGATGTATTGCAGCAGCCTTAACTGGTCATCTGCAACTCAGGGCCGCGCCGGAGAGCAGCTGGCTGGTGCTGCCTGCTTTCTTCCGGTTTGGTTTCGCCTTTGACTGGACCATTTTTCTGCCGATTGCGCTGGTGTCTGTGATTGCGGTGATTGAAGCGGTCGGGGATCTCACCGCTAACTGCCTGATTTCACAACAGCCGATTACCGGCAAACCTTTTCAGCAGCGGTTGCAGGGCGGCATTGTTGCCGATGGCCTGAGCTGCGTGCTGGCCGCGGTCTTTTCTGCCTTTCCTAACACCACGTTTGCGCAGAACAATGGCGTGATCCAGATGACCGGCGTTGCCAGTCGTTATGTCGGTATGCTGCTGGGGATTATGCTGGCGCTGCTGGGGCTCTTTCCCTATGTCGGGTCGCTGTTGCAGCAGATCCCGCCGCCCGTGCTGGGCGGGGCGACAGTGGTGATGTTTGGCAGTGTAGTCGCTGCCGGTATCCGGGTGATGACGCAGACACCGCTGGGCCGCCGCGAGATGCTGATTGTCGCGATCTCATTTGGGATTGGACTGGGAGTAGAAGCGGTGCCGGAGGTGCTGAAGCAGTTCCCGCCGCTGATTAACAATTTATTTGGTCACGCGGTGACGACCGGCGGCATTCTGGCGATTGTGCTCAATCTGGTGCTGCCAGATGAGGCACATGCGGTGGACGAGGTTGAAGCGGAAACGCTGACTGGAAGTTAAAAGCAGATAATCAGGAAGTTTAGAAACACAGAAGGATCAATGTATTTCTTACAGACAACACAGAAATTAAAGCGATGGGAGCATACGCGTGTAGCAAAGTATCGCGAGCCAGGGATGGCGGGTTTTGCGTCTTTGCGGAGGGCGTATGCTCCCTGAGCCATTACCTGAAGCACCAGAAAGAATGGTCCGACGCAGCCAGTAAACTGATTCGCTTTAAGAGCGAGCCTGCGAAGGGAACTGGGTCAGATCGGAAAGACGCAAAAGAGTCATCCCTGACTGCTCGACCCGCGCGATTACGCACCTCATCTATGAGGTGCGCCCTTAGCCGGGCCAACGCGTTGCGTTGTTCAAAAACGCTCCCGGCGTTTTTATCCGGGCGGCGTGACGCTTTCCTCTTCTGACCCAGTTCCCTGCGCATTAAGCTTTTGTATTGCTGTCAGTTTCACCCAGATTAGGGTTTCTTTGCGATTGAAAGGGCCATGGCGGCCCTTTCGTCTGACTGGACTATGGATTCAGACGACGACGGGTTCGACCCGAGCTGAGGTAATCCGCGATATAATCCTGCGAAATCTCCCCGCTGTAGCGACCCTCTTCATCGACAATCGGCATCCAGACCGTGTTGTGCTCATAAAGTTTCGACAACACCACACGCAGGTTCTCTTCGGCTTTACCGGTCACCTTAAAGGTGTGCAGCTTCTCTTCACAACGGCCACTGACGTTTCGCGCCTCACGCCGCTTCACGAAGCCCAGCGGTTTGCCATCCTCATCGACCACAGTAATCGACCGCATATCGTTGTCATCCATGGTGCCAAAGGCTTCTTCCAGCGGCGTCGAGCGGCGCACGGTGATAGTCGGCTGCTGATCGGTCACGTCACCCGCCTGCACCAGTAGCAGGCGCTTAAGGGTGCGGTCCTGACCGACAAACGAGCCGACAAACTCATTGGCCGGGGTAGCCAGCAACTCATCCGGGCTGGCGCACTGCACGATTTTACCCTGACCAAATACTGCGATGCGATCGCCGAGCTTCAGCGCCTCATCAATGTCGTGGCTCACCAGCATTACGGTTTTCTTAAGCTGACGCTGCATATCGAGAAACTCGTTCTGAATCACTTCACGGTTAATTGGGTCGACAGCACCGAACGGCTCATCCATCAGCAATACCGGTGGATCCGCAGCCAGCGCACGAATCACGCCGATACGCTGCTGCTGACCGCCGGACATCTCACGCGGATAGCGGTGCAGGAACTTTTTAGGGTCCAGCGCAACCATGCTCATTAACTCTGTAGCGCGCTCATGACACTGCTTCTTATTCCAGCCCAGCATGCGCGGCACGACGGTAATGTTCTCCTCGATGGTCATGTTGGGAAACAGACCAATCTGCTGGATCACATAGCCAATGTTGCGGCGCAGGGTGGTTGTGTCCTGCGTACTGGTGTCTTCGCCATTAATCAGGATCCGGCCACTGGTGGCCGGAATAAGGCGGTTAATCATCTTCAGCGTGGTGGTTTTACCGCAGCCCGATGGACCCAGCAGCACGCACATCTCACCGGCTGGCACATGCAGGCTGACGTTATCGACGGCTTTATTGGTGGTGCCGTTTTTCTGAGTAAAGGTTTTCGTCAGGTTTTCCAGCGTAATCATTATCGAATCCCCTTTGGAGTCAGCGCCTGCTGCAAACGGTGCAGCAGCCAGTCAAGAAAAATAGCCAGCAGACAAATCATCAATGCGCCAGCAATTAGCATACGAATATCACTGCCGCTGATACCATCCAGCAGCAGCTGGCCCAGACCGCCCGCGCCAATCACGGCGGCAATCGCCATCACGCCAACGTTCATCACCACGGCGGTTCGGATGCCGCCGAAAATCACCGGCAGCGCCATCGGGATTTCAACCCAGCGCAGACGCTGCCAGAAGGTCATGCCGATGCCGCGACCGGCCTCACGCAAACCGTCCGGCAGATTCTCCAGCGCGGTATGCGTGTTGCGCACAATCGGCAGCAGCGAGTAGAGAAACACGGCGGTAATCGCTGGCAGCGCGCCGATGCCCTGACCGATCAGCGAAAACAGCGGGATCATCAGACCAAACAGCGCAATAGTCGGAATGGTCAGTACTACGGTGGCGATACCGAGAATCGGTGTAGCCAGCCATCTGACGCGCACGATCAGAATGCCCAGCGGCACGCCAATCACAATGGCCAGACCGACCGCAACCAGCACCAGCCAGCTGTGCTGCCAGCTCAGGGTGAGCAGGGTGCTCCAGTTATCCATGATGTAGTGAAGGGTATCCACAGTGCCTCCTTACAGCATGTTTTTGGATTGAAGGAAATCACGTGCCACTTTTTCCGGTGACTCATGGTCGATATCGACCCGCTTGTTCAGCTCGGTAATCGCCTCATTGGTGATCTGTGCAGAGAGCTGATTAAGGGCACTATCCAGCCCTGGATGGCTCGCCAGCACATCCTGACGTACGACCGGCGTCACGTTATAGCTTGGGAAGAAGTGTTTATCATCCTCCAGCACTTTCAGATTAAAGCCTTTAACCCGGCCATCGGTGGTGTAGATCAGACCGGCATCCACGAATTCGTCACGAATAGCGTTATAAACCAGACCCGGGTCCATCTGACGGATCTGCGGGCGATCCAGCGCCAGGTTGTAAGTCTTCTGTAGCGGTTTCAGGCCGTCTGAACGCCCCGCGAACTCCAGGTCCAGCCCCAGCCGCCAGTTGTGGTCCGGGTCAGACTGACGAACCTGTTCCACTTTCGCGACCAGTTGTGACATCGTATTGATGCCCTCTTTTTTGGCCCGCTCCTGAGTCATGGCAAAGGCGTAGGTGTTGTTCATCGGCGCCGGGTTCAGCCAGACCAGTCCCAGTTTTCCGTCCAGCTGTTTCACCGTCTCATACGCCTGCTGTGAAGACATCGGCTGGCTGATGTGGTTGAAGATAATCAGTGACGTACCGGTATACTCCCAGACCATATCAATCTGTTTATTCAGCAGCGCGTTACGGCCAATGGTGGTGGCGATATTGCGTTTAGGGACCACCTCAAAACCTTTCTTTTGCAGCCAGAGTACCGTCATGGCTGACAGGATATGCTGCTCGGTAAAACTCTTGGTTGCCATTACCAGCGGGGCAGCCGCCTGTGCCGTCTGGCTGAGCAGCAGCGTCGCGGTCAGCGCGACAGCGCTTTTCTTAATCCACTTCGTTAGCATTGCAAAGCTCCTTGTGGTCAGGCCGCAGCGTGCGGACTCAGAAAGCGGCCCAGCGCGGCCAGCATCATATCCAGAACCAGTGCCACCAGCGCAGTCGCAACGGCACCCAGAATCAGGGTCGGGAAGTCATTCAGATAGATACCCGGGAAGATCAGCTCGCCAAAACTGCTGGCACCAATCAGGAAGGCCAGTGGCGCGGTGCCAACGTTGATAGCGGTGGCGATACGCACGCCAGAGAGGATCACCGGCATCGCGTTGGGCAGCTCAACCTGACGCAGACGTTGCCATTTGGTCATGCCGATGCCGTTGGCGGCCTCAATCAGCGACGGAGGAACCGCGCTCAGACCCGAGAAGGTATTGCGGACGATGGGCAGCAGCGACGCCAGAAACAGCGCAATCAGCGCCGGACGGTCGCCAATGCCGATAATAACCATCGCCAGTGCCAGCACCGCGAGCGGTGGCAGGGTGTTACCGACATTGAAAATCTGCATCACATACTCGGCCCAGCGACGCGCAAACGGGCGACTAAGCAGGATGCCGCTGGGAATACCGACCAGCAGGGCGAACAGCATTGACCAGAAAACTAAGAAAAGGTGTTGTTGCCCGAGATAAAGCAGATCGACTTTACGTGCGACCAGCTGATCCCAGCCTAAGCCCCAGATCAGCACCGCGATCACCGCGACCACTGCAAGCAGTGCCAGACCGGCGCGTCGGGCCAGTGAAGCATTTTGCATAGGAGAATCTCCCTGATAACGATCTCAATTGTTATAACAACCATAAACAGCCCGACAGGTACGGCAAAAACTGCCGCCGCGCCCAATACCGAAACTGCGATAAAATGTAGATAAAATGACTGTTTATCCACTCTTTTTCAGTGAATACCGAATAAGATGGTGTAATGCTATAGCAGGCCTTTTTTGTACAAGCCAGCTTTTAAGCCCGAAATCAGGCAGATAGAAACAGGTTAAAAGCGTGATAAAGCCGCGTAGCCGCTGGGCTAATGCGACAATAAAAAAAATTCATCGACTTTATGTTACACCGTCACAGATGGCGCAGAAAATGCGCACGCGTGGGAAACTGCACTGGCTGTTTTTCAGCTAGCCTTGCAGATTAAAAAAGGAACCCTATGACTGACAGCGCACAAATCCATACCGGACATCGCCACTGGATCTTAATCGCCTGCATGCTGGCGATGTTTATGGCGGCCATTGAAGTCACGATTGTGGCCACCGCGATGCCGACCATTATTGCTGACCTTGGCGGTTTTTCGCAGTTTGGCTGGGTCTTCTCCATCTATCTGCTGACGCAGGCGGTCAGCGTGCCGCTCTATGGGCGGCTGGCGGATATGGTGGGGCGCAAAACGATGTTTTTCGTCGGCACCTCGATTTTCCTGGTGGGATCGATGCTTTGTGGCTTTGCCCATACCATGACCTGGCTGATTCTTTTCCGGGCCTTTCAGGGCCTTGGCGCGGGTGCCATCATGCCACTCAGCTCCACCATCGTGGCCGACATCTATTCGCCGCGTGAACGCGCCAGCGTGCAGGGCTGGCTCTCCAGTGTCTGGGGTGTGGCGGCGATAGTGGGGCCGCTGACCGGCGCCTGGCTGGTGCAGCACTTTAGCTGGTCGGTGATTTTCTGGGTCAATCTGCCGATTGGCCTGATCAGTATGCTGATGCTGGCGCGCTGGTTACCGGCGCATCAGAAAGAGGAGTTATCGCAGCCGCTGAACCTGGCGGGCAGTAGCTGGCTGATGCTTTGCGTGACGGCCCTGTTGATTGCACTGTTGCAGGCGGAACAGCTGGGCCTCTGGCTGGTGCCGTTCCTGCTTTTCTCTCTGTTCGCGGGCTGGCAGCTCAAGCGTCACGAGCAGCGTGCTGCGGCACCGTTGTTTCCGCTGGTGATCTGGCGCAGCCGGCTAATTGTGGCAGGGAATGCGGGTAACCTGATTATCGGGGCGGCGATGATGGGCATCAGCGCGTTTCTGCCCACCTGGATTCAGGGGATCAGCGGCGGCTCACCGTTACAGGCGGGCAGTGTGCTGGCAATGATGTCGATTGGCTGGCCGCTGGCCAGCACGCTGAGTGGCAGATTGATGCTGCACACCTCCTACCGCTTTACTGCCCAGCTCGGCGCGCTGCTGCTGGTCGCCGGCAGCGCCCTGTTGCTGTTCCTGCAGCCCGCCAGCTCCCTCTATCAGGCGGGCTTCACGGCGTTTTTGATCGGCACCGGCATGGGGATGACCAGCACCACCTTCCTGGTCTCTGTGCAGAACCAGGCGGATTACCAGATCCGGGGCATCTGTACCGCCTCTATTATGTTCAGCCGGATGATGGGTTCGGCGGTAGGGACGGCGATTATGGGGGCGGTGCTGAATCTTAATCTGCAGTGGCGTCTGCCGCAGGTGCAGGATCCGGTGCAGCAGATTATGTCCGAGCCCAGCCGCCAGCAGTTACAGCCGGAAAACCTGCAGCAGATGGTCGCAGCGATAGCCGCATCCCTGCATTGGGTATTCGTGGTAGCCCTGGTGATTGCTCTGTTTGCGGTGGGAGTGGCATGGATGATGCCGCGTCAGCGGCCGGAACAGGCGGAATAACGGGCAGGGCGACAGGATGTCGCCCTGGTTTGGTGCTCACTACTGTGCTGGCGCGTCCTGAGAACTGCCGGCACTGGCTGGGACGCTGGCTTCATCGTCACGGCCTGTACGCTTGTAAACAATCTTTTGTGTGTCGTTTTCACAATGTCCAACGACCTGACCGCCCGCCTGATCGACCTGATCGTTGGCAACGATATCGAGACTAAAACCCGATTCAGGTACGCCGTTCTGAATAATCTTCTGGCTGATATCGGCTTTTACCGATTCGCAGGATGCCTGCGCCATCAGCGGCAGAGCAAATAACGCCGCGCTTAACAAAACCCTCTGTAGCTTCATCACGTCTTCCTTATGTTAGTCGTCCGTCATTACTATAGCTCAAATTTACGGCGCTACCGGGCGACCTGAACGGCGGTCCAGACAACGCAGGGTGTTAGGTTCCCAGTACGCGTTGAGATTGAGGCTCTGCTCGCACTTGTCGCGGGTATCAAAGGCGCGATCGGTTTTATCAAACTCTTTTTCGACGCGGGTGTTCACTTTGTTGCGCAGCATACGCGTGTCATTCCATTGCTCTTTGTCCTGACGCGCTGCTTCATTGCTCAGCGCAGAACTGCCATCTTCAATGATCAGACGATTAGTATTCGCAGTGGCAGTCAACGCCGCTGTGGAGAGCAGCACCATCAGCACGGCAGGGATCATTTTTTTCATCACAATTTCCTTTAGTTAACGCAAACATCGCCATCCGGGACGGCTGTTGCAGCGAGTACTCATAGTATATCATCGCCGTTTCTTTGCTCACCAGCGGTGAGTCGTTTGTTTACGTTCAGGAGAGGTAAGGGTGCTGATTAAGACCGCCTTGCTGTTTTTTATTACCGCGCTGGCGGAGATCACCGGCTGCTTTCTGCCGTGGCTATGGCTGAAAAAAGGCGGATCGGCGTGGCTGTTACTGCCCGCCGCGGCGAGTCTGGCGCTGTTTGTCTGGCTGCTGACGCTGCATCCTGCCGCCAGTGGACGGGTCTATGCCGCCTATGGGGGTGTCTATGTGTTGACCGCACTGCTCTGGTTACGCGTAGTGGATGGCGTGAAGTTAAGTGCGTGGGACTGGAGCGGTGCATTGATTGCCTTCAGCGGCATGCTGATCATCGTGCTGGGCTGGGGACGCGGCTAGCGCCAGCCGTAGTGGCTAGCGCGGCAGAGGCTTACGGCTTATGCACTTTCAGGCCCGCCAGCGTCTGGCTGACCGGCATCATTTCCAGGCTATTGATATTGACATGCTTAGGCAGTGTGGCGACCCACCAGACCGCTTCAGTCACATCTTCCGGCGTCAGGGCGGTAGCGCCCTCATAGACCTGACCGGCTTTGTCATCATCGCCTTTAAAGCGCACATTGGAAAATTCGGTACCACCAACCAGACCCGGCTCAATGTCGGTCACACGCAGCGCGGTGCCGTGCAAATCGGTACGCAGGTTCAGGCTGAACTGACGCACAAAGGCTTTGGTCGCTCCGTAAACGTTGCCCCCGGCATACGGCCAGCTGCCGGCAATGGAACCGATATTGATGATATGACCCACATCCCGCTCCACCATCTGTGGCAGCAGGGCGCGGGTCATATAGACCAGCCCCTTAGTGTTGGTGTCGATCATATTTTCCCAGTCTTCGACGTTAGCCTTGTGCGCAGGCTCAATGCCCAGCGCCAGACCGGCGTTGTTAACCAGTACGTCAATATTGCGCCATTCGGCCGGTAACTGTGCCACCGCCTCTTCAATAGCGGCACGGTTACGTACATCCAGCTGTACGGTATAGAGGCTGTCGCCCAGCTCATCCTTCAGCGCTTTCAGACGTTCCGCGCGTCGGCCAGTGGCGATCACTTTATGACCGTTCTCAATAAAGCGGCGGGTGATGCTTTCACCAAAACCGGCGGTCGCGCCGGTGACAAAAATAATCATCTCACTGTTCCTTATGCCATTTTCAGAGTCGATGGCTTCACCATAGCATTTCATTTCTGCTTCTGCGCGTGGAAAAGCAGACTGGCCTGTAAACGGATTTTAACGGGTATCCCGCTGCGCCTTTTCAGGGCAGCCTGCACCGTAAAAGGGCAGATTGTCGGGTGGCAGGCCATACTCAGGTTAACCTGTCTGCGCGATGTCGCATCGCAACCGTTTGCATCGGCTCCGCAAACGGTTGCGACGCTGCCGGAGGCCACTTTTGTTGCGCAACACCCTGTTATTTTTATTAATATACTGATATTTAAGGTTTTTATTGCATTCCAGATCTGGCACGCAGGTTGCAGGGTTTTTAATAGAGATTCCTCTGCAGATAATCAATCGCGCTTTCAGAAAGGACATACCATGCTATCAGCAACCGATACGGCGATACGCGCCAGCTTCTTTGACTTCACTGGCGTGGTGAATCATCCCGACGATTTGACCGGAAAGGCTCGCTATCTGGAGGATGGCGTGCTGCTGCTGCGTGACGGACACGTAATTGGGCTGGATAGCTGGGAGAACAGCGAGGCGAAGCTGGCAGGTCATCCCGTGACCGATCTGCGTGGCAAGCTGATTGTGCCGGGCTTTGTCGATACCCATATTCACTATCCGCAGACGGAGATGATTGGTGCCTTTGGCGAACAGCTGCTGGAGTGGCTGAATCACTACACTTTCCCGGTTGAAGCGCAGTATCACTGCCCGGATCACGCGGCAAAGATGTCCGCCTTTTTCCTGCATCAGCTGCTCTCCAACGGCACCACCAGCGCGCTGGTGTTTGGCACCGTACATCCGCAATCCGTCGACGCGCTGTTCAGCGCCGCCGAAGCCCTGAACATGCGGCTGATTGCCGGCAAAGTGATGATGGATCGCAATGCGCCCGACAATCTCATCGAAACCCCGGAACAGAGCTACCAGCAGACGCGGGCGCTGATTGAGCGCTGGCACAAACGTGGACGGCTGAATTATGCGCTGACGCCGCGCTTTGCGCCGACCTCATCCCCGCAGCTGCTGGAAAAAGTGCAGCAGCTGCGTCAGGCGTTCCCGGATACCTGGCTGCACACCCATCTCAGCGAAAACCCGCAGGAGGTTGCCTGGGTGAAAGAACTGTTCCCGGAGCGCGAGGGTTATCTGGATGTTTATCATCATCACCAGCTGACCGGTCGCCGCAGCGTCTTTGCGCACTGCCTGCATCTGGAAGAGCAGGAGTGGCAGTGTCTGCACGATACCGATTCCTCCATTGCCTTCTGTCCCACCTCAAACCTGTTCCTCGGCAGCGGCCTGTTTAACATCAAACGCAGCTGGCAGCAGGGTGTGAAAGTGGGGATCGGCACCGATGTCGGCGCAGGCACCACTTTTAATATGCTGCAGACACTGGGCGAAGCCTACAAGGTGGGCCAGCTGCAGCACTACCGGCTCAGCGCCGCCGAAGCCTTTTATCACGCCACGCTGGGCGGGGCGCGTGCGCTGGATCTCGACCATGAAATCGGTAATTTCAGCGTCGGCAAAGAGGCGGACTTTGTGGTGCTCGATCCGGCAGTCTCTGCGCTGCAGCAACTCCGCATCGGCAACAGCAAAGATATCTGGGAAAAGCTGTTCGTGTTAATGACGCTGGGCGACGACCGCAACATTGCCCAGACCTGGGTCGGCGGTCGTCCGGTCTGGCAGCGCGATGCACAGGAGCAAGCCGCATGATCCAGTTTCTGTTAAACAATCAGCTGGTCAGCGAAGACGCGCTCGACCCGAATCTCACCGTGCTTAACTATCTGCGCACCCGTCAGCATCGCCCTGGCACCAAAGAGGGCTGTGCCTCCGGCGACTGCGGTGCCTGCAGCGTCACGCTGGGCAAAGCTGTTGAGGGAGAGATGCAGTATGAAACGGTCAACAGCTGCCTGACGCTGGTCTCCGCCTTACAGGGCAAGCAGCTGATCACGGTTGAGGATCTGCGTCACGGTCGCGCACTGCATCCGGCGCAGCAGGCGATGGTTGACTGCCACGGTTCACAATGCGGGTTCTGTACGCCAGGCTTTGTGATGTCGCTGTTCAGCCTGCAAAAAAAGGCAGCGGGCTGGGATCGGCATCAGGCGGAAACCGCGCTGGCGGGCAACCTCTGCCGCTGCACCGGCTACCGGCCAATCATGGCAGCCGCAGAACAGCTCTGCTCGCAGCCGGTCAATGATCAGTTCGATCACAGTGCTGCCAGCACCGTACAGCGGCTCGAGGCGCTGGCCACCCCGGGAATGCAGGAAATAGGCGATAAGGGGCATCGCTGCTTTCTGCCCAAAACCCCGTCCCAGCTGGCGGCAATCTATCAGGCGCATCCCGACGCGAAGCTGATTGCCGGTGGCACCGATCTCAGCCTGCAGATCACCCAGCAGCATAAAAAAATTCCGCTGCTGATTGCGCTGGAGCAGGTTGCCGCGCTCAAAGTCTGCAGCGAATTTGATGACCACTACCTGTTGGGTGCGGGCGCCTCGCTGCAGCAGGTCAGCGAGTTTCTTGCCAGCCGCATTCCCGGCGTCAGCGAGATGCTGCAGCGTTTTGCTTCGCTGCAAATCCGCCTGCAGGGGACACTCGGCGGCAACATTGGTAACGCCTCTCCGATAGGCGACGCCTCGCCGGTGCTGCTGGCCCTCAATGCCAGCTTGCTGCTGCAATGCGGAGAGCAGCAGCGCAGCCTGCCGCTTGACCAGTTCTTTACCGGCTATCGCCAGACGCAGCTGGAAAAAGGGGAGTTTATCCGCGCCATTCGTATCGATAAAGTGACGGTGTCACCTGATTTTGTGGCATGGAAAGTCTCGAAGCGGCTGGATGATGATATCTCTGCCGTGTTCGCTGCCTTTAACCTGCAATTGGAACAGGGCATTGTCAGTTCCGCCCGTATCGCCTTTGGCGGCATGGCAGCCACACCGCAGCGCGCCCGGCACTGTGAAGCGGCACTGGTCGGTCAGCCGCTGAATGCCGTGACGGTGTCACGGGCAGCCGCCGCGCTGGCTGAAGATTTCCAGCCGCTTTCTGATTTTCGCGCCAGCAGTGACTACCGCCTTCAGGTGGCACGCAATCTGCTTCGCCGCTACTGGCATCGCCATAACGGCGAAATAACCTGTCTTGAGGTCTCCCGCTATGTCTCATAACCGTCCTGAACTCAACGAAGAGGTGATTAAGGCGCAGTATGCCGCGGAATTACAGAGCGGCGTGGGTCGCAATCACCGTCATGAGAGCGCGGAAAAACATGTCTCCGGCGAGGCGCGTTTTATCGACGACAAGCCGGAACTGCCGGGTCTGCTGCACCTCTGTCCGCGCCTGAGTGAACATGCACATGCGCGCATCCTGCACATAGATGTGCAGCCCTGTTATGCCGTGCCTGGCGTTGTCAGCGTCTTAACCTGGCAGGATGTGCCGGGCATTAATGATGTTGGCCCGCTCGAGCCGGGCGATCCGCTGCTGGCCCATAACAAGGTGGAGTATCTGGGGCAGATCGTGATCGCTGTGGCGGCGGAATCGCCGGACGCTGCACGTCTTGGCGCAGCCGCGGCGGTGATTGAGTATGAGGTGCTGGAACCGCTGCTGGATGTGGAGCAGGCGCTGGCGCAGGGCAGCTTTGTGCAGGAACCGCACATCCATCAGCGCGGTGACGTGGACGCGGCACTGGCGCGTGCGCCGCATCGGGTCAGCGGATCGTTTCATATCGGCGGGCAGGAGCATTTCTATCTGGAAACCCAGACGGCGATGGTCGTTCCTGGCGAAGATCAGCAGTTGCAGGTTTTCTCCTCGACTCAGAACCCCACTGAAGTGCAGAAGCTGGTGGCGGAAGTGATGGGCATCAGCCTGAATCAGGTAACAATAGATATGCGTCGGATGGGCGGTGGATTTGGTGGCAAAGAGACGCAGGCAGCCGGTGTCGCCTGTCTCTGTGCTATCGTGGCGCGTCAGACTGGCCGGGCGGCGAAGATGCGGCTCTCACGCCGCGACGATATGCGCGTCACCGGAAAACGCCATCCGTTCTTTGTGCGCTACGACGCGGGCGTGGAAGAGGACGGGCGTCTGTGCGGCATCAAAATCGATCTGGCCGGTAACTGCGGCTATTCGCTGGATCTGAGCGGATCCATCGTCGATCGTGCTATGTTCCACGCCGATAACGCCTATTATCTCGGCGATGCGCGGGTAACCGGCTACCGCTGCCGCACCAACACGGCCTCTAACACTGCCTATCGCGGTTTTGGCGGGCCGCAGGGCATGGTGGCGATTGAACAGATCATGGATCATATCGCCCGAGACCGTGGACTGGATCCGCTGGCGCTGCGCAAGCGCAACTATTACGGCAAGCAGGATCGCAACATCACCCATTACCACCAGCAGGTAGAGGACAACCTGCTGGATGAGATCACTGAACAGCTGGAGCTGAGCAGCGACTATCAGGCGCGCCGCGCGGAAATCACAGCGTTTAACGCCCGCAGTCCGCTGCTGAAACGCGGTCTGGCGCTGACGCCGGTGAAATTTGGCATCTCCTTTACCTCCAGCTTCCTCAATCAGGCGGGCGCGCTGATCCTGATCTACACCGATGGCACGGTGCAGCTTAACCACGGCGGCACCGAAATGGGTCAGGGCCTCAACACCAAGGTGATTCAGATTGTCGCCGAAGTGCTGCAGATTGAGACCGATAAAATCCAGATCACCCCCACCGACACCGGCAAAGTGCCCAACACCTCGCCGACGGCGGCCTCCAGCGGCGCTGATCTCAACGGTAAAGCGGCGCAGAATGCCGCGGAAATCCTGCGCGACCGCATGACCGCCATGCTCTGTAAGTTGCATCAGTGCGATGCGGCGGCGGTGAGCTTCCGTAACGGCGTGGTGCGCGCTGGCGAAAAGCATTACACCTTTGCCGAGGTAGCGAAGCTGGCCTGGCTCAATCAGGTGCCGCTCTCCGCCACCGGCTACTACCGCGTGCCGGGCATTCATTATGACCGGCTGGCCGGGCGCGGCACGCCGTTCTATTACTACGCATTTGGGGCTGCCTGCTGCGAGGTGGTGATCGATACCTTAACCGGCGAATCCCGCCTGCTGCGTGCCGATATCCTGCATGACGTCGGGGCGTCGCTGAACCCGGCTATCGACATCGGCCAGGTTGAAGGGGGCTTTGTCCAGGGCATAGGCTGGCTCACCTGCGAAGAGCTGGTGTGGAGTGACAAAGGACAACTGCTGACCGATGGTCCGGCGAGCTATAAAATTCCAGCCATCAGCGATGTCCCGGCTGATCTGCGGGTGACGCTGGTGGAGAACCGCAAAAATCCCAAAGACACGGTGTTCCACTCCAAGGCCGTGGGCGAACCGCCGTTTATGTTAGGGATAGCCGCCTGGTGCGCGCTGCAGGATGCGGTCGCCAGCGTTAACGATTACCATCAGCACCCGGGGCTGGATGCGCCTGCTACGCCGGAGCGGATCTTCTGGGGCGTACAGCGCCTGACGGGAGCCATTGATGATCTATCATGACTGGATCGGCGTGCTGCATCAGCTGCGTGAAAAACGCCAGAGCTGCGTATTAATTACCGTGCTCAGTGAGCATGGTTCAGTGCCGCGTGACAGCGGCAGCAAAATGGTTGTCACGCAGCAGGAGAGCTTTCTCACGATCGGGGGCGGTCATCTGGAGTTTGCGTGCATCGCTCAGGCCAGAGCGATGCTGCAAAGTGGAGCCACTGCGCCACACACCGAGGATTACAGTCTCGGTGCGCGGCTCGGACAGTGCTGTGGCGGCAAAACCACGCTGCTGTTTGAGCCGCTGCTTCAGGCGCAGCCGGAAATCTATCTGTTTGGCGCGGGCCACGTCGGGCAGGCCCTGGTGAATCTGCTGGCGACGTTACCCTGTCACATAAACTGGATCGACAGTCGTCCGGATCAGTTCAGCCACGTTCCGGCTGGCGTGGTCACACTGCAGCCGGACGACCCGCTTGACTGTGTGGCCCAGGCGCCTGAGGGCAGCTACTTCATCATTATGACCCATCATCATCCGCTCGACTTTGAACTGTGCGAAGCGGTGCTGAAACGCGGCGACTTTCGCTATGCCGGCGTCATCGGTTCAGCGACGAAAAATCAGCGTTTCCGCTACCGGCTGGCGGGCAAGGGTGTGGCCCGCGAGCCGCTGGCGCGCCTGCGCTGTCCGATTGGCCTGCCGGACGTTAAAGGCAAGCTGCCCGCCGAGATTGCGGTGGCCATTGCCGGTGAAATCATCAGCGTGTATCAGCAGCAAATCGCCTGAGTTGCGCTTTCGCGGCAACCTGTCAGGATAAGACTTTGCGATGCCCATCAGGAGCGAACCATGAACGCCCGTCAGAATCCCTTCTTTAGCGTCAGCACACTGCCTTACCAGGCGCCTCCCTTTGACCAGATTGAGGAGCAGGATTTCCTGCCCGCGCTGCAGGCGGGCATTGAGGAGAAGCGTCAGGACGTTGAGGCGATCGCCCTGAACAGCGAAGCGCCCACCTTTCTCAACACCTTTGAGGCGCTGGAGAAGAGCGGACAGCTCCTCAATCGGGTGAATCTGGTCTTCAGCGCCATGACCTCGGCCCATACCAGCCCTTATCTGCAGCAGGTAGATGAGGAGATTGCGCCGCAGCTTACTGCGCTTAATGACGACATCATGCTGAACCGTCCGCTGTTTTCACGGCTCGATGCGGTTTATCTGCAGCGCGCCAAACTGGATGCCGAATCAAAACGGCTGGTTGAGGTGATCTGGCAGCGCTTCCAGCTGGCGGGCGCCAATCTCCCGGAGGCACAGAAGCAGCAGCTTAAAGCCCTGAATCAGGAAGCGGCGCGCCTCAGTACCCGTTTCACCAATAAACTGCTGGCCGCCACCAAAGCGGGCGGACTGGTCGTTAATGATCTGCAACAGCTGGCGGGACTGTCACCGGCCGACCTGGCAGTGGCCCAGGCGGAAGCGCAGGCGCGCGGACTGGAAAAAAGCTGGCTGCTGGTGTTGCAGAACACCACGCAGCAACCGGCGCTGCAGAGCCTGGCCGATCGCGCAACCCGGGAAGCGCTGTATAAAGCGGGCGTGACGCGCACGGAAAAAGGCGATGAGAACGATACCCGTGAGCTGGTATTACGGCTGGCGCAGGTCAGGGCAGAGCAGGCCCGGCTGCTGGGTTTTACCAGCTATGCCGAGTGGAAGCTGCAGGATCAGATGGCGAAAACCCCCGATGCGGCGCTGGCCTTTATGCGCAACATCGTGCCTTCCGCGCGCGCCCGTGCGGAACGTGAAGCGGCGGCCATTCAGCAGACCATCGATAAGCAGCAGGGCGATTTTACTCTGCAGGCATGGGACTGGCGTTTTTATGCCGAACAGGTACGGCGTGCCCGCTACGATCTCGATGAGAGCCAGATTAAACCTTACTTTGAGCTGAACTCGGTGCTCCGGAATGGCGTCTTCTGGGCGGCGACGCAGCTCTACGGCATCCGCTTTACACCGCGCCAGGATCTGCCGGTTTATCATCCCGACGTGCAGGTGTATGAGATTTTCGATGCCGACGACACGCCGCTGGCGCTGTTTTATACCGACTTCTTCAAGCGCGACAGTAAAGGCGGCGGTGCCTGGATGAGTAACTTCGTCAACCAGTCAACGCTGCTCGACAGCAAACCGGTGATCTACAACGTCTGTAACTACACCAAACCGCCCGCCGGAGAACCGGCGCTGCTGAGCTGGGACGACGTTATCACGATGTTTCATGAGTTCGGCCACACGCTGCACGGCCTGTTTGCCAGCCAGCGCTACCCGAGCCTGTCGGGCACGGAAACCCCGCGCGATTTCGTTGAGTTTCCTTCGCAGATCAATGAGCACTGGGCCAGCGAGCCCGCGGTGTTCCGCAACTACGCCCGGCACTATCAGACTCAGGCATTAATGCCTGCTGAGCTGCATGAAAAGATCGTCCGGGCCGCGACATTCAACAAAGGCTATGAGATGAGCGAGCTGCTGGCTGCCGCGCTGCTGGACCTGCACTGGCACAGCCTTAACCGTGATGCCGCGCCGCAAAGCGTGGAAGGGTTTGAGCAGCAGGCGTTGCAGAGCGACAATATCGCGCTGACGGCGGTGCCACCGCGCTATCGGTCCAGCTATTTTCAGCACATCTGGGGCGGAGGCTATGCCGCAGGGTATTACGCCTATATCTGGACGCAGATGCTCGCCGACGATGGCTATCAGTGGTTTGCGGAGCATGGCGGACTGACGCGTGAGAACGGTGAAATCTTCCGGCAGAAGATTCTGTCACGTGGCAACAGCAGCGATCTCAAAGCGCTGTATGAAAGCTGGCGGGGCACAGCGCCTCAGCTGGAGCCGATGCTGAAAAATCGCGGTCTGGCGGATTAATAATAAAAGGGCTGTCGCGGTGACAGCCCCTGTTTTCCTGGATTAGCCCAGCGGGCCGCCTTCAATGGTTTCGCACATTCCGGCCAGCACCCGCTCACCGGTTTCGTTTTTCAATGACTGATACCACTCCGCCGTAACTGCCGGGTCGCGCGCATGGGTCACATCACAGCGTTTACGCGCTTTCAGCACCAGATCTTTTACCCGCTCAACCCGTCGTGCCTGATAGCGCAGCAGGGCATCTTCGATGCCCAGCGAATGCGAAGCCAGCGTCGCGGCCAGCACCACGGCATCTTCCATCGCCGCACAGCCACCCTGACCAATATCGGGCGTGGTGCTGTGGGCGGCATCGCCAAGCAGCGCTACTCGCCCTTTGACAAAGCGGCTGAACGGTTCGATGTCGTGGATCTCCACCCGGTTAGTGGTGTCGGGATGAATTGCCGCAATCAACTGCTGCACCGGCTCCGCCCAGCCCTGGAAGTAGCCAGTTAAGTCCGCTTTCAAGGTGCTGCGATCCTGCGGCAGTCCCTTCGGCAGCGGTACATCAAAGAAGAAGTAGAACCGATTGCCGCTGACCGGCATCAGTGAAACTCGCTTGCCGTCACCGACAAAAGTGGTCCACTGATCGGCGGGTGCAATGCGTTCGTCTATGGTGACCAGACCGTTCCAGTTAACGTAACCGGCATAACGTCGTTCCAGCTTCTCTTCCAGCACATAGTCGCGGACGACGGAATGCGTGCCATCGGCGGCAATCAGAAAATCGCCGTGCGCCTGACTGTTATCAGAGAAGGTTGCGATAACGCCATTTTCAGTCTGGTCGACCTGGATCACGCGCTTGCCAAACTGCACCCGTTCACGTCCGAAGGTGTCAATCAGCATCGCCTGCAGTTCTGCCCGCGCTACCGGACAGGGATATTCGCCCACCTGCTGCACCAGTGGTGCCATGCTGAAGCGGGTCAGGGGTGTACCTGTTGCGCCATCGTGATAGGCCATATAGGCCATATTGCCGCCCAGTTCACGCAGCGCGGTTTTCATTCCCAGCGCATTCAGGCATTTAACGCCGTTGGGCCAGATGGAAATGGCCGCGCCAACAGGCTTCATCTCCTGAACGGCTTCAAAGACTTCAACGTCGATTCCGGCTTTCTCCAGCGCAATCGCGCTGCTCATTCCGCCAATACCGCCACCAATTACGATTGCTTTCATAATGCTCTCCTTTCTGCATAGAGAGACTCCTGCAACTTTTGTACCAGCAACATAGCTAAGCCGAATATGATTATTAAAGTCAATAAAAACAATAAATTATAAGCATTTCGGCGAAGTGAGGCGAGCATATCCTTTCTGACGTGATGCACTTAAATGTCGCAAATCAGGGCGCAATAAGGGTGCAAATGTGAGCGGGCTGCATCTTTTGTTTCATCGTTTGTTTTATTATTGCTGCCAGGTTTCCGGGGCACTCATCAGCCAGTTAGCCCCGGCTTTCTGTTATCCCGCGCGGTTAATTACTTTAAAAGTTATGAACTAAAAAGCCGCTTCGCTTTGATAGCATTGCTAACAAATAATTAAACATAGACATAACAACTGGCGTGAATATTGCCCGGAAAATTCTGGCTTTATTCAACAGGGGGTTAGGGTGACACAATTAAACACACCTGTTAATAAAAAACGCTGATTCATAATCAGACACAACTGTGACCGTTTTATCACCGGTCGCAATCATTAGTAAAACTGCGCAAGCCGCATCAGAAAAGGCTTTTAGGATATTGCTCAAACGTATCAGCCGCGATCGCGTGATATAGATCACTCTGGACATAAAGGACTCTGGAAGACGATCATGAAAATTGGAATTACGAATAACCAGTATCCGGAGCAACGTAATATCTTAGTTAATCCGGATAACGAATATATAAATCTGAAAAAGAGCAATCTGTTCTATTTTATTAATCCGTTACGCACCCGATTACTTAAAAAGAATAAAACCTTTGTCTTTCAGCCTGTGCCATTTTCCGGGGCATCGCGGGCTGACATCCTTCACCTGTTCAACGAAGTTGCGATTACTCAGCAGAAGTGGGTTGCCTCGTTTGAAACTGAACTGCCGCGCGTGCTGCCGGTGGCGGGTGTTGCCAAGCAGGACAATCCCGAGCTAAAGCGGCTTATTCCTTATCTGTTAAAAGATAACTGTCTGGGGCTGATTGCCATCTCAGACGCCACGCTGAACATCCAGATGAAACTGTTCAAACCGGATGTTGCGCAGCAAATCCGCCGTAAAACCCTGGTGCTGCATCCGCCGCAAAAGCTGTTCGTTCAGCAAAAAACGCCACGTCAGCCAGGTGTTCTGAAGCTGATCTTTGCCGGCAATGAGTTCTACCGTAAAGGCGGGGCGGAAGTGGTGCTGGCAATCAGTGAGCTGATTGAAGAGCACCGGCTGGATGAGTCGCAGCTGGACCTGCAGCTGATTGGCGATCTCACCAAACGTCGCAACGTTGCTCATCGTCAGTTCCAGGATGATGATGCTTTCTGTCGCGACATTGAGAACCGCATCAAGCGCTATCGCTGCATTACGCATCATTCACAGATGGAAAACAGTGCACTGATGCAGCTGTTCCGTCAGAGCGATGCCGGACTGTTACCGACCTGGCAGGAGACTTACGGTTTCTCTGTGCTGGAGATGCAGGCCAATGGCTGTCCGGTCATCACCAGCAACGTGCGTGCGCTGCCGGAGATCAATCCTGCCAATGCGGGCTGGGTGATTGCGAGTCCGCTGAACGCCGATCGCGAATACAGCATCACCTCGGCAGAGCAAAAATCTCAGCTGCGCCGGTCGCTGGTGGACGGGCTGAAATCGACGCTGCTCGCCATCATTGAACGTCCTGAAATATTGCAGGAGAAAGGGGAAGCGGCCATTCTGCGCATCAAAGAGCAGCATGACACCCAGCGTTATATCGCCCGGCTCAACGATATCTATAGCCGTGGCGTGATGAATGTCACTCAACACCCTCCTGTTGTCTCAATTTGATGAGATTTCTCTGACGGCACGCGCCAGACTAGCCATACTTAGTGCTGCGTACCTCAGGAGAAATGTTATGAAAATTATCCTCACTCTGCTGCTGTCCGGATTGCTGGGCAGCAGCGCTTTCGCTCAGCCTGCACCCCTTTTTCCGGCCCGCGCGCCGCTGTCGCAGCTGACACCCGTTGCTGACCGCTGCGATCTCTCCACCTGTCAGACCAACTGCTACGTCGAGCAGTCCCATTGCAACACCCGGGATAGCAGTGCCTGCAGCTCAAAGGCTCAGATGTGCGTACAGGCCTGTTCCAGCCAGTGTAAATAATTCGATTCAGTGAAGAACGCTTAGTTAACAATGAAAAAGTCCCTGTTTTACCTTGCTTTATTTTCTCTCTCTGCCAGCTGTGTTGCCGCCGATCTCTCCTCACAGCAGGTCACTTCTCTGGTTAAAGCCGCGATCGAACCGCTGATGGAGCAGCAGGCGATCCCCGGTATGTCGGTGGCGGTGCTTTACAAGGGCCGGGCGCAGTTTGTGAACCTCGGCGTGGCCGATCTTGAGTCACGCCGCCGGGTCACGGAAAACACGCTGTTTGAACTGGGGTCGGTGAGTAAAACCTTTACCGGCACTCTGGCCGGGATCATGATCCGCAACGGCGAAATCCGTCTGAACGATCCGGTGCAGAAGCGCTGGCCGCAGCTGACCGGTGAGCAGTGGCGTCCGGTGCGTATGCTGCATCTGGCGACCTATACCGCAGGCGGCCTGCCTTTACAGCTGCCTGATGAGGTCACCGATCAGGCTTCGCTGCTCCGCTTTTATCAGAACTGGCAGCCAACGGCAGCACCAGGTTTGCAGCGCCAGTACTCCAACGCCAGTATCGGTCTGTTTGGCTCGCTGATGGTGAAGGGCGATTATGAGCAGGCGATGGAGCGACATGTGTTTCAGCCCCTGCGCCTGACGCGCACTTACATTACCGTGCCGCCGTCGATGATGCTCAACTATGCGTGGGGCTACAAAAATGGCCAGCCGGTGCGGGTCTCGCCCGGCATGCTCGATGCGGAAGCATACGGCATTAAATCCACCGCGCGGGACATGCTCACCTTTATGCAGGCGAATATCGATCCTAACCGTTTATCGGCGGGCAACGCGGTGCTGCGCAATGCCATCCGTACTGCGCAGTCGCGCTACTTCAAAGTCGGCAGTCTCTATCAGGGGCTGGGCTGGGAGATCTACGACTGGCCCGTCGATGCTGAGACGCTGCTCAGTGACAACGATAATGCTGTTGCACTAAAGCCGCGTCCGGCGACGCAGGTTAATCCGGTCGGGCCGTCGCAGAGCGCCAGCTGGGTACATAAAACCGGTGCCACCAATGGATTTGGTGCCTATATCGCTTTTATTCCTGAGCAGAACAGCGGCATCGTGTTACTTGCCAACAAAAATTACCCCAATCCGCTTCGCATCAGGGTAGCGTGGCAGATTCTGCAGGCGCTGCAGCAGGGTACACCTGAATAATGCACCTTACGCCTGTTCAGCCCGGAGCAGGCTGGCGCCCTCTGTTCATTTGCGCTAAAATAAAAATCAAATGAACAGGAGGGCTGATATGTCCATCGCCATTTACACACCCGCTCAGCATCAGCATAACCGTTCGCTACTGCACGCCCTGAATCTGCCGGAAACGCTGCCTGATGCACACCAGCGTATCGCAACAGGATTCAGCAGCGGCGTGCTGAAGCGCACCGCGTCATTGTCCACCTTTGACGAGGGCTGGCTCTGCCGTCTGGCGGGCATCGACCGCACCACATACAACCGCAAAGTTAAAGATCCGCAGCAGACCTTTTCGCCCGATCAGAGCGGACGGATCTATATGCTGATTCGCGTTCTTTCTGCCGCCAGCAAACTGTTTCGTGACGACAGAGAGCGGCTGGTACAGTGGCTGGAAACGCCCGCCAAAGCGCTGGGCGGTAAAAAACCGGCCGAGATGACCACCACGGTGGCCGGTGCAGAAGCGGTGATTAACCTGATTGGTCAGCTTGAGCATGGCGTGATCACCTGATGGCGGTGCCTTTCTTTCGCCTGGTAAAGCGTGAGTATGCGATGACCGCCTTTGATGGGTTCGGTGCCCGCACCTATGGCGGGCGCTGGAATTCTGTGGGAACGGTCTGTGTCTATATGGGATCGAGCCGGGCGCTCTGTGTGCTGGAGGCGCTGGTGCACCTCACCATTCAGGATCTGGCACACGACTACGCAATGCTGGCGATTAACGTACCGGAACCCCTGATCACCGAGCTTTCGCTGGCGGCGTTACCTGCTGACTGGCAGGCCGATCCTGCGCCATCGTCCACCCGACAAATTGGTGATGACTGGCTCGCCAGCCCGGACAACGGGCTGGTGTTGAAGGTGCCGAGCACGCTGACGGGTGAATGGAACGCACTGTTCAATCCCCGTCACCCGGCGGTGGCTGGCATCATCAGTAAAGTGGTGGTAGAACCTTTTTTCTTCGACCCGCGCTTTCGGCGACAGTAGGGCAGTGAGGCGCTGATATCCTCACCTCCACAGCTCACGCCTGTGATTCTGATAACGCCTGCGCCGCGCAAATCAGCGCCAGATGGCTCAGTCCCTGCGGCATATTGCCCCGCCAGCTCTGACTGCGGACGTCATACATCTCATTGAAGATATCGACGTTACCCTGGCCGTCCAGCGTCGTCAGAATCTCCTGCATCGCCTGTTCTGCCTGGTCTGTTTCGCCCATCTCTGCCCAGGCTTCCACCAGCCAGAAGGCGCAGGCCAGAAACGTACTCTCTTCCTCTCTGACACCGCTGTAGCGATAAAGCATGGCGCTGCCGTCGCCCAGCGCCTGCTGAATCGCGCGGTAGGTCAAGAGCATCCGTTGTGGATTGACCGCATTGCCGTAGCTGTGAACCAGCGCCAGCGATGCGTCGAGACGATCGTCGCTGCCAGCATAGAAGAGATAAGCCTGTTTCTGTTCTGACCAGCAGTGCGACTCAATCCAGTCACGGATGCGCTCACGTTCCCGCTGCCAGCGCCCCAGCCACGTCGGTTCGATATGCTGGCTTTCGGCAAGGGCAACCGCCCGGTCCAGCGCCATCCAGCAGGCCATCTTGGAG
This sequence comes from Pantoea sp. S62, assembly GCF_016658625.1. Taxonomy (NCBI): domain Bacteria; kingdom Pseudomonadati; phylum Pseudomonadota; class Gammaproteobacteria; order Enterobacterales; family Erwiniaceae; genus Pantoea; species Pantoea sp. S62. Next base: position 135,519 of record NZ_JACVVI010000003.1, on the reverse strand, counting down.
TGGGTGTAGTGTTGCAGCTCCGGCAGTTCCCAGATGCCGCAATCTTTCTGCCGCCAGTGATCGGCGCAGCAGTTTGCCAGCTCCCCCAGCATGCGCGAGGTGGTGATATCCAGCACGTGTCCCGCTTCAATAAAGTGCTGTGCGGTAACCAGCAAGTCGCCATACATGCTGAGCTGCAGCTGGTCGCGGGCATTGTTGCCAACCCGCACCGGCTGAGAGTTTTTATAGCCGCTCAGTGGCGGATAACGCTCGGCGGGCACCTCATCACCGTTCAGGGCATAGCAGGCGCGCAGCCTGACGCCGTGACGCATAATGGTCTGCGACAGCCAGGAAAAGGCCGCCTTACAATCTTCCAGCGCCCCGATATAGACGAATGCTTTAATAATCAGGCAGGCGTCGCGCACCCAGGCGTAGCGGTAATCATAATTTTTCTCGCCGCCGATCCCTTCCGGTAAAGAGGTCGTTGCGGCAGCCGCCAGCGCGCCGGTCGGCGAGTACCAGAGAAACTTCAGTGACAGGGCAGAGCGCTTCACCAGTGCCGGATAGCTGCCCGCGTAGCTCAGGCTCTCCACCCAGCTGCTCCAGCCGGTGTGACTGGTTTCAATCCGCTGATCGATAGCCTCCAGCGGCGGCACCGCCAGCGGCTCTTTTTCGGTTACCAGCAGCGCGCAGAGCGATCGGGACCCGGCCGTCGTGCGCAGCGTGGCGCAGACCTGCTCATCGTCCAGCTCGGTTATCTGGATATCGTCGCTGGTGCGGAACATCGCCATGATCTCCGCGATGTGAAAGACCTTGCCTTTCTCATTGTCAGCCACCCAGGGCGAACGGGTTTCGGCGGCAGTGCCGAAGCGCAGGGTGATCGCTAATTCCACTTCACCGCTGACGCCCTCAATGCGGCGCGCCAGTTCACACCACGGCAGACGGCCCGCCAGCGTGCTGTTAATCGACTCGGTCAGCAGCACGCTGCCGCTGTCCGTTTCGAAACGGGTCTCCAGCACATTGCTGTTATCACGGTAACGGCGCGAAACCTGATAAGGCGAGCACGGCACGATCTGAAAGTAGCCACCGAGTCCGGCATCAAGCAGGCGATCAAACAGCGGTTTCGCATCGAGATTAGGCGCGCACCACCAGTCAACAGCCCCATCCGGCGCGATCAGCGCCACCGAACGGCCCTCACCAATGGCGGCATAATCACCCAGACCCGCAAAGCCATCTTCTCTGACCGGCGAATGAAAGATCGGGTTTTCCATGGTCTGCTTCCTTATTTCACGGTAACGGGAATTCTTCTATGGGCAAATGCGGGACAAAAAAATGGCCGCGCTATGCGGCCATCAGAGACAATTTACAGCGTGCCGGTGCCGCCATCAGAGCACCAGACCTGACCGGAAGAGTAACTGCTCTCGGTTGAGGCCAGGGTAACGTAGAGCGGGGCGATCTCAACCGGCTGACCGGGACGGCCCATCGGTGAATCTGCACCAAACTGTTTCACTTTTTCCATCGGCTGACCGCCGCTCGACTGCAGCGGCGTCCAGTATGGGCCAGGTGCTACGGCGTTGACGCGGATACCGTCGCCACCCAGCTGCTTCGCCAGCGATTTAGTGAAGGCAACAATAGATGCCTTGGTCTGCGCATAGTCGAGCAGAATATCGCTGGGTTTAAAGGCCTGTACTGACGAGGTATTAATAATCGATGCACCGCGTGGCAGATATTCCAGCGCTGCTTTGGTGATCCAGAACATCGCATAAACGTTGGTTTTAAACGTCGCGTCAAAATCTTCCGTACTCAGGGTACGAATGGACTCATTAAATTGCTGACGACCAGCGTTATTAACCAGAATATCCAGGCCGCCTAATTTATCCGCAGCGTCTTTCACCAGCTGCTGACAGAATTCTTCAGAACGAATGTCGCCGGGAATAGCGAAAACTTTACGGCCTTCCGCTTCGATTAATTTAATCACTTCATCAGCATCGGGCTGTTCTTCGGGCAGATAGTTAATCACCACGTCTGCGCCTTCACGGGCATAAGCGATAGCCACTGCGCGGCCAATACCGGAGTCACCGCCCGTAATCAGCGCCTTGCGGCCGGTCAGTCGGCCAGTGCCGCGGTAGCTGGTTTCTCCGTGGTCGGGAACCGGGATCATCTTGCTGGCCAGGCCAGGTGCCTGTTGTGGCTGCTCCTCAAACGGAGGCTTAGGAAAGTGATCCAGATCGAGCGTCTTGTTAGTTGGTGTAGCCATTGTATGCTCCTTGAACAGAGTTATCTGAGACATTAAGCCTGGCACAAATGTGATATTTGTCACATCTGACTGCTGATTCATTGAGCAGGTAAAACCAGAAGAACTTAATAATGCAGATAAAGCGTAGTCAGGAAATCGGTATTGTGTGCTGCACTGTCCGATTATTTTTCAGAGGAGGCAGGGAATAATTAAAGCGAAGCGTAAAAACGGCTGGGGATTATTTCAGTACGTGAAATGTTCCGGCTGAAAATAAAAAAGGGCGGTTAACCACCGCGTACCGAACCGCGCCAGACCACATCGACCGCATATATTCTGCGCTCCTGCTGCTGTTCATTTTTGGGTGTTAATGTTTCCGGTTGCGCTTCCGTCTCCACCAGCCAGGCAATAGCATCGCGGGCAAACTGCTCCACCGGCTGCGCGAAGGTGGTGAGATTATACGAGGACCAGCCCGACTGTGGAATGTTGTCATGTCCCATGATGCAGAGATCCTCCGGAATGCGCAGCGCAAAGCGGTGACGCGCCTCATCCATAAAGCCGCAGGCGAGCAGGTCGGTAGCACAGTAAACCGCATCCGGGCGAATGTTACGCGTCAGCAGACGCTGGGCCAGAATCTGGCCGCTTTCATAGGAGGTGGTGCCGAAGCGTTCTACCTGAACCGTAACGCCCGCGTTCTGCGCTGCCACCAGAAAATCGGCTTCGCGCTTCAGCAGGCTCGGCGTGCCCGCCAGCGAATTGACAAAGGCGATGCGATTGCAGCCCGCCCGGACAAAAGCGTTAACCGCCATTTCCGCCGCCGGACGGGAGTCGAGGTTGATATTGAGCGTGCCGGGCAGGGATTCGTCGCGGTTAATCAGCACCAGATGCTGACCATGTTTGTAGCAGAGCCGGGTAATGCCGCTGTCCGGCATGCCGGAGAGAATGATAGAGGCGTCGGCACGGAAATTAATCGCCTGTTGCAGCGCGTCCGAAACCCGCGCATCCGAGCGGTCGGTGTTGATCAGCATCGCCACTTTTCCCGCTTCCTGCAGATACTGGGTCATCCAGCGCACCAGGCTGGCACGGTAGGGCGTGTCCACCTCGGAGGCGATTAAGCAGACAATGCCGCTGCGGTTGCGTACGAGGCCGCGAGCCAGATGATTGACGTGATAACCCAGCTCTTCAGCCGCTTTCATCACCCGCTGACGAGTGGACTCTGACACGCTGGCCCCTTCTGTAAAGGTGCGTGAGACCGCTGACCGGGAGACGCCCGCCCGGTCAGCGACATCCTGCGCACTCACTACCGCTTTAAGCTGCTGCATCTTTTTCCTCGCCCCTGTGTTACCTGCACTGAGTCTGCCTGAATTTGCAAGGCTGTGCAAAGGATGCCTGTACATCGGATGTTTCAAATTTGTGACAGAGCCTGACAATTGCACAACAACTCAATTGACAGTGCAGCCGGGTCACCGTACTACTTTGCTCATACCTTTGCACGCATGTGCAAAAGCTGGCGCACCTGCGTCATCCAGCCCAGGAGAACACCATGCGTTATCCCTCTCTGCTCGCTGCTGTCATCGTCTGCCCTGTGGTGCCGTTTGCTGCCCCGGCGGCGGGCCTTAATATGATCTGCTCTGCTGATGTAGTGGTGTGCGAACAGATGACCACGCTGTTCAGCCAGAGTCATCCCGACATCAAACTCAGCATGGTGCGGCTCTCTGCCGGTGAAGCTTATGCCCGTATCCGCAGTGAAGCGCGCAATCCCCGTACCGATATCTGGTGGGCGGGCACCGGTGACCCCCATATGCAGGCCGGCGAAGAGGGCTTAACCCAGGCCTACAAGTCACCCCTGCTCGATCAGCAGCAGCCCTGGTCACAGAAAGTAGCGGAGATCTCCGGCTATCGCACCGTTGGCGTCTATGCCGGTGCGCTGGGCTGGGGCTACAACACGAAACTGCTGGCGGAGAAAAAGCTGAAGGTCCCGGCCTGCTGGGCGGATTTACTCGACCCGGGCTTTAAAGGCGAGATTCAGATCGCCAATCCTAACTCCTCCGGCACGGCCTATAACACCCTGGCGACGCTGGTGCAGATCATGGGTGAAGACAAGGCCTTTGACTACCTGAAGAAGCTCAACGCCAACATCTCGCAATACACCAAGTCCGGCTCAGCACCGGTCAAGGCCGCCGCGCGCGGTGAAACCACCGTCGGCATTGTCTTTATGCATGATGCCGTGGCGATGGAGGTGGATGGCTTCCCGATTAAGCCCGTCGCGCCCTGCGAAGGCACCGGCTATGAGATTGGTTCGATGTCGATCATTAAAGGGGCGCGCAATCTGGCCAATGCTAAAAGCTGGTATGACTGGGCGCTCAGCGCGGAGGCGCAGTCGCACATGAAAGAGGCGAAGTCGTTCCAGCTGCCTTCCAACCGCAAGGCGGAGATCTCTGAATACGCCCCGCGCTTCGAGAACATCAAACTGATCGACTACGACTTCAAAACTTATGGCGACTCGGCAAAACGCAAGGCGCTGCTGGGCCGCTGGGATAAAGAGATTGGTGCCAGCGCGCAATAACGGGGGTACCAGCCCGGCCGCCTGAGCCGGGTTGGTGCCAGACCGCGGTGGCGTAAGCCTGATGTCCGCTTCCTGATGGAGGTGATTTATGAATGCGCATAATCGTCGCTTAACCGGTGCGCTGCTGGCAGGTGCCGTCGCGCTGACGCTGCTGCCCTGGTATAGCCTGGAGCAGGGCTTCTTTACGGGTGACTGGCTGTTCAGCTTCTGGGGAGATGAGAACAACGCACCAGCGCTGGGACAGCTCGCGCTGCACAGCTGGCTGGGCAGCGCCGTGGCGCTATGGCTGCTCTCGGCGGCCAGTGTCTTTCTGCCGCCAGGCCGCACACGCAGCACGCTGCTGCTGCTATTCAGCGTCTGCGGGATTCTTTTTCTGGTGCTGGAAGGGCATGCCATCGGGTTTAGTGGCTGGAACTGGCTGTGGCTGGAAAATCTCTTTGGTCCGCTGACACAGGGGCAACCGGCGATGGGCGCGGGCGCACTGCTGCTGCTGACCGTCTTTCTGCTGATCTTCGCTTTTGCCCTGGCAGAGCGCGGCGTGCTGAAAGGCGATGCCTTTGTGGTGGCGTCGATTGTGCTGCTGGTGGCGCTGGTGACGACCTTTGTACTCTATCCGGTGCTGAGCCTGTTTGTCGCCTCAGTGCAGGATAGTGACGGCAGCTTTAAACCGGATGGACTGATTGCCAATATGCAGGACCCCGCCATCTGGAGCCTCGCCTGTTTTACCGGCGACACCTGCGGCACAGCCTGGCGCACGCTGGGACTGGCGCTGATGACCGCCAGTGGTTCCACGCTGCTGGGACTGGCGTTTGCGCTGGCGGCCACGCGCACGGCGCTGCCATTTAAAAAAGCGCTGCGAATGCTGACCATTCTGCCAATTATCACGCCGCCGTTTGTTATCGGTCTGGCGCTGATCCTGCTATTTGGCCGCTCCGGCGTGGTGACAGCATCGCTGGCGACGCTGTTCGGCATCGAGCCGGGTCGCTGGCTCTATGGACTGACCGGCATCTGGATTGCCCAGGTGCTGTCGTTTACTCCCATTGCGTTTCTGGTGCTGATTGGCGTGGTTGAGGGGGTCAGTCCGTCACTGGAAGAAGCGTCGCAGACTCTGCGTGCCAGCCGCTGGCGCACCTTCTCCCGCATCTCGCTGCCGCTGATGGCGCCAGGTCTGGCCAACGCGTTCTTAATCAGCTTTATCGAAAGCATGGCCGATTTCGGTAACCCGATGGTGCTGGGCGGCAGTCACGGCGTGCTCTCGACGGAGATCTTCTTCTCCGTGGTCGGCGCACAGAACGACCAGAGCCGCGCGGCGGTGCTGGCGATGATCCTGCTGGGCTTTACCCTGACAGCGTTTCTGGTGCAGCGCGTCTGGCTCTCCGGCAAAAGCTTCGCCACCGTGACCGGCAAGGGCGACGGCGGCCGTCATGTGATGCTGCCGCGTCCGGTACGCTACAGCGTTTATGGCATGGTGATCCCGTGGGGACTCTTCACCCTGGTGATCTACGGCATGATCATGATTGGCGGCTTTGTGCAGTCGTGGGGTCTGAATAACAACCTGACGCTGGATCACTACATCCGCGCCTTCAGCATCAGCGTGAATCAGGGGCAGCTGGTGTGGAGTGGCGTCGCCTGGAACTCGTTCTGGACCACGCTGGAAATCGCCCTGATTGCCGCACCGCTCACTGCCATTGTGGGGCTGCTGACCGCCTGGCTTATCGTGCGGCAGAAGTTTGCCGGCCGTCAGACCTTTGAATTCATGCTGATGCTCAGCTTTGCCATTCCCGGCACGGTGATAGGTGTGAGCTATGTGATGGCCTATAACCTGCCGCCGCTGGAGATCACCGGCACCGCGATGATCCTGATCGCCTGTTTTGTCTTCCGTAATATGCCGGTCGGCGTGCGGGGCGGAATTGCAGCGATGAGTCAGCTGGATAAAAGCCTGGATGAAGCGTCTCTGACGCTGGGCGCCAACAGTTTGCGGACGCTGCGCAAAGTGGTGCTGCCGCTACTCAAACCGGCGATCAGCGCCGCTCTGGTCTACGCCTTTGTGCGGGCGATTACCTCGATCAGTGCAGTGATTTTCCTGGTCAGCGCGCAGTACAACATGGCGACCTCGTACATTGTCGGGCTGGTGGAGAACGGAGAGTATGGCGTCGCGATTGCCTACTCCTCGGTACTGATCGTGGTGATGCTGCTGATCATTGGCCTGTTCCAGCTGCTGGTGGGCGAACGTCGCCTGCGCCGTGCAGCCCAACCGGCGGTGATCGTTGCCGCACCCTCTGTATCCACGCTGACTCAGGAGAGAGCCGTATGACGACCATTAACGCCGGATCGGTGGTGTTTGAACATGTCGCAAAGCGTTTTGCCGGTTTTACCGCGGTGCCGGATCTGTCGCTTACCGTAGAGCCGGGCACGCTGGTCACGCTGCTCGGGCCATCCGGCTGCGGCAAGACCACCACGCTGCGGCTGCTGGCCGGGCTGGAGCATCCCACCTCGGGGCGGATTCTGATTGGCGGCAAAGAGGTGACCCATCTGCCCGCCAACGAGCGCGACGTGGCGATGGTGTTTCAGTCCTACGCGCTGTTTCCGCATATGAACGCCCTCGACAACATTCTGTATGGACTGCTCTCCGGGGGTATGAATAAACGCGAGGCGCAGGACAGGGCGCGCGAAGGGCTGAAGCTGGTGGGGCTGGAGAGTCAGGGTCAGCGGCTGCCGTCCGAACTGTCTGGTGGACAGCAGCAGCGTATTGCAGTGGCGCGTGCGCTGGTGCTGGAACCGCAGGTGCTGCTGCTCGATGAGCCGCTGTCGAACCTTGATGAGCGTCTGCGCCGTCGGGTGCGCACCGATATTCGTGATCTGCAGCAGCGGCTCGGGTTCACTGCCGTCTACGTGACCCATGACCAGGAGGAGGCGCTGGCGGTCTCCGATAAGATTATTGTCATGAAAGAGGGGGATATTGCTCAGCAGGGCGCGCCGGAGACGCTTTACCATTCGCCCAATTCAGTCTTCATCGCGGACTTTATGGGGGAAGCGAACATTCTGCCCTGTGAAGTGGAACAGGCCGATGCGGATGACGCGCTGGTCCGTCTGGGAAATCAGCGCTTCCGGGTGCGGGGTATCGGTGCAAAAACCGGCAGTGCCCAGCTGGCGGTGCGACCGCAGTTTATTACGCTGTCCGGCGACGGTCAGGGCGCGTTGCAGGGTGAAGTGATCCACAGCACCTGGCTGGGCGATCATATCGAATATGAAGTCGCTACCGAGCTGGGCGCGCTGTTCATTATCGATCCACAAATGGAACAGCGTCTGCCGCTCGCCGCCACGGTTGGCGTCAACTTTAAGCCGCAGGGCTTAGCCCTGATTGCCCGTTAATCTGATTAACCCGAGGAGTTCGCATGGAATCGCAGGAAAGAGTGGCGCGACTGGCGTTAGCGGAAGCTGTGGCCCGCGAAGGTGGCGCGACCGCGCTATCTTACTTCAACCGCCGCGACACGCTGGTAGTAGAGACTAAGTACGATTTGCAGGATGTGGTGTCGATTGCCGACCGTGAAGTCGAGCAGCTGATCGCCAGCCGCATTCGGGATGCGTTTCCTGATGATGGCTTTCTTGGCGAGGAGACGGGTCTGCAGGCGGGAACCTCTGATTACACCTGGGTGGTCGATCCCATAGATGGCACCAGCCCGTTTCTCAATGGAATGCCGAGCTGGTGTGTTTCTGTTGCTGTGCTGCGTGACGATATACCTGTCATCGGGGTGATTTTTGCGCCCACCTATGAGGAGTGCTATGTGGCGGCACTGGGGCAGGGCGCGACGCTGAACGGGCGTCGTCTGCAGGTCGATCCTGCACGCACGCTGCAAAACCACGTCACCGGTTTTGGTGCTAACAGCTATGTCAGTCCGCAACAGGTGGGCGAGATTGTAGCGGCGCTGCTGTCGGCGGGCGGTAACTTCATCCGCATTGGCTCCGGCGCGCTGATGCTGGCCTGGGTGGCGGCTGGTCGTGTCGTGGGTTACTACGAACCCTATATGCACGCCTGGGATTGCCTGGCGGGTTACTGCCTGGTGAAAGAGGCGGGCGGCTGGTACCACCCGTTTAACATCGAAGGCGACCGCATCACTAAAGGGGCGCAGGTGCTTGCTGTGGCACCCGGCGCCGAAGCGGACCTCCGGCGTATTGCTGGTTTGTAGCTCAGTGACCCTGTCACGCTGGCTGCATCAGGGTCAGCGTGATTCCGCAGGTCGTAGCGTTTTCGTCAGATAGTGGCGCTGCATTCCGTCCTGCGGAAAATCGGGCAGGGACATCTGCTGCTGATAACCCTGTTTCTGATAAAACGGCAGCGCCTGAAAACTGAAGGTATCCACCAGCGCAAACAGACAGCCCAGTTTAACTGCTTCCTGTTCCGCCGCTTCCAACAGCGCACGACCCAGACCACTGCCACGCAGCGTTTCATCCACCCAGAGATAATCAATGCAGAGCCAGTTTCCTTTGCGCGAGGCGATCAATCCACCCCGTAATATACCTTCTGCATCCCGGTTAGAAACCGACAGCGGGCCCCAGTTCTCCCGACTGATAAATTGCCGGTTGTAAGCCCCTAATCCTGCCAGTAACTCTTCCCGGTCGTCGTCGTTTTGCTGATGGGTAAGGGTAAATGTGCTCATCCTGTTCCTCTGCTAGCCATGTATTGTCTTTATCCCTTACAAGGGATAATTTCGGCATTATCCTCTGCAGGGTATAATTTGTATATTATCCTCTGTGGGGTATATAATGTACTTTATACCCTGCCGGGGATAACCCCTCTACGCTATGCTTAAAGCCTGTGATCCTGAAGGAAGTCACCCATGATATACAGCCCGCTACAGCTGGCAAACCGGCTAAAGCTTATCCGCCAGCGCAACGGCTGGACCCAGAGTGAACTGGCAAAAAAGGTGGGCCTGAAACAGGCAACCGTCTCTCACTTTGAAAATGCGCCTGACAGTACCTCGCTGGCCACGCTGTTTAAGCTTTTACAGGCGCTGGAAGTGAGTCTGGACGTAGTGGAAAAAGAGGAGGCCAGTGCGTCTCAGTTGCATGATGAGGATGAATGGTAATGCAAAGGCTGATTGCGTGGATGAACGGTGAGCGGGTAGGCGTGCTTACCCGGCAGCGAAACGGCGCTCATGAGTTTCAGTATGATACCGGCTGGCTGAGTAACCCGCTCTCCAGGCCGCTGTCACTCTCACTGCCGCTGCAGGTTAAGGCGATTACCTCACACGCCGTAATTAACTTTTTCGACAACCTGCTGCCGGATAGCCCGTTGATTCGTGACAGGATCGTGGCGCGTTACCAGATTAAATCCCGCCAGCCGTTTGACCTGTTGCAGGAAGTGGGACGTGACAGCGTCGGAGCGACCATGCTGTTGCCGCCCGATATGCCGCTGCCCGCACTGCAGGCTCGCTATGAGGTGCTTGATGAAGCCCGGCTCGAGAGCGTGCTGTCAGCCTATCAGTCCGATATTCCGCTGGGGATGCTGCGTGAAGAGACCGACTTCCGCATTTCGGTGGCGGGCGCACAGGAGAAAACGGCGCTGCTGCTGACCGAAGAGGGCTGGAGCATTCCTGCCGGCGCTACGCCCACCTCACACATTATCAAGCTGCCAATCGGTGAGATTAAACAGCCAGCCGCGACGCTGGATATGCGTGAAAGCGTAGAGAATGAGTATCTCTGTCTGGCGCTGGCACGTGCACTGGGTATTGATGTGCCGCAGGCGACGATTATCCGGGCCGGTAAGATGCGCGCTCTGGCCGTTGAGCGCTTTGACCGCCGCTGGTCGCGCGACCGAACCCGGCTGATTCGTCTGCCACAGGAGGATTTCTGTCAGGCGCTGGGGCTGCCATCCTCGACTAAATATGAGTCGGATGGCGGGCCGGGCATCGCAGAAATAATGCAGATACTGATGGGATCGAGCAATGCCATCGAGGATCGCTATCGCTTTATGATGTTCCAGGTGTTTCAGTGGCTGACGGGCGCAACCGACGGTCACGCTAAAAACTTCTCGCTGTTTATCGAGCGCGGCGGCAGTTATCGACTGACACCTTTTTATGATGTGATCTCTGCTTATCCGGTGCTGGGCGGTACCGGCCTGAACAGGCGTGCACTCAAACTGGCGATGGGGCTGCGTGCCACTAAGGGGAAGAAGACAGAAATCGACAAAATCTTTCCGCGCCATTTTATCGCCACGGCGAAGCAGGTGAATTTTGATCGTGACAGCCTGCAGCAGATCTTTGACTTCTTCGTCCGTGAGTTTCCAAAGGCGGTAGTCTCAGTGCGCGAGGCATTACCGGCCGATTTCCCGCAGCACATCGCGGATGCAATCTTCAGCCATTCACTGATTATGCTGGAGCGGTTACGGCATAACGATTGATGGCGGATATGAGCTGGCACTATCCTGAAAAGCCCTTTCACCACTCTCTGGCAAACCGCCTGTCAGCTATGCTTATCTGACAGGCTTATCAAGGGAGTAAGGGTATGAAGTGTCCGGGATGTGAAGGAGAGGCGTTTGTTTACGCCACGCGTGACGTCAGTCTTAATACGGGTAATCCCGATGATGTCGTGCCGGATGTGAAGGGTGATCACTGCATTCGCTGCGGCGCGGTGATTATGAACGCCGGAACGTCGGAATTGTACCCCGAAAAGGCGGAAGCGCTGGAGAATGCAGGCGTGCCTGTTAAATGATACAAAGAGCCCGCTTAGTGCGGGCTTTCGTTTTTATTCACCACTTGAGAAACTCTTCAAAACGGGCCTGGTTATCCACTAACCATGCAGGCAAATATTCCTGCGTTACTGGCCGGATCACCATTTTCCGGGGTCGGTTCCAGATATCAATATTCTGCTCAACGCAGTGCCGAATATGATCGGGATTGTTAAACTCAGGGAGATTATTTTCTGTGTGAGAAATGGTCTCCATCTTCTCACTGATACGGGCGTCGGTCATTACCCATGAGAAGTGCCAGCCAGCGTTTTCAACTGTTCTGGTACGCATCTTCAGCAGCTTCCAGCGCCACCAGCTGTCTCTGATTGGCGTACCCTTGCGTTTAACGTTGCGTAACAGCTCTGGCTGGCTTCTGAAAAAATGCTTCAGATTCTTCATAGTGGTCATCTTTGGCAGGCGGCAGAGACGGGCAGAGCCATCATCATTAAGAACCTGAACGTTAAACTTATAATTATAGAAGTTATGGTACAGCGTCGTGCAGAGGTGGCGCGGGCTGAACTGTTTCAGGGCTTCAGGGCGGGGGATTTCATCTACATCCGATACCATGATGATATCGTCGTCCTCAGCGAAGTCGAGGCCGCGCATAATGGCGTTGCGCGCTATCGTCTCATTTTCCCACGGATCGGATTCACCGGCTTTCACCATAGAGCTGCCAGACACGAAATCATGCTGATGGATCGTCGGTACTGAGTCATTAACGACGTAAATAATTTTCTCGCGAAATGCTGCAAACTTTTCGATATTAAAACTGAGTCTTTCTCGACGCTTACCAGTAAAGGTATAGAGGGATTCAACAATGACGAACTTATCAACATGTTCATAAAGCGTATTGAGTCGAAGCTCAAGAAGCATGTCTTCATCGTAGTAAAGGAAACAATCGTAAATCATTGGCTAACGAACCTTCCTGGTATAATTTTAAAATTATTTGAAACAATTATACCGCATGTTAAGCGTAAATTTACTTTTTCCTTACGTTATCTGTACTTTTTGATGCGGTTATAAAGAAAATATGATCTCGGGCAAAAAATTACACAATAATAAGGAATCTCTGCAACACGTACTCCACACATCAGGCCTTTGGGGAAGTTTCATACAGGTAGCAATTAGGTCATGCTTAAATATTAAACATAGTGCATGCTCACAAATTGAAGATATAAAAAAGCCTGCACAATGCAGGCAAAATCGTTACAAGGGAATGTCCATCTTTTGATAACACGCAACGAGTAAGTTGTGTGATGGTGGCACCGTACAGGAGAAACATTAGGTTTACTCTGGGAACGGAAATCACAATCACATTAATCTGGCTGCTGGAGTGCGTTATGGATGCCAATCGCTATGCCCTGAAAATAATCCCTTTACCGCCCACTTTTCCCGATGCCGCCAGTCCGGTAATGTCTGATGACACACTGCATCGCCGTCTGGCTGCCATTATTCAGCGGATGCAGCAGCAGCAGATTACGCAGCTGATTATCTATGCCGACAAAGAGCACGGCAGTAACTTTGAGTACCTGGCGGGATTTATTCCGCGTTTTGAGGAGGCGCTGCTGGTGGTGAATCAGCAGGGCGGGCTGACCTATATCATGGGGAATGAGAACCTCAAGCTGGTGCCTTTCGCCCGCAATCCGGGACGCTGTCTGCATGCGCCGGTGTTTTCGTTGCCCAATCAGCCAATGCATGGGGATCAGCCGCTGGATCAGCTGTTGACAGAGGCAGGCATTAAGGCAGGTGAACGCACTGGCCTGGTGGGCTGGAAGCTGTTTACCGGCAGTCAGCATGAGTTATTTGATCTGCCGCAGTTCGTTTATACCGCAGCGGCTCAGGCGGCGGGTGGCGATGTCCATCTGGTTAACGCCACCGGATTGTTTATCTCGCCAGATCACGGTGCGCGTTGCGTTAACTGCGCCGATGAAGTCGCCTTTTATGAGGCGGGAGCCAATCTTGCGTCAACCGCGATGCTGGCTGCGCTGGAGAGCGTTGCGCCTGGCGTCACAGAGAAGGCGTTGGGCGCACGGCTGAATGCAGAAGGACAGCCAAACAGCGTCATCACGATCGCCGCGACGGGCGATCGTTTCGCTCAGGCCCGGCTCTATCCGTCAGACAAACAGATTTCAACTGGCGACAAACTTTCACTGACGGTCGGCTATAAAGGCGGCCTGACAAGCCGCTCTGCGTATGTCGTCAGTGAGGCTTCTGAGTTACAGTGTAACGTTTCTGACTGGTTAACCCGGCTGGCGATCCCCTATTATCATGCGGTCGTCAGCTGGCTGGAGCAGTTGCGAATCGGGATCACCGGCCGCGAACTCTATACGCTTATCGAAACGGTATTGCCCAAAGCGCAATATGGCTGGCATCTCAATCCGGGGCATCTGGTCGCTGACGAAGAGTGGCTGAACTCGCCCATCTATCCCGATTCAGCGGTGACCCTGAAGAGCGGAATGCTGTTGCAGATTGATATCATCCCATCGGTACCGGGTTATGGCGGCTGCAGTATCGAAGATACGGTCGGACTGGCAGACGCGGCATTGCGTGACGAGCTGGCGAGCCGTTTTCCGGAAGTCTGGCAGCGTATGACCCGCCGCAGAGACTATCTGACCGACGTACTGAAAATCCGGTTGCCGGAGGAGGTGATTTTGCTCTCGAACACGGTAGGGTATCTGCGCCCTTTCTTGCTGGATAAGCAGCGTGCGCTGGTGCGGCAGTAAGGTATTGATTCGCTCTGGACAATGCTGTCTGGCCTGATAAGTTAATCAAATCGTAAATCTGCCTATTCTCAGGAGTATTGATGCTGGATATTGTGCATTTTCCGCTGTTCGTCGCGTCGGTCGCGCTGCTTTGTGTTACGCCTGGTCCTGATCTCGCCTATATCATCGGTCAGAGTATGGTCAGGGGACGACGCGCCGGGATCCTTTCGGCGACCGGCGTGGCATTGGGCAATTGTACGCATGCTATTGCCAGTGCACTGGGATTAACAGCACTCATTGCGGCTTCACCGCTGCTGTTCACGGTCATTAAATATATCGGCGCGGCCTACCTTATCTATCTTGGCGCTAAAATGATGCTATCAACCTTTGGCGTCAGTAAAGAGCGCCCGCTGGACGTTCAGAGCAATATGGCTGAGGTCGAAACCCGACGGTTGATGCTGCGCGGTTTCATTACTTCAATAACCAATCCCAAAGTATTGCTGTTTTTCATCGCGTTCTTCCCTCAGTTTGTGGTGATTGAGGGCGACCATCATGCGATCTCATTTCTGGTGCTGGGAATGGTCTATGCGCTGATTGGCGTCATGATTGATGTGTTGTTTGCTATTCTGGCCGGCGGTGCTGCAGGTGCTGTGGCAAAAAATCAAACGCTGCGAAAAATGCTGGATCGCGTCGTGGGTGCCACCTTTATCGGGTTGGGAATTCGCCTTGCATTGACACGGCGCTAAGGCAGTTGCATGCTTAACAGAATCGCACACTCATCTCTCATTACCGGCCGCCTCAGGCCGGTAATAATTTGTAAAATTTAACTGAGAGTAAAACGCAGGCGCTTCTGTCAGGATACGCGCCTAAGAAAGTTCCTGGTTGCTCTCATTCGATGAAATGGTTTACCAAAAACGCGGTTTTGTTTGCCTGCAAAACCTCTCTTGCCGCGTTTATCGCACTCTCTGTGGCGCTCTTACTTAACTTCGAAAAACCGGCCTGGGCGCTGACCACCGTGTTTGTCACCTCACAACTCTATGCCGCCTCGACCGTCTCGAAATCGCTGTTTCGTCTGATGGGCACGCTGCTCGGCGGCATCTTTATTTTGCTGATCTATCCTGAAACCGTGCAGTCGCCGGTGCTGTTCAGCCTCTGTGTGTCGCTGTGGGTGACGGTCTGCCTGTATCTTTCTCTTCATGACCGCACGCCGAAGAGTTATGTCTTTATGCTGGCGGGTTACAGCGCAGCGATTATGGGCTTTCCTGACGTGGATACGCCGTCGGCGATCATCAACACCGTGATTTCACGTATTGAGGAGATTACGCTGGGGATCCTCTGCAGCACGCTGGTTCACCGGCTGGTGTTTCCGGTGTCGATGCACCATCTGCTGGGGCAGAGCGTCAATCTCTGGTTTCAGAACGCGCGCAAACTCTGTGATGAACTCATCAGCGGGATGGCAAAGAACAAATCGCTGGAGCGGGAGGATATCCTGATCCAGATGGCGGGCTATCCGCTGAATGTTGAAACGCTGCTGACCCACTGCGTCTATGAGGGCGAAGCGGCGCGTAATGTCATCCGTCTGGTCAGCGTGCAGTATCAGCATCTGACCTATCTGCTGCCGACCCTGACCGCGATTGAGGCACGGCTGGGCGTGCTGGCCGAACTGAATATCCGTTTTCCGCAGTGCGTCACCGATGTGTTTCAGGCATTTTTGCTGTGGCTGCATCATGACCGGATTAACGACATCGCCGGGCTGCGTGAGGCGATTGCCGCCAGTCAGACCACCCTGGAAAATCAATGGCGGGCAGGGCTGCTGGCCACCGAAGAGAGCCTGCTGCTGATCGGCCTGCTCGAGCGGATGGCTAACTTTGTCCGTATTGCCGATGCCTTTGAGAACGTCAGTGCGCGAGCCGGGGATCTCTATAGCCACGGGGATGGGGCGGCGATCCGCAATATCCGGGAACACCGGCACATCGATAAGGGGCTGCTGAGACTCTCTGCGCTGACCGCTTTTCTGGCGACCTTTCTCTCCAGTCTGTTCTGGATTGGCAGCGGCTGGGCTGACGGCGCAAATGCGCCTCTGATGGCGGCGATCATCAGTTCATTCTTTGCCGGTGTTGACTCCCCGGTAACACCCATGAAACTGTTCGTGAAAGGGGTGATGGTTGCGCTGGTGGTCAGTCTGTTCTATATCGCTTTCCTGATCCCGCAGGCCAATACTTTGCAGGCGCTGATGATCTGTCTGCTGCCGGGTCTGATGCTGCTGAGTCTGATCATCGCTAATCCGGCGACCAATATGGTGGGGCTGAGTGTCGCCATTCAGATCCCTGGCTTTATCGGCCTGAGCCATCACTATGTACCGAATCTGATCGTCACTCTGAATGCAGCCATCTCATCGATGGTGGGGATTATGTTTGCGGTGGTGCTGACGGCGCTGATCCGTAACAAACGACCGTCCTGGATTGCCAGAAGAGCGGTGCAGCGGGGACTACGCGATCTGTTAGGGTTTATCAAAATGGTGGAGCGCAATTCGGCCACGCTGCTGTCACGCCAGCAGTTTATTGCACGGATGCTCGACAGGGTGAACGTGATTCTGCCGCGCAAACGGCTCGATCCGGTGCCGGATATTGTGGTGGGTGGGTATCTGATTACCGAAACCTGGCTGGGTGCGAACTGCTATGACTTTTACGCACGTCATCGAGAGATGCTGGAAGGGCATCGGATTGAGAGTGGACAGATGTTTCACGAGCTGGCGCTCTATCTGAAACGCAAGATGAAGTCGCTACAGCTAACGCCACATCAGGATTTGCTGGATGAACTTGACCTGTTACTGCTGCGGCTGGAGCCGATTGCGCGACAGGAGAGTGTTGCAGTCGCACCGTTAATTCATCTGTTTAATATTCGTGTTTCTCTGTTTCCACATCAGCGCTGGCCGGAGTAAAGCGTAGAAGAGTCGCTGGTGGCGTAGAGCGAGACGTGAACAGCGCCCGGAAGATATAAAGGAAGTGCATTTTAGTTACATCATACATTAGCTCTTAGCTTAAAAAAGAGCAGGCATAGTGCCTGTTTATCTGGCCTATCAGTGAAAAAGGCAGGGCTGAGGGAAAAAGCAAAGATAACGGCGCGGTTGTTTAACCTGCCATTATACCGATTTAAAATCAGTGTGTTGCATACTATTTCCTATGAGCAAGACACAGATATTATCCTGGGTATTCAGGTACAACGCGCATCCCGCTGCGGCTGAAGCCAGTAATAAGAGCAGGGCGCACGCATCTTCAGGCGGGCTGGCTGTTTCCCTGTGGCTGGAGCTGATAAATCCACGCGGTGTAATGCTGATTATCTCCGGCAGAGACGCGAACTTCGACGCGATCATAGCCATCTTCAAACGCATCCAGCATCGGCCAGTGCGCATCCAGCTGGTCAGAGACAAACAGATAGCCCGGCACATCGGGGCCATGCTCATCCAGTACGATGCCGGGGAAATCGGCCGCCGCACCCCAGCCACGCTCGTAGAAGGTTCCGTTCACCGAACCGGCCAGCCATTCTCCGCCAATGTTTTCCAGGATATGGGCATTTTCGCGGCCCGGGCAGAGCGTGCCATAGACAAATAAGCGTATCATTTTCTCTCATCGTGGAATCCGTCGAAGCCAGCAACTTTAACGTGCCGTCAGCCGGTTGTCTCGCAGAACCTCGATGCTGCCCGACAGAGTCAGCCAGTAGCAACCCCTGGGTAAATTCTGCCAGCTATCAGACACACCTGATACGCAGAATTCACGTAGCGGCGTCTGTGAAAATCGCAAAGTGTGACTTTTGGGTGTTCTGAATGTGTTAGCTGACGGCACTCGCGTGCCATTACTTAAAGACAGTCGCGTAATTAACCGGAATGCCCTGGTCATTGATCACCGCATAGCTCACAGAATCCCCGGATTTCAGCGTGGCGTCACTGTTCAGTTGCAGATCGGACTGTGGGGCAATCATCAGGTTTTTTATAGATTGTTGACCTTTAGGATTGACGTTCATGCTCATGAACCACGGCGTTGGGTTTGTTATCGTGATTTTATTTCCCGACACCGCGAAACGGATCTTTTCCGGATCGATGGTCAGTGGGGCATTGAGTCCTGCAGGCCGGACAAAGATTTTCAGCCGGATTCTCAGCGGCAGCACCACTTTGCGCTCAGCCACGCTTAACGCTTTTGTCAGTGCCGGAATCTGGTAAATATTTAACCAGAAAAGGCTCTCTTTATTTGCGGGTAACGTCTGCCGCGATGTGAGCATCAGACGCAGCGAGCGCATTTCTCCGGGAAACATTTTTACCACCGGCGGAATAACAATAATCGGCGTGATGCTGGCATCAGGTGAAAGGGTAAGGTCACCATCGTCTGTCCAGATTTGCAAAAAAGTTTCGTTCTGGCCGCTGTTAATAACATTAATTGACTGGGTCAGATCCGACGGATTAAAAACGATCCGGGTTTTATCTACATTAACCACCGCCCACACGCTGGTTGAGAGCAGCAGGCCAGATAATACGATGAGATTACTGAAAACTAACCACAACCTGTAATTGTGCATTGACTGTTCCTGCTGTAATCGTTTGTCCACTGATTGCTTCAAGTGAAGCCGTAAAATCGCCACTGTAAATATCGCTGCCGCCTGAAGAGATTTGCGACGTGAGATCTTTATAGGCATACCAGCCACGGCCGTTACCTGTGCCGGTCAGGGTTCTGTCAGGCAGTAAATTCAGCACCATATTATGGCTGTCATAAATCTTTATCCCGACGCCGGCGGCGGCAGCGCTGCTGCCATAATGTGAATCCAGCAGCCAGGTTAATCCGCCGCCAGCAGTCGTCAGTCCCAGATTCCTGGCCTGCGTCACCGCATTTGACTGGTTAACGAGAAAGCCCATAGCGACATTTGCTGAGGTGGTTGTCGAGGTTGAGGTGCCGGATAGGGCGCCAGATTCACACTGGATGGTGACGGTAAACGGGGCCTGACTTTTTCCGCCAGCGGCGAGCGTGTTCACGCTTACGGTAGGCAGCAACACCACCGACGGATAATCCAGGACTTCGCACAGCGCACCGCGCACATAGGTGACATTTGAGTAGGTGCTCCATGCGGCAGGCCAGTTACGGTACCAGCCATACCAGTATGAGAGACTGTCCTGACCCACCTTCAGATTATTGGTATCCAGGCCCGGCCCCTTAAAAGCAATATAACCGCGAGGTTGTGTCCAGGTGTCCACATAACGATTACTATTGCTGGCGTAATAGCGGGTAGAATCTATTTTAAACATCTCATACAACACATTGCTGAATGCACTGGCCGGAATATAGATATAGGTACCATCGGAATACCAGTCACTGGCCGTCAGCTGCCGGGCTTTCCAGTAGCGACTGTAATACTCACCGGTTGAAAGGTTAGTCAGCCTTACGGCAACGTTGGCGGCCACATCATAATAAGCGCCATCCACTTCAGACGTAATATATTGCCCGGCATAGGGACTGTCGCCATTAGTGGCATACATTTCATACAGACTGTCTGCATCTGCCACGGCGCAGCGATAAAGAATCTGGTTAGCCGAGTAGGAAACATTGCTTGCAGATGTCAGAAAGCTGCCCACTGAACTGGCCAGTAACGTGCCGGAGGGCTGAAAAGTCTTTCCGCTATTGATACTTATCACGGAAGGCAGCCCTACATTACCTGAGCAGGTATCACAGGCGCCGGTCCAGTATGCGGCGGTATAGCCTGCCGCAATCGCGCTCTGAGAAAGGGCGGAGGTGGCGGTGACAACACTGCAATTGGCCCAGGCGGAGATAGTAAACAGTAATAAAAAAACAGGCAGAAGTAATTTTTTGATTCTCACACAATTAACCCTTGCGGCAGACGGCATCCAGGCGAACAATATCCTCATTCACCCGACCGGTTATTTGATAATTAACAAAGCAGGTTTTATTGCCTTTGTATTGCCAGTTGACTTTTAAGGTTCCCGAGTCATGCGGAACACGTGCATATAACTGACCACCCTGACCGATAATTCCTATTACGGTATTATCAGCATCACGAACCTCTGTACCCATTGGCGGAATATCATCATCTTCATTCTTGAGTGCGATCAATACCGCTTTACCCTGCAAGGTGGCGAAATTAATACGTGTAACGGAGCCGGCATAAGGCACAACGCGCTGACTGCCGCCGCTTAATTCAGCATCAGCATTCATATAACGCGTGTCCAGACTGACAGTATTGGCCTGATAAGGGGTCAGTGAAGGCAGGATGGCATAGCCGAACCGATCAATAACGGCACCCTGTCCATTGCGCACGCTGGCTCCCTGAGCGCCTTCCGCATGAATAAGTGCAAAGGTGTCGCTGGTATAGGGCCCGGCAGTAACACCGCCAGGGTGGATCAGTAACGTACCAGAAAGCCCTAATCCCGCCTGGCGGTAATTGTCACCCTGACCATAATTCGCTCTGATTCCACCCATACGCGTGTTCTGCTGAACATTTCCGCCGAACGAGGCACGGTAACTACCGCTATTTTGGGTCTGTTCGGCACCCCCATAGAGAGACCAGGAGAGCTGATTATTCTCGCCAGACGAACCAGTCAGAGAGAGAGTAGAATTACGCGTTTCTTTAGACTGATTGTAATTATAAGCAACTGAGGCCGTGTTATTGGCCCAGTTAAGCGGAACCGAAACATTCAGGGCAATAGTATTTTCGGTATATTTCTCCCGCCAGGTGTTATCGCCGTCATCCAGCCTGCCCCCATAACGATCGTAGTTCCAGGTTGTGCGCTGTCGGGCGACGTTGAGGCCATAACTGATGTTTTTCCAGCTGTTGTTATAACCAAGCTGAAGCTGAGTAATACGTGAACGGTTATTATAGTAATCCGCCGTGCTGGCGCTCAGGCTGATTAAGCCATAATTCTCCATTGACTGACTCAGGGTCACGGAGAAGTTATTACGCTGATGCAGCGTATCTGAGTAGTAACTGATGCCATTGTCCTGCTGACGCCGGACACCCAGCACATCCTGCAGGTCGCGGTAACCGCTGGTTGAATAACGATAAGCCGCCAGCACAAGGTTGGTTCCGGTCGCAAAGGTTTTACTGTAACTCAGCTCGGCGCGCCATCCCGTGGCGTTGCTGTTTTGATCGACCCTGGCATCGGAAAAGATGGTGTTCAATCCCACGGCACCCGCCGAAGAGGTCCAGACACCGCCAAGCAGCCAGGCCTGATAGTCCTGAGCCAGTCGCGAACCCGCTGTTGCAGTCAGGCGGTTACTGATACCGCGCTGCAAAAGCCCCTCGAAGAACGTGTTATTCACCGAGTAGAACTGACGCACCCGGCCTAATGCCAAAGAGTAATGCCAGTTTCCCGGCCTGACCGAGTCAGGAACAGAGGCATAGGGAACGGTAAATGATGACGTTTTTCCATTGGCCTCTGCCACCTCAACATCAAGATCGCCCTGGCTGCGGGTATTATACAAGTCGTTGATAACAAATGGCCCGGGCGCAACGCTGGTCTCATAGATAATGCGATTCAATTGCCGGACGATAACCCGGGCACTGGACGAGGCCATGCCACGAATCTCGGGCGCATAACCACGCCGACTCTGGGGACGCATCCTTTCATCGGTGGTGAGTTTGATACCGTTGTAAGCCAGACTGCCAAACTGTGAGCTCTCTGTGTAGCTGTCGCCTAAGGTCAGCAGACTGTCCAGCGGTTCAATGGGGCGCTGCAGCCAGGTTCTGACGGTAGTGTAGCGAATATCGCTGCCGGTCACGTTATTGTCGACAAACCGGAGATTGCCCTGGTGGCGCAGTTGCCAGTTATCAATATTGGTACCCGCCGTCATACCACTCCAGAGATACTGATACTGGTAGCCGGATGCGGTATTTTTGGTCCAGTTGTAGTTCGTATTGTGCCGGATGAAGAGGGCTGTAATCCCTTTGTCCCATTCGGCGACGGGGATAGTCCCGCGAGGAAGATGGATTAATTCAGCGTCCGGAATCGTTAATTGCAGCCGCAGTGAAGCCTGATCGAATTGCCAGCGCGCTGACGATGACCAGTGATTTAAAGGCTGACAGCCATCGCTGGCTATGGATTTGTTGAGTGACCTGAGACGCAACGATTCTGCCACCGCAGGGGAAAGACAGGGTTCAGCAGGCTGACCATTTTCTTCCGGAAGAAAGGTGAGGGCGACGCCACTTTTAATCAGCTTATTATTAACATAGATATCCACATAATAATTGCCAGGCGTGATATTGTGCTGATTAAATTGATCGATATTCTGACCAAAGGCAGAACCTTTGAACAGCGAAGGATCAAAGTAGTACTCCTCCGCGTGTCCAGACATTGAAAAAGTGAATGATGCACAGAATGGTAAAAAAAGGAGGCAAATATTACCAGGCTGAAATCGGATACTTTTCACTGACTTTTGCTCCCTGGTCATTCATCGCTGAAAGAGAAACCACGCTGTTATTGGATGGAAACTGAATTGCGCTTTTACACCTGACTGTTTTTTTAGAATAAGGGGCAATCATGTCAGCATCGCAGACAATTTCTTTTCCTGCTGTTTTTATTGCAACGTCTGTAAGCGAAAGATACCAGGGCCGAATGTTATTGATCTCAACCCCCTCTTTTTTTATTGCCACCTTTAATCCTTCGAAAATATTATCCGGCTGACTAATCCCTTTTGGCCGGTAAAAAATCTTCATCCGGTTACGTAACATTAAAACCATGCTATTACGGCCTGATTCACCCTGAATATTGGCAGGGGGAATCTGCAAAGAATTAAACCAGAAGACTGTCTCACGATCCTGGGGCAATGAGATTTCAGGCATGAACCTGATTCTTAAAACCTGACCGGTAAGAGGCTGAATCCGAAACACCGGGGGTGTCACAATAAAAGGCGCATCACTTTTTTCGCCTGGCTGCGAATCCATATTGCCGTTATCAAACCAGGTCTGAATAACATAAGGAATTCTATCGTTGTTCTTTAACTGAACATCGACGGAGATCGCGTTACCCGGGTAAATTATACGGCTACCAAGAATAGTGACGCTCGCCTGGACTTTATCCGAAATAAACGTGATTAAAAAAATGATAATTACAAATCTTAATGGAAACAACATAATGCGCGAAGCCATATCGAATATTTCAAGCGTGGCGTGCGTATCCGGTTTGCCAGATACGCACGGAAAATATTACTGGTAAGTCACGGCATATTGCAGTGATGCGGTTACCGTCCCTGCAGTGGGTGTGCCTGCGGCGTAGTAGCGGGCAGAGTAGGTGGCTGAGCCTGAAGTTTCACCCGCCTGTAGCGTCATATCGCCGCTGCCGGCGTAACCACTGGTCAGATTGATAACCGCATCCTTTGGATCGAGGATTTGTACTTCAACATTTTTTGCTGTGCCGGTATTGGTTAAGTTACCGGCAGAACTGACATTATTGCCGACAAATACCGTCGAGATTTTCGTCGTCTTAGTGCTGTCACCGGTACAGCCGCTCACGCCCACGGTGAAGGTGGTATCACCCGCAGTCGTGCCAGACGTTGCAAGGTCCGACGTGCTCACCGTTGGTAGCAGAACGACAGGGGATGCATTATTACCGTTTACCGACACTGAACAGGTTTCAGCGGTGACTTCGCCCTGAAAATTGATGGTGTTATCTGAGGCAGCGAATACGCTTCCCGACACCAGTGCAGAACTGACCAAAACAGCAAGACTGCGCGATCTGATTTTCATCTTCATTTAATACTCCTTTATCTTCTTTATGCGGAAAACAATTGATTCAGGCTGATGCCCATTTTCCTGCGAATCGCATCTTTGATGTTATAAACGCGCTTCTTTTCAACACCCATTTCACTGGCAATAATCGTCAGTGAAAGCCCGCTTGCCGCCAGGTCAAGAAACTGAACTTCATCCTGATTGAGTGGATTAACTCTTTTCCTGATTGCAGCTTTCAGGCCGAAATAGCAGCCATTGATTTGTTTACTTATCTCGTCAAGAGACTGGTCTGCACGAATGACAGTTTGTATTCGCAGATCCTCTTTTTGCCAGTACGCCGCAAGCGGTTCCATAAAGCGATCGCTGACGACAATGAGCATTAACCCGGTGTTTTTTAAATACTCAATCCAGTTGCTGTTAGTAAAATACCTGACATTTCCCCTGGAGAAGTCAACGAAGACGCATCCTCTGCAAAAGATACTTTCATATTTTCCAGCCACCATATTAAGCAGGGATGAAGAGAAAAAATGATTTCTTCCGGGCCAGGTGGTAATTTTTTGCAACGGACATCGGTTATAAATGTCTGATGCGCGATGGGTGAGATCACAGCCATATTTGCAAGTGGCGCAGCGAATTTCCTCTCTGGTTATCTTTTTCATAATATTCTGGTGTGGTTGCGAGAGTTGTGATTATTTTATCGATAAAAATCTCCGCATTTCAAGGCGATGAAAATTATCCGCTATTTTGTGCATTCGGATTTTTCTTAAAGAGTAACCTCCATGTCTGGGCGTAAGATTTGTTGAAAATTCGGGACAAAAAAGGATTCCTATCCCTTAGCATCGCTGCGGGACCAGGATTTTTTTACGTCCATTAGGAATATTTGGCAAATAAGGCCACTTTGATCAATAAAAATTCCGCACTCAGAGCTAAATCTGCGTGAATTTTGATCAGTGCATTTTTTGTATTTAGCAGCCTGCAAACAGGTGCTGTTAAATAAATACAGGGTTAATTTTTCTTGTGCTGACTCCTTATTTCATTTTCGATGACGCGACATTAATCTGGCTTGATAAAATTTGATGTTGATATTTAATCGCTAACAAATCACTTTAATTAAGAAAACTCCTGGTAAAAATTATGTTAATGGAGCCCTCTGGCATAAATATTGATCTAAATCAGTTATTTAGCATACGGATACATCGCTATTTTTAACTATGTCATTAAAAGAAAAGAGAGATAAAGTTATTTTCTGATCGCGGGGCATTATTCAGGTTTTGTATAAAACAATGGATTGTATCGCGTGAAAATTTACGCTTTTATTTACTGACACACTGAAATGAAGCGTGAGCACCGGCTTGACAGTCAGGCAGAGCAGGGACTTTTTGCCTCTTGTTTGCGTGACATTGATAGTGCTGAATCAGTCAGCATGCGACTGACCACAAAGTCGTTTCCTGGCAGCAAGGTTACACAGGCTTTTTCGATTGTTTCAGGATTTACGTAGCGACCTGCGGAGTAAACAGAGCGTGATTGTGCATCGGCGTGTTTAAGGCCATTTTTTTAACGTTGCCAATGCGAGAGTATGTGGAGACGCATCTACAGAATTTCTGTGACCATCAGCAAGGGTAATGGCGATAACTTTTGCGTAGCGACGTCATGGTACAAAGGCAAAATGCATTTATCAGATGAAATCGGTGATAACGGTCTGATACATCAGGCGTTCGAACAGACAGCAGTCTCTGAATGAGCCTGAGCAATGCATTCGGTCAGTTGCAGAAGGTAAAACTTGTTGTCGGCCTGCAAATCTCAGGCAGCAGAGAGAACTGATAAGAAGCGCGCGAGAAGTTGTTGCAGAAACTGTGCAGCGAGGAAAGCCAGTAAACTTTATGATCGTCGCGGACCAGAGAGCGTGGCGCTGAATGCTCAGGCGGGTGTCGTGATGCTTTCAGACAGATTTGCTGCAATGTGGCTAACAGCCAGAATCAACAGAAATGGAGAGCCGGCCAGACAAAATACCGCCAGACTTCAGGCCGTAATGATCATGCGCATAATGTATATTATGTTAAATAAGGTATTTAATTCCTTCTTTCAGCCTGCATCTCTTCTGGCAGATTTAAATGCCCTGACGAAAAGACGCCTCCCCTGACCTTCGCATGCGAATTATCAGTTAAGCAGCTTAAGATAGAGATCGTAATTCTCTGCATCGAAACAGACTAAGTTAACGTTCTCGAGTGTGCGGTTCTCAGCGATGCAATGTTTAATGACATCTAAGGCAATCGTCGCGGCACGTTCTTTAGGAAAATTATAAATCCCTGTGCTGATATTTGGAAACGAGACCGTTTTAATACCGTGATAGTCGACAAGTTTAAAACAGCTCTGGTAAGCACGTTTCAACAGTGCATCTTCGTCATGTCGTCCATCGCTCCAGCGTGGGCCAACAGTATGGATGACATAATCCGCAGGCAAATTACCTGCGCCAGTTATTACGGCATCACCGACCTTGCACCCACCCTGACGGTTACGGATTAACTGACACTCCGCCAGAATCACAGGTCCGCCTGCGCGATGAATTGCGCCATCTACACCACCGCCACCCAGCAACGAAGAATTGGCTGCATTAACAATCGCCTCTGCGGAGACCTTAGTGATATCACCCTGAATTACAGTTATTTTTTTCATCTGATCCCACGTTTTTGCTTTCGTTTTATGCCCGAACCTGCAGAGTTAGCCTTTCTTTATTGTCACAATTGAAAATTTGCGCCGTATTCAAATATAGACTGCATCTGGTGAAGCGAGGTTGAGCCAATACAGACGCTTTTGTCAGCAATCCGGGGATGCACAAAGATATTAAGGGGATGCATTGGCTGCGATCTGTCAATGACGCCAAAAAACGCAGGTTTTCTCAGTCAGAATGAGACAAAAAATAAAAAAAGCCGGAAGGATTATCATCGTCATTCCGGCACCCTGTTGTAGACATCGATTTATTTTCCTGCCTGCCCCAGGGCTTTATTAATCGCCGACTGCAACATCTCTTCCATCGCCCCGCCTGGGTAAATCGTCACCGTCTCTGCAGTCGCACCTGACAGAGGCATAACAATCATTGCTGGCGTTCCCTGAAAACCGGTATTTTTCGCCAGGATATCCGTACGGGACAATGTGCCGAGCATATCATTGCTTTTTAACTTACCGGCACCGGCTGCAGACGCTGCCTTGGTGATATCTTTCTGTGTCAGCGCGCCCTCGACATGACCACTGGCAAATAGCGAATTGTGGTATTTCATATAGGCATCACCGCCCTTTTGCTGCCAGATTCTTAAACCTGTTTCGGCCGCCTGGTAAGAGGGTTTCCAGCGATAACCAAAAATGGGCCACTCTTTGAAGATAAAGCGTATCTGAGGATTATTTTTCATCAGCGATTGAATGATGGGCGCCTGTCGGGCACAGACGCTGCATTGATAGTCGAAAAATTCTATTACCGCGACTTTTGCGCCCTCCGGCCCGATGGCAGGCACGGTGTTATTATTCAGCAGTTCGTCCTGATGCTGTATGGCTGCTGTGGTCATCGCTTTCACTTGCTCATCATACTGTATTTTCTGCAGTTTCTGATCCACTTCAATCAGTAATTCAGGATGCTTCAACAGATAAGCTTTCGCCAGCTCACCAATACGCGCTTCCTGTTCTGGCGTAAAAGGTGGTTCAGCAACTGGCGTCTGCGAGAATTTTTGTGTGGCATCCATATCAGTCACTGCTGGCTGCGGCTCACTCTTTTCTGCCACGGAAGCGGCCTCAGCAGACGGATTAACAACCGGTGAAGGCTGATCGATCTCAGGCTGTGGCTGAACCGGCGCAGAAGCCGCAGCTTCCTGCGATACCGGAGCGGCACTGGCTTCTGGCACAGCCGCAACAGATGGCTGCTCTGCCGAACCTGGATTGGATGGCGTTGTCGCCACAGAATCATCCGCTTGCTGCGATGCCTCATGAGTTGCTGTAACGGCTGGCGCTTCAGAACTGGCAGGCTGCTGATCAGGCTGCGAAACAGCAGATGCGGCCGCTTCAGGCTGGATAACGGTATTCACAGCGGGATCAGCAGCCGCTGATTCTGCCGCTATTGCCGTCGAAACGCTGGTAGCTCCAGCCAGTAACATCATGGCCAGCGCCAGTTTATTTATAGTCATTAATTGTCGTCCTGAATATGGGATCGCTCATGTGTGATGGCGATGTCGGCAGCGCCGCTGCTGGGTATTTTCATTAGTAGGTTCTATAACTCATTGACTTACGTCATATAAAACCGATTTAAGCCTGCTGCTGCCCTGCTTTCTTTGCTGGATTTACAGAGAATTCAAACCGGTGCCTTCCTTTCCTGGTTAGCTATAACCGCACAACTGTTGAGTAACTGATAAATAGAACATCTGTATGATGTAACTAAACTCAACTTTCTTTCTCAGAAATTTCACATTTCCCTCGCCGAATTATCCCTTTGACCTCAGGCACATTACTCTCTCAGCACTGTCACCCGACCT
The DNA here is from genome assembly GCF_016658625.1 of Pantoea sp. S62. Classification (NCBI taxonomy): domain Bacteria; kingdom Pseudomonadati; phylum Pseudomonadota; class Gammaproteobacteria; order Enterobacterales; family Erwiniaceae; genus Pantoea; species Pantoea sp. S62. The sequence continues at coordinate 107,075 of NZ_JACVVI010000003.1, read as the reverse complement.
CAAACAGTCAATAAAGGAAACATTGATGAAAACTTCATATGCTTTGATTGCTACATTACTGATGACCTCTGGCGCATCCGCTATCGCAGCTCAGCCGGCTGCCGCGAAAAACCCGCTGAGCGTGCACGTTCTTAATCTGCAGACGGGCCAGCCAACAGCCGGTATTGAAGTTGAACTGGATCAGAAACAGCAGGATAACTGGGTGAAGCTGGCGTCAGGCGTCACCGATAACAACGGTCGTATCAGCGCCCTGTTCCCGCAGGACAAAACGGCCAGCGCAGGCAGCTACCGTGTCGTATTTAAAACCGGCGACTTCTATAAAAAGAGCAACCAGAAGACCTTCTTCCCTGAGATCCCGGTTGAGTTCAACATGGAAGCGAACGGTGAGCATTACCATATTCCGTTACTGCTGAGCCCGTTTGGTTACTCCACCTATCGCGGCAACTGATGACCGTCCGGCACTCAGGTGCCGGATTCCCCCTCTCCCGCGACACGTTCCGGAAAACTGGCCACCAGCCAGTCGATGAAGACCCGTAACCGTTGCGTCACGTGCCGGTTTTGCGGATAGACCAGATGAAACGGATAGCCCGCGGGACGCCAGTCGCGCAGGATCTCCACCATCTCACCCCGCCGCAGAATCGATGACAGCGAATAGCTGAACGTCTGAATAATCCCCAGCCCTGCCAGTCCCGCGGCCAGATGCCCGTTACTCTCATTGACGCCAATACGATGCGCACTGATGATCTCAATTTTCTCTCCCTGCCGTTCGAACCGTAGCGGAAATGGCTTGCCGGTTAGCGGCGAAAGGTAACTCACCAGCCGGTGCCCGTTACGCAATTCATCAGGATAGGCAGGCACGTCAGACGCTTTCAGATAGGCGGGTGTCGCGCAGGTGATCAGCGTGGCGTGACCAATCAGTCGGGCGACCAGTGAAGAGTCGGCCAGGGGACCGCCACGGATCACACAGTCAACGTTATCGCTAATCAGGTTAACCGGACGATCGGAGACGCCAAGGTCGAGCGTAATATCCGGATAGCGGGCAAAGAAGTCAGGCAACAGCGGGATCAGGATATCCCGCGCGGTCGATCCGCCGGTATCGACACGTAAATGCCCGCGCGGCTTACTGCGCAGCGCATTGAAACAGGCATCGATATCCTCCAGATCGTGCAGGATACGCAGTGCCTTCTCATAGTATTCCCGCCCCTCCGGGGTAACGGTCACGCGTCGGGTCGTGCGCTGAAGAAGTCTGATGGAGAGATGCGCTTCCAGCTCCTGAACCAGCTTGCTCAGCGTGGCTTTCGGCATGTTCAGCGAGTCCGCCGCGCGGGTAAAACTGCCGCTTTCCACTACCCGTGAAAAGGCTTTAATCGCCAGCAGCTGATCCATTTATGTCCCCTATTATCCACCAGCATGGATAGTCATTTTCATTTTTGCGGATTTATCCGTCAATCCTGCTCTTTTACAGTAGCCATCAGTCCGGCAGCCCCGCTGACCGGGAAGAGATAAATCTGTTAATGCCACCATTCGGAGAAACGCTAATGAACGCATCACTTGCAGGAAAAATTGCGCTGGTAACAGGCGGAACCAGCGGAATTGGCCTGGCCACCGCACGGGAACTGGCGGCACAGGGCGTGCAGGTATTTATTACCGGCCGGCGTCAGGCGGAACTGGATGATGCGGTCGCTGAAATCGGCGGAACCGTCAGCGGTATCCGGGCCGATGCCTCTCAGCTGCACGATCTCGACAACGTTTACTCCCGCATTGCGGCGCAGGCCGGACGGCTGGATATTCTGTTCGCCAACGCCGGAGGCGGCGACATGCTGCCGCTGGGCGCGATTACTGAAGAGCACGTTGATCGGATCTTTGGCACCAACGTGCGCGGCGTGCTCTTTACTGTGCAAAAAGCCCTGCCTCTGCTGGTTGATGGCGCGTCAGTCATTCTGACCGGGTCAACCGCTGCTTCGCAGGGTACAGCGGCCTTTAGCGTCTACAGTGCCAGTAAAGCGGCGGTGCGCAACTTTGCCCGTTCGTGGGCGCTGGATCTGAAAGATCGCGGCATCCGGGTTAATGTCGTCAGTCCCGGTCCGATCCGCACGCCGGGGCTGGGCGATCTGGTCAGTGAAGATCAGCGTCAGGGCTTGTTTGATGCGCTAGCCGCACAGATACCGCTTGGCCGTCTGGGAGAACCACAGGAAGTGGCCAGAACCGTTGCTTTTCTCGCGTCTGATGCCGCCAGCTTTATCAATGCGACAGAGCTGTTTGTCGATGGCGGAATGGCGCAGGTCTGAGTGCTGATAACAGACCCTGTTGCGATGGCAGCGGGGTCTGCATCCCGCTAGCTAAGCGCAGCGGTGTACTCAGCTAAGCCCAGCCGCAGTCATAAAAAGTCACGTTGCAATCATCCCGCCCGGCCAATCCCCCGCTATAGTTATTGCCTGTCACGTCCGTCATAACACCATGGAGATAACATGAGCCAACTTTTTTCTTCTGTCTCACTGGGCGAACTTACGCTGGATAACCGCATTGTGATTGCGCCGATGTGCCAGTACTCCGCTGATGCGGGCAATGCCACCGCCTGGCACCGGATCCATCTTGGTCAGCTCTCGTTTTCCGGCGCGGGTCTGATGATTATCGAAGCCACTGCCGTCGAGGACATTGGTCGCATCTCTCCCGGCGATTTGGGCTTATGGAATGATGATAATGAAGCCGCGCTGAAAACGGTGCTGGAAGATGTGCGCCGCTACTCCTCTATCCCGGTGGGTATTCAGCTGGGCCATGCGGGCCGCAAAGCGTCGTGCGCCGTGCCCTGGGAAGGCGGTAAGCAGATTGCGCCAGATGCCGGCGGCTGGCAGACCGTGGCGCCGTCAGCTGTGAGCTACAGCGAGGGTGAAGTGAAACCGCTGGCGATGAGCATTGACGATCTGCAGCGGGTAAAACAAGCCTTTGTCGACAGCGCCCATCGCGCGGTACGCCTGGGCATCGAGCTGATCGAAGTCCATGCCGCACACGGCTATCTGCTGCATCAGTTCCTGTCGCCGCTGTCGAATCAGCGCAGTGACGAATATGGTGGTTCGCCGGAAAACCGTATGCGCTTCCCGCTTGAGGTGTTCAAAGCCGTCCGTGAAGCCGTACCCGCGTCCGTGCCGGTAGGCGTGCGCATTTCCGCTACGGACTGGGTTGAAGGCGGCTGGGAAATTAAGCAGTCGATCGCCTTCTCACGTGAGCTGGAAGCGCTGAACTGCGCTTATATCCACGTCTCAAGTGGAGGTCTGTCGGAAGATCAGAAAATCAGCGTCGGGCCAAACTATCAGGTGCCATTCTCTCGCGATATCCGCGAACAGGTGTCGATTCCGGTGATTGCGGTTGGCCTGATTACGGAACCGCAGCAGGCGGAAGGTGTGCTTCAGCAGGGAGATGCCGATCTGGTCGCTCTTGCTCGCGGCATTCTCTACGATCCGCGCTGGCCGTGGCACGCTGCTGCGGCACTGGATGGTAAAGTTCAGGTTCCGCCGCAGTATCTGCGTTCTGAACCGCATGATGTCAAAGGTATTCTGACGCAGGATCAGTAAGCTTTACGGGCAGAGCGCATAGACGGCACTCTGCCCGCTTTCTTATAAAATGCCTTTGAGTCGCAGATGCTGCAGCAGCATGATGGTTTTAGCATCCACAATCTCACCCTGGTCAATCGCCTGCAACGCCTGGTCGAAACCGATCTCCAGCACCTCGATATCCTCACCCTCTTCCGCTATCCCGCCGCCTTCACCGCTGCGCTGCTGGTCGTCATACTCAGCAATAAAGAAGTAAAGCTTTTCCGTCACCGAACCGGGGCTCATAAAGGCTTCAAACACCTTCTCAACGCGGCTGACGCGAAAACCCGTCTCCTCTTCCGCTTCAGCAACAATGCGCGCTTCCGGCGAGGCGTTATCCAGCAGGCCCGCGGCCGCTTCAATCAGAAATCCATCATGCCCGTTGAGGAAAACCGGAAAGCGAAACTGCCGGGTCAGCACTACCGTGCGTTTGTCGCGGTTATAGAGCAGGATGACTGCGCCGTTGCCCCGGTCATACGCTTCACGGCTCTGCTCCTGCCACTGGCCATCACGGCGCAGCAGCGAGAAGGTATATTTCTTCAGGGTATACCAGTTATCTGACAGCAACTGCTCACTGATGATGCGCACACGGGATTGGTTCTGCTGCATGGTGCTCTCCAGGATAAGTAGACAGCCCACACGCTATCATGCAAAATCGTGCACATTCAAGAAAAAACACGCAAAGGAAAGAGATGCTATCCAGCCAGCGTAAACAGAAAATCCTTGCCCTGCTCGCTCAGGAAAAACAGGTGCAGTCGCGCGACCTCAGCCAGCGCTTCAACCTCTCTGAGGACTCTATCCGCCGTGACCTGCGTGAGCTGGCAGCGGAAGGTTTATTGCAGCGGGTACATGGCGGTGCGCTGCCGGTTTCCGCTGCGCTGGGCACTTTTGAAACACGCAAAAGCGTGCAGACTGCGTCAAAGCAGGCCATTGCCCAAAAGGCGGTTTCGCTGATCCAGCCGGGACAGATCGTACTGATTGATGGCGGGACCACCAGCGCGGAACTGGTGCGACAGTTACCTGCAACGCTGAGCTTTACCGCCGTCACCCACAGTCCCAGCGTGGCGCTGGCATTAGCCGATCATCCACGGGTGGAGATCATACTGGTTGGCGGACAGCTCTATAAGCATTCAGTGGTGACCGTGGGCGCGGCGATGCTGGAGTCGATCAATCGCATTAATGCCGATCTCTTTTTTATGGGCGTTACCGGTGTGCATCCGGCTGCCGGGCTGACCACCGGCAATTTCGAAGAGGCGACGGTGAAGCGTGCGCTGGCAGGACGTGCAGCTGAAACCGTGGTGCTGGCGTCAGCCGAAAAGCTGAATTCCGCCTCAGCCTTTGCCATTGGCGACTTGTCGCTGGCCAGCACGCTGGTTGTAGAAACGCAGCCGGACGACGCGCTGCAACAGGCGCTGAGCCAGCATAACGTGACAATCATCTGAGATCGTAGCAAGCCTGCAAAGCCAGATGCGGACCGGTCAGCGGTCGCCGGGGCGCGGGAAACTGCCGGGCAACCGGCGTCATTGAGCTTTGCGCCAAAGCCACCGCAACGGCGCCCTGCTGATACGCCTGCTCTGCGGCTGCCGCGATCAGGGCAAAATAGCGTGTTGTCTCCCCCGCTTTAAACGCCGCCCATGCGTCCTCCACTAGCGCAACCTCTGTCTGGCTGCCGGGCTGGCAGAAAAGCGCCCGCGTCGCCGCCAGCGTTGATTCTGCCGCACAGAGCGCCACCCTCGGCCCCGTATGACGCCGCAATGCCGCCGCTAACATGCCGTCGGTGCGCATGACCCGATCCTGCACGGAGAAATCATCGGCAACCGGTCCCAGCGTGGAACAGGTAATCAGTACGGCATCAAACTGCGGCAGCATTGCTTTGATCAGTTGCGCGATACGGCAGCGTAACTCCGCCGTCATCCCGCCGCTGCGTTCCGCCTCGGCCAGCAGCGAAGGCATCACCAGGTGATTTAGCGGCGAGTTGTCACGCGTAAGTGCGCTGGCGGCATCATCAAAGATCGCGATATTGCTGGCAGCGGTGTGGAAGCAAAGAATATTCAGGGTGAGTTCCTTTTCTGATGGGTGCAGGGTCAGCGTGTGGGTTGCCACAAGCCATGCTGGATAACGACACGATAACCATCCTTGTCGATAAATGTCACGCCCCGCTGATCCCAGTAAGGATTAAAGGATGGCACTCGCTGGAAGCCTGCGTCATCCATAGAAGTACAACGAAACAGCCAGTCTCGCTGGTGGGGAATGTAAAGCACCAGCAGATCGTCTTCCGTTGGCGATGGCCGGACGGGATGGGTATGACAGAGCGTGAATTCGAGATGCCAGCCCAATCCCTCCGCGCCCAGCATTACACCACTAAAACCCTGATGATCGGTAAACTCACCGATTTCCTGCAACCCCAGCCCGTGGCAATAGATCTGACTGCTTTGTTTCAGACCAGTCACAGGTCGGGCAATACGCAAATGCTGAGTAGTCATGGTTCTCTCCCTGTTCAGTTCACTGGTATTTATCACACTCTTCAGCGCTTCCTGTGATCCTGGATGCTAACAACCGCCCAGGCAGTTCCATCAAACGACCGTATTTGCAAATGATGCAAAATCCGCTTACCGCTCACAGCGCTAAATGCATTCCCGCCGCAGTCATCTACACTTTCCCGGTATTCATATGGCAATGCCCAGTGCATCGCCCGGCTATAAAAGGAAGACAATATGACTGAACAAGCAACCCAGAACCATGCCTGGTTACTGGCTTCACGCCCTCACGGTGAGCCGACCAAAGAGAATTTCCGCCATGTGGCGCAGCCCATCCCGGAAATCAAAGAAGGCGAAGTGCTGCTGAAGACTATCTACCTCTCACTCGATCCCTATATGCGTGGCCGGATGGACGACGGTAAATCTTACGCCGCGCCGGCAGAGCTGGATCAGCCAATGGTCGGTGGCACCGTCTGTCAGGTCGTCGAATCGAAAAACAGCAACTTTAAAACCGATGACTGGGTGCTGGCGCAGAGTGGCTGGCAGGAGTATGCCGTCTCCGATGGCAAAGAGATTGCGAAGCTGGGCAACGATCTGCCGCATCCGTCATGGGCGCTGGGCATTCTCGGAATGCCAGGCTTTACCGCCTACATGGGTCTGATGGATATCGGTCAGCCGAAAGCGGGTGAAACCCTGGTCGTCGCCGCGGCAACCGGTCCGGTAGGCGCAACAGTAGGTCAGTTAGGTAAGCAGAAAGGCTGTCGTGTCGTCGGTGTCGCAGGCGGTGAAGAGAAATGCCGTTACGCGGTCGATACGCTGGGCTTTGATGCCTGCCTTGATCACCACAGTGCCGACTTTGAAGAGCAGCTGAAAAACGCCTGTCCGGATGGCATCGACATCTATTTCGAAAATGTGGGTGGCAAAGTGTTTGATGCGGTATTCCCGCTGCTTAACACCGCGGCGCGCGTGCCGGTCTGCGGCCTGGTCTCCGCTTACAGCCAGCGCGAACTGCCTGAAGGCCCGGACAGAACCTCATTGATCATGGCGGGCATTCTGAAGCGCCGTATCCGTATGCAGGGCTTTATCATCTTCCAGGATTACGGTGATCGTTATCCGGAGTTCCTGGAGGCGATGCGTCCTATGGTGGAGAGCAAAAAAATCCACTATCGCGAGCACATGATTGAAGGGTTAGAGAACGCACCACAGGCGTTTATCGATATGCTGAATGGTAAAAACTTCGGTAAAACCGTGGTGAACGTCGGCGCATAATGGTTAGCGTGCCACGTCACTGACGTGGCACGCTGCATTGAATGCAGTATCCCTATCCCCGCAGTATGACCTCTCTGGCCTCAGGCCCGCGCGTAACCCAAAGACTCTCCAGCAAATCAGGCACACCTGTCACTGACGACGTTTAGCAGTAAATGTATTCAGAAGGAAAAAAGTGAAGACGTGATATCGCACGAAAGTTAGCCTGGTGAGCGCGTAATAACGCTGAGCGCCAGGGCGGCGCTCAGCAGGTCATAATTACTTCAGACGGAACGCGACAACGCTGTCGCCCGCCGTGGTGCCAAGCGAGCCATGGCCGCCTGCGGCAATCACCACATACTGCTTACCATCTTTGCCCATAAAAGTTGATGGCGTGGCCTGTGCACCCGCGCTCAGTTCCGTCTGCCACAGCAGCTCACCGGTGGTGCTGTCGTAAGCACGGAAGAAGTTATCTGCCGTTGCGCCGTGGAACACCAGGTCGCCCGCTGTCAGCAGCGGTCCGCCGTGCGCCACCATCCCCATCGGGAAACCGAACGGGAAACGGCCAGGCAGGAAGCTGGTCTTGAGGTTTTTGGTGGTGCCAACGCGACGCAGCCATTCGGTTTTGCCGGTGGTCAGATCCACACCCACCATCCGTCCCCACGGTGGCGCGATGCAGGGAATACCCAGCCCCGATGCCATCTGCTGGATGTGGATAGCGTAGTCACCGTGGAAGTTCTCATTCCAGTACGGTGTGCCATCTTTGGTGAAGGTACGCTGAGTTTCGGTTTCCGGCGTGCGCTTGATCAGGTTGTACTTGTAGGCCAGGCGCACCGGTGCCGCAATCAGCATCTGGCGCTGTGGATCAACCGCCACGGAACCCCAGTTAAACACTCCGATATTGCCCGGGAAGATCAGCGAGCCTTTCTCGGTTGGCGGCGTCCACGGGTTACCGTCATAACGCAGTTCACGGAAGGTCGTGCGGCAGGCTATCTGGTCAAACGGCGTAATGCCCCACATCGACTTCTCAGTCAGCGGCTGCGGAATGAAGTTCAGGCTGGAGACCGGCTGGGTCGCCGCGTACTGCTCTCCCTTAATGCCATCGGTAGAGACCTTAACCTGCTCTACCGGGTAAACCGGCTCACCGGTCAGGCGGTTCAGCACAAACAGGTTGCCGGTTTTGGTCGGCAGGATCACCGCCGGTTGCGGTTTGCCCTGATAGTTGATGTCTACCAGCGACGGCTGTGACGGGTTATCGCGATCCCACAGGTCGTGGTTCGAACTCTGATAACGCCATTTGAACGCACCGGTTTTCAGATCCAGCGCCACCAGCGCATCACGGAATTTTTCGGTATTGCTGGCAGGATCGCGTTCAATGCCGATTTCATCCGGCGAGGCGTTACCAAATGGTACATAGACCAGGCCGTTTTTCAGGTCGGCGCTCAGCGTAGCCCAGGCGACCGGGGTATCCTGCGGATAGGTTGCGCCTGCGGCGACCGGTGCGGTGTTATCCGGATTAGCCGGATCGAAGTTCCACACCAGACGACCCGTAACGGCATCATAGGCACGGATGACACCCGATGGGTTGCCGCTGTTGAAGCCGTTATCCATCACAGAACCGCCAACAATCACCAGATTGCCTGCCACCAGTGGTGCAGCAGTCTGCATCAGCGCATGCGGACGCACCTCGCCCATGTTGGCGCGCAGGTTTACCACGCCGTTGTCACCAAATTCAGCACAGGGCTTGCCGGTGTCGGCATCCAGCGCCAGCAGGCGGGCATCGGTGGTCGCATTGAAGATACGTTTGCGGCAGATAGCCGGGGATGCGCCTGTCTGCTGCTCCGCCTGCTGACCGGCATCGAAGTAGCTCACGCCACGGCAGGTCTGGTGCTGCTGCAGATAAGAGCGGTTTTTATCCGGCGCTGTTTTCCACTTCACCGCACCGGTTTCCGGGTCAAGAGCATGAACCTCGTTGTGCGGCGTACAGAGGTAGAGCATGCCGTTGGCTTTCAGCGGCGTCGCTTCAAAGGTGTACTCGGTTGCATCATCACCCTGACGCAGATCGCCGGTGTGATAGGTCCATGCCACTTCCAGATCTTTAACGTTATCTTTAGTGATCTGCTTCAGTGCCGAGAAGCGCTGGCCATCTGTGGTCCCGCCATAGGCGTTCCACTCTTCAGCAGCACCGCCGGTCGCGGAACTGTTACGTTGGGTATTGATGGTGCCCTGTTGCGGCAGCGGATCGTAAAAGCAGAGGCCAATCACCAGCAGCACCATCAGCACCACGGAGCCGCCAAGGAAAGGATGGAAGCGACGCTGTCCCTGATAGAGAGGACGAACCACCCACGGCAGAGCCAGCCAGACACCCAGCGCACCAAACAGGTCGCCGCGCGGGATCCACTGCCACTTATCGAAGCCCACTTCCCAGATCGTCCAGAACAGCGTTATCCACATCAGCAGCGCATACAGCGTCAGTACACTGCGTTTGTTCATCATCAGCAGAATCGCGCTGAGCAGAACGCCTACCCCCATCAACGCATAGAACGCGCTGCCTCCTGCAAGCAGAAGTTGTCCTCCCATGTAAATCAGGGCGATAGAAAATATCACCATGATTACACTGGTTATTTTATTTATCATGATCCATCCTCGGGTCATTAGCGGTCATCAGAAAATTAAGCTGGAAACATAAATTCAACGAGATCTTAACTTACGTGAGAAATATGTAAAAACGTGTATAAGCGTAACCCATTAAAAATATTTATTAATAATGTCAACTGCAGGGGCGCTGAGACCGCTTTATTTACTTTTCTAAGGGGGAATAACGAGATAACCATCACAAAAAGTTAACCATAAGCTGTAACTATCGCACCTTTTGTTCATGGGTGAACAATTATCAGACAAGAAGCGCTTTTGTAATTATCCGCTACAGCAAGGCTTTTACACTTCAATAAGCACACAGTAATGGCTGCTGCAGGCACAAAAGATGTCCATCCGTGTTGGGTTGCGCAAAATATAGCTATCTGGAATAGGCCAGGTTGGAGGGTGATTTGGCCAATGACTGATGAGTCTATGCCCGCCTGATTGGTGGATACTCAGGACAGGTTTGAAGACTTCATTAAACGATAAGCATCAACAATAAAGCCCGCACTGAGCGGGCTTTTGCTTTCAGTAAAATTAGCTTGTGTTAAACCTGTTAAGCATACTGACAGGCTTTAAGCCGTGTTCCGTCACCAGCAATCATGCTGGTGATTACTCAAATTATGATGATATGCCAGCGCGCTTCTCTTCGTCCGTCAGATAGCGCACCTTGCGGGTGTAATCCTGGCCGCGAAACAGCAATGGCTGATCGGGATTATCCAGATACTTCTGCCATTCACTTAACGGGAATCCACCGTGAGCGCCAATCACTTCTTTCGGGATAACAGACGGCGTGCCGCCAATCTTTTTGGATACCGGCCAGTTAGTCCAGTCACCCAGATTAACCGTTTGAAAGTCAAGGGTATCCAGTGCAACTGACAGAGGAGGCTGATCCGTAGGTGGCTGATCATCGGGCAGCGTCGTCCAGGTGTCATTGAAGAGGTCTACCCACAGCGGACAAAGTCTCTGCCAGGTAAAGTAGGTAGCCGCCAGGAACGCGCTGTTAACGTGTTGCTCCAGACCTGGGCGTACGCTGTTAGCTTAATATGCCGGAACATACTGATAACCCTGCTTTTCAAACTTAGCCCCCATGCGCCCATTACGGAAGCATGAGTACAGACTGAATTTTTCCAGCTGATAGCTTGGTGTTTTGAGCAGGTTTAAATCGGAGTCGATCATCAGTACGCCGGTCGAGTCCGGACTCGCTGATAAAGGAGCCTGCATTTTCAAGAGGCGGCTTTTGTAGATCTGCGCATAGCGGTGTGACGGATTCGGGATCTGAATATCCAGAGTCACTACTCGCGCCTTTTCAGGCAAATGGGTGAATGCGGCCGCAGGCTGATCGGTCACGATAACTATTTCGCGTAAATCAGGTGCGGAGCGTGCCGCGAACGTTGCGCTAAGGATGGCTTCTTCAACGAAATCAGCGCCTACAGTCGGGATAACAACGCTGGATATATCGTTGCGGTTATCACTGCCCGCAACCTGAGCGTAAGGGATATTGTGCCGGGAGGTAATGCGACGATAGTCCTTTGAGAAGCGCTTTAAAAAATTCATTGTATGTCCATTTTCATAGCAAAATGCCAGTGTTGAGCCCATTTAACTTAATGGCTCGTTAACTCTCAAGTTTTGAATTGTTATTTGTTCAAAATTCAACCACCTCAAGCGTTATTTATCGCTGAGGGGCATTCTGGCAGACCCGAATAGCTGTTCAGTCGTTAATCGCTGACCTGGTGAACGCGCCCGCCAACGGTAGCTATTGTCGAGACGTACAACGCTGATGCCGATACAGTCAGGTCAGCACTCTGCCCCAATCCGCGATAATACAGCATGATTGCAGAAACCGTGTGGCGCCTGATGGCGTCAACGAGAAGCATGAGTTTATTCGACGAACGAATATAAATGTCAAATAATCATAATGGTTTATTCACCTCGCTCTGCAATTACTCTTAATGCTGATATCGGGAAAGTTACTGCTCTGTTGTTTTTATGATCAGGTTATTCAACGCTGATGCGGTGTGATGGAGTTTAAAATCATTCAATGATGCGGAACACACCTCGAATTTAGCCATTTCCAGGAAAATAAAAAACAGGGAATAGATTAGTGAAAGAAGGAATTTCTTCGATGATACCGATTTCAGATATTCCGTAGCCTGACGGGTTTTTTATCTGTGATATATATCATCACTCTTATTATTAATCCGGCCGACAGTCGGGTTTTTCACTGGCAGCAATAACCCAAGGCTAACTATGTCCGCACTTAACGCTATTTATCGTAAGTTTCGTTTTCCGTTTAAATTTATTAATGCGGCCATTCGCTATCCTGCCGCGCAGGCACGGGTTAAACGTTATTCCGTCATGTCGATAGAAGAAACTATCGATCTGCTATTACATAAACCGCAATTATCACTGGCCCGTTACGGCGACGGAGAACTGGAGATGACCTGGTATAAAAACATTGGCTTTCAGCCATTTGACCCAAAACTGTCGGCAAGGCTCAAGACGCTGCTGCAGCAGGCGCCTCAGGACAACCCGAACTGTCTGATTTGCCTGCCAGATGCTTTTCGCACCACCCGCAATATGAAAAATGGATCGGCCCTGTTCTGGTTCTTCCATAAATCATTTTACTTTAAACATTATGATGCTCTGCTGAATCATCAGTACCATTATGGCAATACCTCCGTTACCCGCCCTTATCACGATTATAAAAGCAAAAAATTATCCAGGACGATATTCGATAAATTTAAACAGCTCTACCAGGGTCGCCGGGTATTAATTGTTGAAGGCAGTGGCACACGTCTGGGATTAGGCAATAATTTATTGGAGGGGGCCAGTGAAATTAAACGCATTACGACGCTGAACCGTAATGCTTTTTCCGTTTATGATCGTCTCTTCGATACGGTATTAGCGAATGCAGTCAACTTTGACCTGGTCTTAATTTCTTTAGGCCCGACGGCAACCGTGCTGGCGTATGATTTAAGTCAGCGCGGAATTCGCTGTATTGATAGCGGCCATGTCGACATTGAATATGAGTGGATGCTGGCCAGTGCCACCAGCAAAGTAAAAGTGGCAGGAAAAAATGTTAATGAAGCGGGCGTACTGCTGAGTGAACAGACAACAGTCGCTGATGCGACATATCAGCGGCAGATTTTGCAGCACGTTGGCGAAACGCCACAGGATACAACCATGGCGGAAACGGAAGTGGTGGTTATCCCGCTGCCCCACGTCAGCAGCACCCATCATAACGCAGCCTGAGGTTCACCACCGACAGGCAATGACTGCACCGCATTGATGCGCAGGCGAATAATTAGCGGGATCATTTAACCCGTTAAGCGCAGGCTCAGCAGCCCGCGGCCTCTGTCAGCCCTGGTTTTGCCGGATGAACCTCTTTTCCGGCATTAATCTTGCTTCGGCTCTCCTGAGACATTTAATCAGGAGACGTGAGATGACATCCAGCCGTTACCGTTACACCATATTTTCACTGCTGTTCCTGATCGCCCTGATCAACTACATCGATCGCGGCGCCCTGTCATTTGCGGCCAACGCCATTGCGGCGGAGTACCACTTCAGCAAAGTCCAGCTCGGCGCGGTGCTGGGTTACTTTGGCTTCGGTTATCTGTTTGGTTCGCTGTGTGGCGGCTTCCTTGCCGACCGGATCGGCACGAAGAAAGTCTGGCTGCTGGCTGGTGTGCTCTGGTCGTTGCTGGAGATCGCCACCGCCTGGGCCGGTGAACTGGGCATGGCGCTGTTTGGCGGCTCCGCCATTATGGGCTTTGCGGCCCTGCGCATCCTGTTTGGTTTTTCTGAAGGCCCGGCCTATGCGCTGATGAACAAGGCGATTGCCCACTGGGCACCCGACAATGAGCGTGGCTTCGCGCTGGGCATCGGCCTGCTCTCAACCCAGGTCGGCGCGCTGCTGACCGCCCCGATCGCGGTTGGCCTGCTGCTGCTGACCCATGACTGGCGCATGATGTTTATCCTGCTCGGTGTGTTCTCCCTGCTGGCGATGGCGCTGTTTGCCCGCACCTTCAGCGACAGCCCGGAAAAGAGCCCTCACACCGATGCCGCTGAACGCACACTGATCCAGCGCGCTCAGCGCCGCAGCGCAGGCGACAGCGTCTCCCTGCCGTGGTGGCGCTTCTTTACCAGCCGCACGCTGGTCTGCAACGCGCTGGGCTACTTCTCATTTCTCTACATCACCTTTACCCTGGTGACCTGGATGCCGAAGTATCTGCAGGATAATTTCCATTATGACCTGCACTCGCTGTGGTACGTGGCGATGATCCCCTGGAGTGGCGCCTGCATCACCGTGCTGCTGGGCGGCCGTATTGCCGATGCCCTGCTGGCCCGCTTCGGCAACCTGCGGCTGGCGCGCAATCTGTTTGCGGCGGTTACGCTGTGTGGCACCGCCTGCTGCTTTATGGCGATCCCCTACGTGCAGTCGGCTGCCGGGATTATCGCACTGATGACGCTGGGCAATGCGCTGAATGCGCTGGTGAATAATGTCTACTGGTCGGTAGTGATTGATGTCACCCCGAAAGCGTCGGTCGGCACCTACAGCGGCATAACGCTGGCTATAGCCAACCTGGCGGCAATTATCTCTCCGATGCTCTGCGGCTGGCTGGCGGAATATTACGGTTACAACGCGATGTTTACCGTCACTGCAGTCATCGCCTTCGGTAGCATGCTGGCGATGACGCTGCTGCAGCCAGAAAAGCCGCTGGTGGCCGAAGCGCAGACTGGCGCGGCAGATGTTTCAGCGGCGTAATCTCAGGCAGGGAGGTTCCCTGCCATGAAGGATTGCGGCTTAGCCTGACAGCCTGCCGATCACACATTCAGCCCGGAACAAAAGCCGCCTTTCATGGCGGCTTTTACCTTTTCACATAGCGGTATAGATTGACTGTTCAGGTCTGCCACGACGATCCCAGCGGCTGGCGAATAGCCATAACAGCGCCGTCGCAAACCAGCCGATGATCCACGAGACATCATTGCCGGCAAAAATCCAGGTCAGCGAGCCATGGTGCAGCGGATTATCAATAAACGGCAGTTGCACCACCACCCCCAGGAAATAGACGGTGATACCGGCCAGATTCCAGCGTCCATAGCGTCCATCCGGCTGAGACAGTGCCGGGACATCGACCCTGCCTTTGGTGATCAGATAGAAATCGGTCAGGCTGATCGCGCTCCAGGGCACAAAGAAAGCCAGCAGGAAGAGCAGGAAGTGGGTGAAGGATTTCAGGAAGGCCGGTTCACTGAGCAGAGCAATGACGCAGGCCAGCGCCACCATCAGCACCACAAACAGAATGCGTGCGCCCCGACTCAGCGTGGTTTGCTGCCGAAAGCCAGACACGATGGTCGTCAGTGACATAAAACTGCCGTACGCATTCAGCGTGGTAAAGGTGATTTTCCCAAAGCAAATCGCGAAATAAATCACCATCGCCATGGTCGCCGTGCTGCCCATGCTCACGATGTAACCCACCTCATTACCTGCAAACGCACTACCGGCAATAGCCGCGACGATCACCCCCAGCGTCATTGAAGCCTGGGTGCCAAGCACGGTGCCGAAAAAAACCGCGCTGAACAGTTTCTTTGCAGAGACATCAGCCGGCAGATAGCGCGAATAGTCCGAGACGTAGGGACAGAAGGCAATCTGCCATGATGAAGAAAGGGAAACCGCCAGCAGGAAATTCGCCACGGTAAAGTGCTGATTCTGCCAGACGGCGGATAAATCATGCGCAGAGAACAGCGTGATGAAAAGATAAACAAAGGCTAAAACGCCAATAACGCTCGCCACTTTCCCCAGCTGATGGATGACACGATAGCCCAGCACCGCAATGATCACGATGAGGATGCTGAACAGGATCATCGCCGCTGAATTGCTGACATGGATAAGTTTAGCCAGCGCCTGTCCCGCTAACACTGTCCCGCTGGCTGAAAACCCCACATACATCATGCAGACCAGCACCAGCGGAATAACGGCACCAAACACGCCAAACTGCATACGGCTGGTGATCATCTGCGGTAAACCCAGGCGCGGTCCCTGGATCGCATGCAAAGACATGATCGCTGCACCCAGAATCTGACCCACCAGTAAGCCAATGAGCGACCATACAACGTCGCCACCCAGCACTACGGCCAGCGCACCCGTGACAATGGCCGTGATCTGCAGGTTGCCCCCAAACCAGAGCGTAAACTGGCTAAAGGGATGGCCATGGCGTTCGCGCAACGGGATGTAATCAATGGAACGGGTTTCTGACAGGCGCTGTTTCTCTGCGCCTGAATAGTCTGCTGCAGATGTTTTGACCGACATAGATTCCTCGCTGAAACAGTGAGAGACGCGTTAACTGAAAAGGTGAAGTTCCCGATTCATGGTTGAAGATACATGTCTATACAATCAGCGAGAATGTCATGCGCATCGACAAGTTACAAGGCAACCTGTCATTGGAAAATGTGATGATATCGACAGGCTGACAATGATGATTGGGATCGCGTGGAATGTCAGGCCTGTCAGATTCAGAGAGTGCAGAGGCGTAAATTCTCTGACAATTAGCCTTCCGCAACTACCCGCTGGCGATAACAGTCTGCCGGGCCCAGTTTTTGCCCCGTTGAGGAACAGACCTCCAGGCGCGGCAGCGGCTTGCCTTCTGCATTATCCAGCAACACCGAGTGCGTCTCGCCCTTCTCAAACAGATAGCGCTCGCCCCACTGGCGCATAGCCACTACCACCGGAAACAGCGCACGGCCTCTCTCAGTCAGGACATATTCGTTGTAGGCGCTGCCATCGGAGACTGGCGCAATCTCAAATACCCCCATCTCCACCAGCTGCTTCAGGCGCGACGCCAGGATATTTTTTGCCAGCCCCAGATTGCGCTGAAACTCACTGAACCGGCGGACGTCATCAAAGGCTTCACGCACGATCATCATGCACCAGCGTTCCCCAATTGATTCCAGGGTTCTGGCAACCGGACACTCACTGGTTCTCAGGGATTCCTGCTTAGCCATGTTTTCTCTCACTTTGCCTGTCTGATGAAGCCAGCTTAGCCAGCCGGAAAAGAAGTTGCAAAAAAAAACCTCTGCTGATAATTATGTTGCAACCCGGTTTCAAATAAAAACCACTCAGGCGCTGTTATGACCATAACAACTGGCAAGACTTGTCCTTCTGAATCAGATTTGCCGCCCGCTGCGACGCTGATGCTTACGCCCCGGATGATCGTTTTGTTCTCACTGACCTCTGCGCTGGCGGTCGCCAATGTTTACTCGGCGCAGCCATTGCTGGAATCGATAGCCGCCAGCCTGAATGTTTCCCCTGGCACCATTGGCGCGGTGGTGACGGCCACGCAGATCGGTTACGCCATCGGGCTGATCGTTCTGGTGCCGCTGGGCGACTGCGTGAATCGCAAAAAACTGGTGGTTATCCAGCTACTGCTTTCCGTGCTGGCATTAACCGCCGCGGCTTTCGCGCCCGATCTGACGACGCTGCTGGGCGCGATGCTGCTGGTGGGATTGATGGCGGTGGTCACACAGCTGATGGTGGCCTGGGCCGCCATGCTGGCATCGCCAGAACAGCGCGGGCGGGTAGTCGGCAGCGTGACCAGCGGCATCGTGATCGGCATTCTGCTGGCGCGCTTTATTTCGGGGATGATTGCCGATCTGGCGGGCTGGCGGACGGTCTTTCTGACGGCCGCCTGCCTGTTACTGCTGATCTCGCTGGTACTCGTAAAAGTGCTGCCCGCCTCAACCGGCCAGACGCAGCGCACCGCTTACCCGCTGCTGTTACTGTCAGTTTTGCGGCTATTCCGTTCAGAACCCCAGCTGCGCAAACGTGGCATCCTGGCGCTGCTGATTTTCGCAGCCTTCAGTATGCTCTGGTCCTCAATGGTGCTGCCGCTGACCGCCCTGTCACTGTCACACACTCAGACCGGGATGTTCGGACTGGCGGGCCTGGCCGGTGCGCTGGCGGCCACCAGAGCAGGCGCCTGGGCTGATCGGGGATGGGGCCAGCGTGCCACCGGCTTAGCCCTGGTGCTGCTGACCCTCTCCTGGCTGCCGATAGCCGCGCTTCAAAGTTCGCTACTGCTGCTGGTTTTCGGGGTGATCCTGCTCGATTTTGCTGTTCAGACAGTGCACGTGATTAATCAGAGCCTGCTCGTCACTGTCCGCCCCGAAGCGGCCAGTCGTCTGATCGGTGCGTACATGTGCTTTTACTCGCTGGGCAGTGCGCTGGGGTCCATCGTGGCGACTCAGCTTTACGCTCACTGGGGATGGCAGGCTGTCTGTTATGCCGGGGCAGCCGTCAGCGCCTCAGCCTTTCTTTGCTGGTATGGAGCACATCAATCATGAAATTATCGCATCTGCTACTCGCCGTGCTGATCACCGCCATCTGGGGCGTAAACTTTTCCGTTATCAAACTCGGGCTGCATGCGGTCGATCCCTTTATCCTGGCGGGCATCCGCTTTACGCTCTGCGCCCTGCCCGCGCTGTTCTTTATCCGGAAACCGGACGTGCCGTGGCGCTACCTGATCAGCTACGGGCTGGTCTTCGGAATCGGTCTGTGGGGGCTGGTGAATCTGGGGATTAAAACCGGGCTGTCGGCGGGCATCGCTTCGCTGCTGTTGCAGTTCAGCGCCTTTTTCACCCTGCTACTGGGTGGCTGGGTATTCAGAGAGCGTCTCAGCCGCTATCAGGTCGCCGGATGTCTGCTGGCCTGCGCCGGTCTGCTGAGCATTTTCTTTATTACCGATGGCTCGGTGACGTTGTCCGGTATGCTGCTGGTATTGGCAGGCGCGATCGCCTGGAGCATTGCTAACATCATCAACAAAAAAGCGGCGACCCGGCAGGTGTTTGCGTTTCTGGTCTGGTCGAGCGCCTTTGCACCCATCCCGCTCTTCCTGCTGGACGGGCTGGTCAATGGCAGCACGGGCTATCATGCGCTGTTCACGCAGCTGGATATGAAAGCGGTGTTATCGATACTGTTTCAGGTCTATCCCAACACCCTGCTGGGTTACTGGGTGTGGAACTGGCTGCTGAAACAGTATCCGGTCTCCACGGTGGCGCCGCTGTCGCTGCTGGTGCCGGTGTTCGGCATTCTGGGCTCAGTGGCGATATTTGGCGAAAAGGTTTCAGCTCAGAAAATCGTCGCGCTGATGCTGATCGTCATCGGGCTGGCGGTGGGACTTTATGGGCAGCGGATCGTGCGCTTTATCGGCGTCCGAACCGGCTGACGTTGAGATAATTATTCCCCGTGCCGCTGGCAGAACGCGTCGATGTCGCCGTGCTGAAAATCGGGCAGATTCGCGAGCAGTTTCTCCAGTGGCCAGTTCCACCAGGCAATGCGCTGCAGGCGGGCGGCAATCGCAGGCGTAAACCGGACCCGCAATGGCCGGGCCGGAACACCGCCCACCACGCTGTAGGGCGCAACGTTTTTGGTTACGACTGCGCCCGCGGCCAGCACCGCACCATCGCCAATAGTCACGCCGGGCAGCACAATCACGCCGTGCCCGATCCAGACATCATTGCCTATCACCACCCGGTCAGCACGACGGGCAGCAAAGAAGCCCTGATCGCGCCGCGCATCGGGATGGTAATACTCCGGGCAGTAGGTAAAGCGATGCTGCGAAGCGCGGTCCATCGGATGATTCGGCGCACCAATCCGCACCTGATTGGCAATGGCGCAGAAACGTCCCACCTGGGTGTCGGCCAGACAGCAGTGCTCACCCACATAGGAGAAGTCACCCAGCTCGCTGTATTCCAGCACGCTGTGCGCCAGAATCTCGCACTGCTGACCTACGGTGGTTTCCCGCATGCGTACACTGTCATCAATCCAGGTATGGGCTAATCGGGCGGGCATAACGGCGGCAATGGACATATTACTCCCTGTCAGGATAAGCAGCACCCCGACGGCGTGCTTTTGCCGCACCACCTTACCCGCCTTTAATGACAGAGAATTGACACAGAAAAAAGGCGGAGTGGTTAGCTCCGCCTTGTTTCAAGTTCCGGTTAACCTGCGTGACCGGTCAGTTGCATAAGGGCAACGATGATCTGCAAGATGACCCGGATAAGATCCAGAATCAGCTTAGTCAGTTCCATCACTTTCCTTCTCCTTTTTCAGGAGCGCGCTATTCGGCAACCAGGGCTTTGACTCTACCCGCCGGGTGCCTGAGCACATCTTTGTGGAGAGGGCTGAGCGGCACTCATGGTTAAAGCCACAGGCCAGCACCACCTGATGCCTGCCGGGATTTTTAAAACCGTGCCCCTGGGAGCGGCCAGTCGACAATGAGGCGATGCTCAACACCCAACACATGTATAAACATACAGTATTTTGGCGAAACTTGAAATCCTTAGCCGCACATTTTACAATCTTGTTTGTGGAGAGTGCTGAGCACCTCGTTCGCAGCGCGGTTACCAGCCGGGTAGCGAACAAAAAAATAAAGGATTTGGCGCGATGCCAAATCCTTTTTTTATGCCTGTTTTACGGCGATAACCCAATCCGCGCAGAATTTACTTCGCGGCGCTGATACGCCAGACGGTATTCCCTGCGTCGTCAGCGATCAGTACGCCGCCCTGTTTATCGCTGGCGAGACCGACCGGCAAACCACGTACCTGCTTTTCATCGTCCGTCAGGAAGCCCGAAACCACCGTCTGCGGCTGCCCCACCGGCTTGCCATTCTCGAATTTCACCCACACCACTTTATAGCCATTGAGCGGCGTCCGGTTCCAGCTGCCATGCTCGCTGATAAACGCACCGCCACGGTACTGCGGCATATTATCACCACCGTAGAACAGCAGGCCCAGCGGCGCGACATGCGAACTCAGGGCGTAATCGGGCTTGATCGCCTTCTCAACCAGGTCGGGACGCTGCGGTTCGGCACGGGTATCGACATGCTGACCAAAGTAGCTATAGGGCCAGCCGTAAAAACCTTTATCCTGTACCGAGGTCAGGTAGTCCGGCACCAAATCGGAGCCGATTTCATCACGCTCGTTGACGATAGCCCACAGCTTGCCGCTCTGCGGTTCCCACTGCAGGCCGGTCGGATTGCGCAGACCGCTGGCGTAGATACGGCTGGCACCGCTGGCCGCATCCACTTCCAGTACCGCTGCCCGGCGATACTCTGCGCCAATGCCGTTTTCGGTGACGTTACTGTTGGAGCCAACGCCCACATAGAGCTTGCTGCCATCGGGGCTGGCTAACAGTGCTTTGGTCCAGTGGTGGTTAATCGGTCCGCCCGGCAGCTCCGTTACCTCTTCAGGAGCAGTACGGATCTCCGTGTCACCTTCGCGATAGGGGAACTTCACCAGGCTGTCAGCATTCGCGACGTAGAGCGTGTTGCCAATCAGCTGGATACCAAACGGCGAGTGCAGATTTTCGATAAATCGATGCTGCTCCCATTTGCCATTGACGTTGCGCAGCAGCGTAATACGGTTGCCGCCTGCGCCGCCCTTGCCTGACGCTTTCTGGACGATGCCCATGATCAGCTGTTTAGGTCGGGTGGTCGGTTTTGGCGGGCCATTGGATTCCGCGACCAGCACATCATTGTTTGGCAGCACGTAAACCTGACGCGGATGCTGCAGATTCTCAGCAATCTTCTCAATCTTCAGGCCATCAGCCACTTTTGGCATTTCACCGGCTTTCCAGGGCGTGCCTTCCGGCACCTGCATCGGCGGCATAAAGAAATTCTGCGCCTGCGGCAGTTCGGGATTGGGTCCGATCTGCTTTTGCGGATCGACCAGCGCACCATCATCACAGCCTGCCAGCAAAGTGGTCAGGGTCAGCGCGAGCAGCGTTTTATGCGGTATGTTCATGGTGGCTCCTCCTTAAGCGCTACGCTGACGTAACGCAAGTTGCACATTCGCCAGCAGCAGCAGCGCTACCACCAGCGTCGAGAGCGTTACGCCCAGCGGGATCACTGCGGCGGCATCACGGCTGTGAATAAACGCATTGACGATAGCGATGATGATGGCCACCAGCCAGAGCCAGAAATGGCCCTTTTCCGCGCTGTCACTGCCGCGAAACAGATAAACCAGTGCAATGAGACGTGGCACGATCGCCAGTATCAGTCCCAGCGCAATCAGCCAGCCTGCGGCATCCGTCCAGAACTGCACAAAGGTCTGCATGTAGAGAATGTCAAACAGCCAGGCCGCCACAAAAAAGCCCAGCGGCACCGGCTCCAGCAGAGCATACAGCGTCACGGCAAACGCCGATCTTCCCAGGGTATTGCGCATGTTTCTCTCCATTTTTAACGTGAATGCGGACCAGGTCAGATGTCGCGCTGCTCAGAGCAACCGACCCCGCGCCTGTAAAAGATTAGTAAATCTGAAGAGAAACAGAGGGTTTATTCGGAGGGAATTGCAAATCAGGCGGATGACGTCCCTGTCATCGCCGGTCAGTCAGGACTTATCAGCGGGTAAGGTGACCCAGTAGCCTGGCTGGTAAGGCAGCGGCAGGAACTTCTCGTGGAACGCGCGGAAGGTGGCATCCGGATCGACATCGGCAAACAGGTCGGGATGCAGCCATTTCGCCAGCGCCTGAATCGCCACAAACTGATACGGGCTGTCGTAGAACTGATGCCAGATGGCGTGGACGTTGCCGTTATGCGCCACCGGCAGGGTTTTAAAGGCATCACGCATCATCAGTGCCTTAAGACGCGCCGTCGCTTCGGTGACATTTGCACCCGGACCGACGCCGACCCATTTGCCCACGGTGTTGTAGTTCTTCCAGTTTGCGCCGGTCACCACCACCACATCCGGCTGGCTGGCGATAATTTGCTCCGGGTTAACCGTGCCGAAGGTGCCAGGGATCAGGTCTTTCGCGATGTTGCGACCGCCTGCGATCTCCACCATCTGACCAAAGTTCTCATTGCCGAACGACATGCAGCATTCGTCACTATAGCCGCCTGCGCGGTCGATCATCACTTTCGGACGATAGCCGGTGAAGTTCTTCAGCCGCGAGGTGACAAGGTCAATCTGCTGCTGGCGGAAGGTGATGATCTCCTGCGCGCGTTCCGGTTTGTTCACCAGTTCGCCCATGATGCGGATACTTTTCTCCGCATTAACCATCGGCGCTTCACGGAAATCGATAAACACCACCGGCACACCCACGGCCTGCAGTTTTTCAATCAGCTTGCCTTCATCGGTCGCCGCTTTCGACTCCAGATTCATCAGCACCAGATCGGGCTTCAGGGTTAGCGCCTGCTCGACGTTAAAGGTGCCATCTTTCGCGCCGCCGAAGGTCGGTAATTTTTTAATTTCCGGATAACGCTTCTCATAGGCCTGATAACCGTCCCAGTCCGCCTTATGAAGGTCATCACGCCAGCCAATCACCCGCGTGAACGGGGCGTCGGTATCAAATGCGGCCAGCAGATAGATCTGACGGCCCTCACCCAGAATGATGCGCTTTGCCTCCTGCGGCACCTCGACCTGACGGCCTGCGACATCAGTAATCATTTTGGCCGAAGCCGTCCCTGCCAGCGTGAGCAGCCCCAGCGCTAAAAACCATTTTTTCATTATGAAAACCCGCACAAATGATAATGAGAATTATTAATGTAAAGCGGCGTTACTATCACCTAAAACGGCGTTCAGGGGAAGTCATGCGGTTAAATGTTTTTTGCGGCGAGGTTAATGGGTTAAGTGACCATTAACAGCAAACTTAATCAGGGAAAAAGCGCAGCGTGTTGCTGCTCACAAAACGGACAGCTTTCGTGAATATGCTCACAACACCCTGGGCGGCTGCACACATATTAGCCGTTAATCGTATCGATTTGGCCAGTGCGTTAATGAATTGTGAGCGCTAGATTGAAAATGAAACAACGTTTTAATAACTCGCCAGGACAGCGAACCACAGGAGCGTAACCGTGAAAATCAGCGCCATAGATGTCACCCTTTTTACCTATCCCACCCGGCGCGTTGCCGACAGCGCCGGCCACTCCCATCCCGGCCTGGAAAATGATGCGCAGATGGCGCTGTTGACCCTGACCAGCGAGGATGGCGATTGCGGCTACGCCTTTGCGCCGCCGGAAGTGGTGCGGGCGCATGTGGTTAATGCCTTTTTTCGCAAGGTGCTGATCGGTCAGAACGCCTTTGACCGCGAGCGTCTGTGGCAGGATCTGGTGCACTGGCAGCGCGGCAGCGCCCACCAGCTTACCGAGCGTGCCCTCTCCGCTGTTGAGCAGGCGCTGTGGGACCTGATTGGGCGCAGGCTGAAACAGCCGGTGCATAAACTGCTGGGCGGCTATCGCGAGAAGATCCCGGCTTACGGCAGCACCATGTGCGGCGACGAGCTGAGCGGCGGTTTATCGACGCCGGATGAGTATGCACAGTTCGCGGAAAAGCTGGTGGCACGCGGCTATCAGGCGATCAAGCTGCACACCTGGATGCCGCCGGTCGCCTTTGCGCCCAGCCCGGCCATGGACATCAAAGCCTGCGCAGCGGTGCGTGAAGCGGTTGGCCCGGATATCGCACTGATGCTGGATGGCTACCACTGGTACAGCCGCAGTGACGCGCTGACCATCGGCAAGGCGCTGGAGAAGCTTAACTTCACCTGGTTCGAGGAGCCGATGGAGGAAGAAAGCATGGCCTCTTACGCCTGGCTGGCAGACAACCTCTCAATCGACGTGCTCGGCCCGGAGAGCCTGGGCGGTAAACATCACAGCCGCGCCGACTGGGTCCGTGCCGGTGCCTGCGACATTCTGCGTGCCGGGGCCAATGGCGTAGGCGGCATCTCCGCCACGATGAAAGTAGCCAGTCTGGCGGAAGCTTTCGGCATGGATTGCGAAGTCCACGGCAACGGCGCAGCCAGCCTGGCGGTGGTCGGAGCTATTCGTAACTGCCGCTGGTATGAGCGCGGCCTGCTGCATCCCTTCCTGGATTATGAAACGCCGCCTGCGTATCTCAACAGCCTGATTGATCCAATGGACGATCAGGGCTTTGTCACCCTGCCCACCCGCAGCGGGCTGGGAGAGGATATCAACTTCAGCTGGATTGAAACCCACATGCTGAACCGCTGGTAATGAAGTACGGCAAACAATAATAACCCCGTTGCCGCACAGCCCTGATGACGCGGTAAACGGGAAAAACCTCTGACCTGCTGGACTTTACCTATGACCCTGACACAACGATGTGGCGCGTGGCTGATCACGCTGCTGATGCTCACGAGCGCGTCAATCCAGGCAAAGACCCCGGATGACCAGCTGATCGTTGGCATGAATATGAACAACCTGCTCACCCTGGATCCGGCCGCGATGACCGGCAACGAGGTGGTCGGTATTGTGGTGAATCTCTATGACGGCCTGGTGGAGCTGAATCCGCAGCAGCTCACCGAGGTGCGCCCGGCGCTGGCGGAACACTGGTCAGTCAGTCCGGATAACCGCACCCTGACCTTCCACCTGCGCAACAACGTCAGGTTTCACTCCGGTAATCCGCTCACCAGTGCTGATGCGGTCTGGTCGATGCGGCGGGTGCTGCATCTGAATCTGGCGCAGGCGTCGGTGTGGAAGTCCTACGGTTTCAGCCGCGACAATGTGGACCAGATGATCACCGCACCCGACGACCGCACGCTGGTGATCACCCTGCCTAAACCCAACGATCCGCAACTGGTGATCTACTCGCTGGCGGCGCTGGGCAGTATGGTGGTGCTGGACCGCAAAACGGTACAACAACATGAAATCGATGGTGACTGGGGCAACCGCTGGCTTACCACGCATGAAGCGGGTTCCGGCCCGTTCCGGCTGGATGTCTGGCAGGCAAAAGATGTGCTGCGCATGAGTCGCTCGGCAGACTACTGGCGCGGTGAGGCGAAGATGTCGCGGGTGGTATTCCGCCACCTGCAGGAGTCGCAAACCCTGCGGCTGATGATGGAGAAAGGCGATCTTGATATCGCCAGCAATATGGCGATCCCCGACGTGCGCGCCCTGCGTCACGATCCCGATCTCACCATCGACGCTGTCAGAAAAGGGACAATCTACTACCTGGCGATGAGCATGAACGATCCGCGCTTTGACAATATTAAGGTGCGTGAGGCGGTCCGCTATCTGGTCGATTATCAGGGCATCAATAAAAGCCTGATGACCGGCTATGGCGAACTGCACCAGCGCCCGATACAGTCGGGGATGCCCGCCACGCTGCCCGATCCCGGTTACCGGCTCGATGTGCCGCGCGCCCGTGCGCTGCTGGCTGAAGCGGGTTATCCGGAGGGCTTTGACACCACGCTGCGGGTGCTTGCCGATCAGCCGTTCCTGAATATCGCCATCGCCATTCAGTCAACGCTGCTGCAGGGCGGCATCCGGGCAAAAATCATTACCGGTACCGGCAACCAGATTTATGGCGCGATGCGCGATCGCCAGTTCAGCCTGCTGGTCGGACGCGGCGGCAGCGGCGTCGAGCCGCACCCCCACTCCAGCCTGCGTGCGCTGGTCTACAACCCGAACAATGCCGACAGTGCCCGGCTGACCAATTTCCAGGGCTGGCGTACCGGTTTCTACGACGCGCAGCTCAACCGCATGATCGATCAGGCGCTGGTGGAACGCGACAAAACCCGCCAGCAGCAGGCCTATTTCGCCATCCAGCAACGCTACAACCAGCTGGTGCCTGCCCTGATGCCGATTTCACAAATGCTTGACTCCGTGGTGGTCAGTAACCGGGTCCAGGCGTATCAGCCCCATCCTTCTGCGACCACCTTCCTGCGCGACGTCTGGAAAACGCCTGACAGCCTGGCGGGAGGCACACCATGATGATGACCCTGACACGAAATCAGTGCCGCCGCATCAGCCATCGCACGGTGCAGGTGCTGATCACGCTGTTCGGCCTGCTGCTGCTGACCTTTTTTATTGGCCGGGTAATGCCACTGGACCCGGTGCTGGCGATAGTCGGCCCGGATGCCGATCAGGCCACTTATCAACAGGTCTACCACCAGCTTGGCTTTGATAAACCGCTGTGGGTGCAGTTTGGCCTCTATCTTAATGCCCTGCTGCATGGCGACCTGGGCCACGCGCTGCTCACCGGCCAGCCGGTAGTACATGACATCCTGCGCGTCTTTCCCGCCACGGTAGAGCTGGCCACACTGGCAATTGTCATTGGCGCAGGGCTGGGCGTACCGCTGGGTGTGCTGGCGGCGGCGCGGCGTAACAGCGTCATCGACTATGTGGTGCGGATGCTCAGCCTGGCCGGTTACTCCACGCCGATCTTCTGGGTTGGCATGATGGGCCTGCTGCTGTTCTATGCCCATCTCGGCTGGGTCGGCGGTGCTGGCCAGGTGGACTTCAGCCTTGATGGCATCGTGCCACGTCGCACCGGCTTTATGCTGATCGACGCCCTGCTGGCGGGCAACGGTCATGTGTTCCGGAATGCGCTGATTCATCTGGTGCTGCCCGCCTCGCTGCTCGGCTTTCACTCCATGGCCTACATCAGCCGGATGACGCGCAGCTTTATGCTGGCGCAGCTGTCACAGGAGTTCATTCTGACCGCGCGGGTCAAAGGCCTGACCGAGTGGCAGGTGATCTGGCAGCACGCGTTTCGCAATATCCTGGTTCAGCTGCTGACCGTGGTGGCGCTGGCCTATGGCTCGCTGCTGGAGGGCGCCGTGCTGATTGAAACTGTCTTCTCCTGGCCCGGTTTTGGCTCCTATCTCACGGGCAGTCTGATGCTGGGCGATATGAATGCGGTGATGGGCTGCGTGCTGGTGGTCGGCCTGATCTTTGTGCTGCTTAACCTGATCGCCGATCTGCTCTATCAGGTGTTCGATCCGAGGACCAAAGTATGACGATCTCTTTTGACACCCCTTCTGCCGGTCACACCCGCGAGCGGCTGGCGCGCTGCCGGCGATTCGCTGCCCGCTGCGGCACTTTCCTGTGGCGCATGGCCTGTAATCCCCTGACCGCCATCGGCGGCGGCATTGTGTTGCTGCTCTGCATCGTGGCACTGTTTGCGCCCTGGATCGCACCCTATCACCCGCTGATTCAGGATCTGGACAACGCCCTGACGCCGCCCGGTGCAGCCCACTGGTTCGGCACCGATGAGTTTGGCCGGGATATCTTCAGCCGTCTGGTGTGGGGCGCGCGCATTACGCTCTACATCGTGCTGCTGGTGTCGATCACCGTCGGGCCGCTGGGCCTGCTGCTGGGCGTTACCGCGGGTTACTTTGGCGGCAAAGTCGATGGGGTGCTGATGCGCGTCACCGATATCTTCATCTCCTTTCCCAGCCTGGTACTGGCGCTGGCGTTTGTTGCCGCGCTGGGGCCGGGTCTTGAGCATGTGGTGATTGCCATTACCCTCACCGCCTGGCCACCGATTGCCCGTCTGGCGCGTGCCGAAACCCTGTCGCTGCGTCAGGCGGACTTCATTTCGGCGGTACGATTACAGGGCGCGTCGCCGCTGCGGGTGCTGTGGAAGCATATTATTCCGCTCTGCCTGCCGTCGGTGATTATCCGCATCACCATGAACATGGCGGGCATTATCCTCACCGCCGCCGGGCTGGGATTTCTCGGGCTGGGCGCACAGCCGCCGGATCCGGAATGGGGCGCAATGATCGCCAGCGGCCGTACCTACATGCTGGAGTGCTGGTGGGTGGTTACCGTGCCCGGTCTGGCGATCCTGATTAACAGCCTGGCATTTAACTTCTTAGGAGATGGCCTACGTGACCTGCTCGATCCCCGCAGTGAGTAACGCCCTGCCGTTGCTCGACGTGCGCGATTTGCACGTGAACTTTGTTAACGGACGCCAGATCACCCCGGCGGTGCGCGGCGTCTCCTTTCAGCTCGGTCAGGAGAAGCTGGCGATTGTCGGCGAGTCCGGCTCCGGTAAATCGACCGTGGGCCGCGCCCTGCTGCAGCTGCATCCGGCCAGGGCGCGCATCGAGGCGAGCCGGATGCAGTTTGGTGATATTGACCTGCTGCACGCCAGCCCGGCGCAGATGCGCGCCATTCGCGGCAAACGCATTTCCATGATTATGCAGGACCCCAAATATTCCCTGAACCCGGTGATTCGGGTGGGCGAGCAGATCGCCGAAGCCTGGCGCAGTCATCATCGCGGCCAGAAATCGGCGGCGCGTCAGCGGACACTGGCGATGCTGGAGGAGGTGCAGATCCGCGATCCTGAACGGGTTTATCAGCTCTATCCGCATGAAATTTCTGGCGGTCAGGGGCAGCGCGTGATGATTGCTATGATGCTGATTACCGAGCCGGAACTGGTGATTGCCGATGAGCCGACTTCTGCGCTGGATGTCTCGGTGCGTCTGCAGGTGCTGGCGCTGCTGGACGATCTGGTAAAGGCGCGCGGGCTGGGACTGATTTTTATCAGCCACGATATCAGTCTGGTACGCAGCTTCTGCGATCGGGTGCTGGTGATGTACGCCGGACGCGTGGTGGAGTCGCTGGCCGCCAGCGAGCTTGACCACGCGCAGCATCCCTATACCCAGGGATTGCTGGCGGCACTGCCCGACCTTGATCACCGTCGTACACGCCTGCCGGTATTACAACGTCATGCCAGCTGGTTGACGGACTAAGGAGTTCGCGATGATCGATGTGAAAAATCTCAGCCTGAGTTTTGGTGACGACGATCGCCGGAGTCAGGTGCTGTTCGACGTAAATCTGCAGGTGAAACAGGGTGAAGTTTTCGGGCTGGTGGGCGAGTCGGGCTCGGGTAAAACCACGGTGCTGAAGTGCCTGGCGGGATTATTTACTCACTGGCAGGGAGAGCTGAGCATTGATAACCAGCCGCTGAAGCACCGCATCGATCGGGCGCGCTGTCGTCAGGTACAGATGGTGTTTCAGGACCCTTACGGTTCGCTGCATCCGCGTCACACGCTGGGCGACATCCTGGAAGAGCCGTTGCAGATTCAGGGTATCGGGCAGCGCCAGCAGCGGGTGGTGGCGATGCTGGATAAGGTCGGGCTGAATCGCGCCTGGCAGACGCGCTATCCGCACCAGCTTTCAGGAGGCCAGCGTCAGCGCGTAGCGATTGCCAGGGCGCTGATTCTGGAGCCGCGCGTACTGCTGCTGGATGAGCCCACTTCTGCTTTGGATGTTTCGGTACAGGCGGAGATCCTGAACCTGCTCAGCGATCTGCAGCAGCAGGAGAACCTGACCTATCTGATGGTGACGCACGATCTCGGCGTGGTGGCGCATCTCTGCCATCGCGTGGCGGTGATGCAACAGGGCAAAGTGCTGGAGACGCTGGATGTGCCGACGCTGGTGGCGGATCGCGCTGCGATGCCCTATACGCGGATGCTGGTCGAGGCGAGTCGCCACACTCATGTGGCAGGCTGAAAGTCAGCGGAGGTCAGGAGAGAGAATAAAAAAAGGCCGGTCAGACCGGCCTCGTGAAATCGGAGGACTTAATGCGTCAGCTGACGCACAAAGGCAACGATCTCCTGATTTTTGCCATGCTCAAACAGGCACTGCTGGAAACGCGGGCCGCTGACGGCGGTACGCACCAGTTCAGGATCAATAGCGCGCAGCGTGTCGAGATAGTTATCTTTGATCACCGCAGCCTTAACCTGGTTCAGCAGACCGGCATTGCGCACCTGCGGCTCTTTACGCTCTGGCGGATAGCCATTGCCCTTCTCGCCGGTGAACGCTTTTTCAAAGATAAAGCGCAGATTCAGTTCTGCACCCCAGCCAAACCCTTTAGCAAATGGCAGGGACAAGGCATTGCCGTTGTTGATCTGTGCAAACAGGTAAGCATCCGCCGGATCGATACAGTAACCGCAGACCACGCCCGGATGGATGTTAAGCGACATCAGCGCGCCCTGTCCGGTGCCGCAGCCCGCGACCACGAAATCTACCGCCTGGCTGTTGAGCAGTATGCTGGCCTGAATACCGAGGTGAATGTAAGTCAGATGGTGATCCTGCTCATCGCTCATCCCGACGTTGAAGACCTGATGGCCCAGCGGCTGTGCGACACCTTCCAGTTCTTTCAGCACGATAACGTTTTTAGCGGCCTGGCTGTTTTCCATCATTAATGCGATTTTCATGATCTACCCTTATAAATTAATTGAAACACTGTTTCATTTTAATGAAAAAGCACTAAAGTGCATGGGCTAATTCACCTGCGCGCTGTGAGAGCCATCACAAAATGGCCATTGCAGTGCCTGTTACTGCATGAGGATTCCGATGTTTATCTATCATAAAGATCAGCCCCTGGACGATTTGGGTGATGGCGTGACCCGCCGCGTGCTGGCACATGGCGGCACAATGATGGCGGTTGAAGTCCGTTTTGAAAAAGGGGCGACTGGCCCGCTGCATCACCATCCCCATGAGCAGCTGACCTATGTACTGAGCGGACGTTTTGCCTTCACCATTGAGGGTGAAACGCGGGAAGTCGGCGCGGGGGATACACTCTACAAAGCACCCAATGTGGTTCATGGCTGCGTCTGTCTTGAGGCAGGTGTGCTGCTGGATACCTTTACGCCGCAACGCGAAGATTTCCTCGCGGCTAAATAACTCACGCGGCCCGATGGGCCGCTTGCCAAACTGACCTGATGTTGTCTCTTTTCCCTGCCCACCGGATTTGACTTAAAACCGTTGCAATTTTTCTGAAATTCTCTTCACTGCTAACTGAATGATTAGCCAGCACTTCCTCTGCAGCCGCGCTACGCTTAGCGCCGGCTTAAAAATCATTCAGGCAGATTTCTGTACAAAATACGGATCGTTGTATAAGTTTAATAGCAAGACCAGTGCGTTTTTTAACCCGAAACAGGACAATAATATGCCAATGCAAAACACCCTGACCCTGCCGGTGAACCATACCATTCCGGTCAAAAATGAGTTCAAATCATCCTTTGCCGCCTCTGAGCAGGACAAACTTAATTTTCTGATTGAGGAGTTACTGGAAGCAGGCAAAGAAAAAAGCTGCATGGAACTGCTGCGTCATCTGGCCTCTGCGGACAGCGCAGAAGAAGAAGCGTGCTGCCGTGAACTGCTGACGCTGCTGATGGCACAAAAATGAAGCCTGTGGCTGGCGGTTTAGCGCAGATTCACTACGCTTCAGGACTTTTATTACTACTCCGGACATTCGCCTGACCGCACGTCGCCGTTCAGGAATATTCATTTTCATGTAAACATTGCCTGTTGTTCCCAACGCCAGATTGCCTACAGCAGCGGATGCTGTTTCGGGCGGTTAATCCGGGGTGACTCACAAGCCCTCCCAGTCTCTCATTGCTTATCCCTCCCTGCTTTTGTTAGCCTGAATCGCGCATCGGCGAGACGCGCCTTACACCGGCCGCACGGTTTATTATCCACCTGTTAAAGGAGTGACACGATCATGACTTCTGCACCTGCCACACTGCATCTGCTGTGTGGAAAAATTGCCTCCGGGAAATCGACGCTGGCAGCGGAACTGGGCGCTTTACCGGGTTGCGTGGTCATCAGCGAGGATCAGTGGCTGGCCGCGCTCTGGCAGGACGAGATGCATTCAGTGGCCGACTATGTGCGCGTCGCGGAAAAACTCAGGAAGGCGATGACGCCGCATCTGGTGGCGCTGCTTAACGCGGGTGTCTCGGTGGTACTCGATTTTCCGGCCAACACCCGGGCAAATCGTGACTGGATGCGTTCGGTGATAGAGGCGTCCTCTGCCGATCATCGCCTGCATTATCTGGACGTACCGGACGCACTGTGTAAATCGCGTCTGCATGCCCGTAATCAGGGCGGCGAACACGCCTTTGACGCCACGGACGAGCAGTTCGCGCTGATTACCCGCTATTTTGAACCGCCGCAGGAGGAAGAAGGCTTTCACCTGGTGCGCCACGGTTAACGTCTTCTGCTATCAGGAGAGATCGAGAGCGGCAAGCACGTCAGCAATCTCCCGACAATCGGCAGCGGAAAGCGGCAACAGCGGACGCGGCAGGCAGTCGCGTTCGGTCAGCCCCAGCAGCCCTGCCGAAGCGCTGATGACCCGGAAACTGCCGCCGTGCTGGCGGAACAGTGCCCACAACGGTTCAAGACGATCGGACTGTGCTCTGACGCTCGCATAATCACCTGCGGCTGCCGCCTCGATCATCGCTTTTGCAACGCGCGGAAACAGCCCGCCGCACACCGAATACCAGCCATCACAGCCCGCAATCAACCCGTTGCCAGCATAGGCATCACCGCTAACGCCAATCGATACGGAAGCAGGCAGCGTATTGCGCAGTTGCGCGAGGCGATCATTCGCTGCGGACTGCTCCGCCGGTACACCCGGAATTTTGACTGAACCCACGCCAGGCAGTTGAGCGATCCGGCCCAGCAGCGCAACCGAAAACGTAAAATGGGTCGTGCCCGGATTGTCATAGACACAGATTGGCACCGAGGCGTGACGCGTCACGGTCTCATAAAGCGCGAACACTTCCTCCTCTTTCAATGCCTGATAACCCAGCGGCGGCAGCAGTAATGCGGCAGCACCTGCCTGCTGCGCATCTTCTGCCAGCGCCAGCACCTCATCGGTGCTCACCGCGCCCACGCAGATCATCACCGGAATCGCCCCGGCATGTTCAACCGCCAGCGTTGCGATGCGCCTGCGCTGCGTGCGGGTCAGATACGCATAGCTGCCGGTTGAACCCAGCACGCCAAGGGAGTCAACTTTTGCCTCCGTCAGCCTGCTCAGCAGCCGCAGGAAGGCGGCTTCATCGGGTCTGCCCTCTGCAAAGGGAGTAAGGGGAAAGGCGCTGAGTCCGCTGAACATATCGTCTGCTCCATCGTAAGAATGCGTTGCCTGGCTGACGTTCGTCCGTACAGCCATATTTCGGTTCCGGCCGAAGCATCGGTTCGCTCCGCCCGCTATTTTTGTGCCATCACCCTCTTTACTCTCGTTTAAAGGAAGATAGCGATGATTGCCGTACTGTTTGAAGCTGAAGCCCGCCCCGAACACCAGATGCGTTATCTGCAACTGGCCGCCGACCTGAGTCCGCTGTTAAAGGACATTGATGGATTTATCTCTATTGAGCGCTTTCAGAGCCTGGGTGATGAGAAAAAAATCCTCTCGCTCTCCTGGTGGCGCGATGACGCCGCGGTGCAGGCCTGGAAACTTAACCTCTGCCACCAGGCCGCGCAGCGTGAAGGTCGTGAAACCCTCTTTGCCGGCTATCGCATTCGCATCGCCGCGCTGGTCAGAGAATATGCCTCACAACAGGGAGTAAATTAACATGTTCGATATTCATGTGATCCTGCAAAATAGTCCAGGCACCCTTTCCCGGCTCACCACGCTGCTGGGCCGCCATGGAATCGGACTGGAAGGCGGCGGCCTGTTCTCGTCTGGTGCGCAGAGCCACGCCCATTTTCTGGTTGCGGAAGGCGAACGGGCGCGTGCCGTGCTGGAAGCGGAGGGGATCACCGTCGAGGCACTTAATATCCCATTGATTCGCAGGCTACCGCAGCAGGGTCCTGGCGAACTGGGGGCGATCACGACACGCCTGGCCGATGCCGGGATCAACATTCTGGTGCAATACAGCGATCACGCTAACCAGCTAATCCTGATCACTGATAACAATCAATCAGCCGCCGGGCTGACGACAGAATGGGCTCCATAAGCTAATGGCTAAACCGCAATCGGAAAACGCAACGGACGACAGCGACGCGCTTGAGCACGCAATTGTGAGCGTCGCCGCCGCGATGGCCGACTCGTCTCGGGTAAAGATGCTGTCCGCGCTGATGGATGGACGCGCCTGGACGGCTACGGAACTTAGCGCCGTCACCGACGTGGCCCCCTCCACCGCCAGCGCGCATCTGAACCGGTTGATTAACAGCGGCCTGATCGTCTGTGTGGCGCAGGGGCGTCACCGTTATTACCGGCTGACAGGCAGTGACATCGCAACGCTGATTGAGAACATGATGGGGGTGTCGTGGCGACGGATCGCTGCGCCGCAGAGCACGACGCCGACATCACTGCGCACTGCCCGCACCTGCTACGACCATCTGGCGGGTGAAGTCGCGGTGCAGATCTACGCCGCAATGGTACAGCAGGGCTGGATCACGCCGGAGGGCAGCGCCCTCACCCTTTATGGACAACAGCAGTTTGCAGCGTTGCAAATTGATCTGTCGCAGCCCGGCCGCCGCCGGGCGTGCTGCAGCTGCCTCGACTGGAGTGAACGCCGGTTCCATCTCGGCGGTTACGCGGGCGCCGCGCTGCTCAACGCCTTTGAGGTGCAGGGCTGGCTCACCCGACAGCCCGGATACCGTGAAGTGACGTTTACTGCGGTGGGCGCCAGGCATTTACGTCAGGTTTTCGATATCACACTTCGCTGACACAGCACGCCTGAGTTCAGAGCCCATTTCTGTCAGGCTCTGCGCGGGCGGCCTCGGACTGCCTGGAATCCCCTAATCAGCCCATAACAGGCTTATGAATTCTGTCACATTTCCGCAAACTCGCCTCAGAGCCGATAACACGCCGACAAAATCGACAGGCGCCTATAACCTTATGAATCAGAATGCTTTTAAATGATAACGCCTGGCAATCATGCGGCGCACACATTAATCATTGTCATTTTTGCACTTATTCAGCGCCGGGCGCTGATCCACTCTTCAGTCACAGGCGCGGCAAAAAGCGTCATACCATACTGGAGTTACTGATGCAGACAACCTCACCCATGACTCACCGCGCCAGGATTGGCGCTATATTTCGTGTTACCTCAGGCAACTTCCTCGAACAGTTTGATTTCTTCCTGTTCGGTTTTTATGCCACCTATATCGCCCATACCTTTTTCCCGGCCAGCAGTGAGTTTGCCTCACTGATGATGACCTTTGCCGTCTTTGGTGCAGGCTTCCTGATGCGCCCTATCGGCGCAGTGGTACTGGGGGCGTACATCGATAAGGTCGGCCGTCGCAAGGGGCTGATCATCACGCTCTCCATCATGGCGGCGGGCACCTTTATGATCGTGCTCATCCCCTCTTACCAGAGCATTGGCCTGTGGGCACCGCTGCTGGTGCTGATCGGCCGACTGCTGCAGGGCTTCTCCGCCGGTGCAGAGCTGGGCGGGGTGTCGGTTTATCTGGCCGAGATCGCGACGCCGGGCCGCAAAGGCTTCTATACCAGCTGGCAGTCGGGCAGTCAGCAGGTCGCGATTATGGTGGCGGCGGCGATGGGCTTTATCCTCAACGCCGTGCTGGAAGAGAGCGCTATCCGCGAATGGGGCTGGCGCATTCCGTTCCTGTTTGGCTGCCTGATTGTGCCGTTTATCTTTGTGCTGCGTCGCAAGCTGGAAGAGACGCAGGAGTTCAGCAATCGTCGCAGTCATCCTGATGTGAAACAGGTGTTCCGCATCCTGCTCAGTAACTGGCAGGTGGTGATTGCCGGGATGCTGATGGTCGCGATGACCACCACGGCGTTTTACCTGATTACGGTTTATGCCCCGACCTTTGGCAAGAAAGTCCTGCTGCTGAGCGCCTCGGACAGCCTGCTGGTGACGCTGCTGGTGGCGGTGTCGAACTTCATCTGGCTGCCGATTGGCGGCGCGATCTCCGACCGCTTTGGCCGCAAACCTGTCCTGGTTGCCATGACGCTTCTGGCGATCGCCACCAGCTATCCGGCCCTGAGCCTGCTGGCAGCGGCACCGGGCTTCTCTATGATGCTGGGCGTGCTGCTATGGCTTTCGATGATTTACGGTCTCTACAACGGCGCGATGATCCCGGCGCTGACCGAAATCATGCCAGGGGAAGTCCGCGTGGCAGGCTTCTCGCTGGCCTACAGCCTGGCAACCGCAGTGTTTGGTGGCTTTACCCCGGTGATGTCGACCGGTCTGATCGAACTGACCGGCGACAAAGCTTCGCCTGGCTACTGGATGAGTTTTGCGGCTGTCTGCGCGCTGGGCGCAACACTGTATCTCTATCGTCGCACCCGCAGTGCCGTATTACCTGCCCATAAAACCGTTAGCTGAGGAACTGAAGATGAAACTGAAAACGATGTCACTCTACGCTGCCCTGCTGTTCAGCGTGGCGGGCAGCAACACGGCGCAGGCAAAAGAGCTGACGGTAATGATCTCCGGCGGATTTAAAGCGGCATGGGATACGCTTTCGCCACGCTTTGCCCAGCGTGAAGGGATCACCCTTAACACGGTTGCCGGTCCGTCGATGGGCAAGACACCACAGGCGATTCCGGCGCGGCTGGCGCGTGGTGAACCGGCTGATGTGGTAATTATGGTTGGCGATGCGTTAAGCGATCTGCAAAAAAAAGGCGCAACGCTGCCGGGTTCACGGGTTGAGCTGGCGGACTCGCGCATCGGTGCAGTGATAAAACAGGGTGCCACGCCGGTGAAAATCGGCAGCGAAAGCGAGCTGCGTACTGCCCTGCTGAACGCCTCTTCCATCGCCTACTCCGACAGCGCCAGCGGCAAATATGTCAGCAGCCAGCTGTTCAGCCGACTGGGCATTGAGGAGCAGGTGAAGGCGAAAGCGGTGAAGGTTGAGCGCATCCCGGTGGCCTCCGAGGTCGCGGCGGGTAAATACGCTATCGGCTTTCAGCAGGTCAGTGAACTGCTGCCGGTCTCCGGCGTAACGTTCATTGGCGAACTGCCGGACACGCTGCAGTACACCACCCGCTTCGCCGGTGCCGTAGTACGCAGGTCAGCGCAGCCGGACGAGGCGGCGAAGCTGCTGCACTGGCTCGCCTCGCCTGAGGCACAGCAGGCCGTGCACGCCAGCGGCCTGCACAGCGTGAAGGCGTCAAAACCGGCTAAAGTCGCTGATACTGTTCAATAATCAGGTTTTCCAGTTCGCCCGCGATGTGCGAGAGCATCCGGCCATTTTTACGCAGCAGTCCGACGGTGCGTTTCACCTGGGGATCGGTTAACGGCACCGCCATCAGCAGGGCGTGATCGTAGCCGGGCATCGACATGGCGGGGACGGCAGCAATGCCAAGCCCCGCCTCAACCATCCCCAGCATGGTGGTGACGTGCCGGGTTTCACAGACACAGGGTTTCTCCGGCATGATCGCCTGCAACGCCTGGTCCAGCAGGTTGCGATTGCCGGAGGTTTTATCCAGTCCGACCCACTCATACTGATAAAACGCCTGCCAGCTCAGACTCTTTTTGCCTGCTATCGGATGGTCACGCCGACAGGCCGCCACATAAGGGTCGTCCATCAGCGGCTGGAAGTGCACATCCGGCTGCGAGCGGCTGGAAAAGCTGATGCCGAAATCGGCCTGACCGCCAATCACCGCGTCATAGACGTTGGCCGCACTGCTATCGACCAGCTTGACTCGTACGCGGGGATAGCGCGCCTGAAACAGCCGGATGATGTTGGGCATAAAGTAGTAAGCGGCTGACGGCACGCAGGCGACGGTAATCAGGCCGGTGCGGGCTAAGCTCACTTCACTCAGGTCGGCCATCACCTCTTCAAAATCGGCCAGCAGCTTTTCCGAACGCTGAGCAAACGCATGTCCTTTCAGCGTCAGCGTGACGCGGCGCGTGGTCCGCTCAAACAGTTTGATCCCCAGCGTGGTTTCCAGCTTATCGATGCGGCGGCTCAGTGCCGATTGCGAAAGGCAGATCGATTCCGCCGCCAGGCGAAAATTGCCAAACTCCACCAGCGCGCGAAACGCGTAGAGATCGTTGAGATCGAAATTAACCGGCATACATTCCTCTTCCCCTAGATCGCATCAGGCTTGTCATCATCATTTTCATCGCCTTCCGTCTGGCTGAAATCGCTAACGAATTTGCTGAGCAGCTGTTCCAGCGTCTCGCGGTCGCTCTCTGGCCAGTGGAGGAAAATGCGCTGATAAACCTGCACTCGTTGCGCATCGATTTTATCGGTCATCGCCCTGCCAGCCGCAGTAATTGCGGCTTCGTTGATCCTTTTGTCCTGACGGTTTTTCTGCCGCACGACCAGCCCGGTCTCCTCTAATTTCGCTACTTGGCGGCTGACCGTGGTGTAATCACGACCCACCCGATCGGCGAGCTCGCCCACGCCGATCGGCCCGAACCGGCTGACCTGAACCAGCAGTGGAAACAGTGCCCGATCCAGCTCAATACCCGCCGCTTTAATCATCGCCATATCGCGCTGAGGCCGGTTAAGCGCGCCCGCAATTGTCAGCAGACAATCATGCAGCGCATCGTATTTATGTGTATTTTGCACACTTTTCATTGACGCTATCCAGAGGCAGGAATAATGTGTGTAATTTACACTCATTAACGCCTGAACAGAAGGATGATAAACAATGAAAGCAGCAATAATCGGGCAGGCAGGCGCACAACCCTACTACGGCGACATGCCGGAACCCCAGCCCGGTAAGCATCAGCAGCAGGTGACGGTCAACGCTGCGGCACTCAGCCAGCTGGCAAAAGCCCGCGCGGCAGGCACCCACTACAGCTCTGTGGCGCACTATCCGTTTATTCCCGGCATTGACGGTACCGGATATCTCGACACTGGCGAGCCGGTCTATTTTCTGACGTTTAACGCCGCGTCTGGCAGCATGGCCGAGCGAACTGTGGTCAACAGTGAACATATTATTCCACTGCCTGCCGGTCTGGATCTGGTACTGGCTGCCGCTCTCGCGAATCCGGGCATGTCCTCCTGGGCGGCGCTGACCCGTCGGGCGGCACTGCGTCCTGGCGAGACCGTGCTGATCAATGGAGCCACCGGCACTTCGGGACGTCTGGCGATCCGCATTGCCCGTGCGCTGGGCGCAGGCAGAATCATTGCCACAGGCCGTAACCGGGAGGCTCTGGAACAACTACAGAGTGAGGGTGCTGATATCATACTGACGCTGGATGCATTATCGGCAGAGCTTCCTTCTCTGATGGCGGAAGGCGTTGAGGTGGTGCTGGATTATCTGTGGGGTGAGAGTGCACTGGCGATCATGACGGCGGCGGTACGCGGTGGTGACAAGGTGGTTCGCTTTGTCCAGATTGGTTCGCTGAGCGGACAGGAGATTTCTCTGCACAGTAAACTGCTGCGTTCATCCGGCTTAACGCTGATGGGAAGCGGGCTGGGCAGCGTGCCAGACCGTGAATTAATCGCCTCAATAGGGGAAATGCTGCAGGCCGCCGCGTCACATGGATTTGCCATCCCCTTCCAGTCGCGGCCACTCAGTGAGGTCGCTGAGGCCTGGCAGAGTGACGACAGCCGCTATCGCACGGTCTTTACCCTTCCGATGTAACGGACGGCTCCACCTTATGCAGAAATCGACCAGGATAATCGGGTTGGATGGCGTGCTGGCTGCTGTAGCGGCCAAACAGTTTGTAGCGGTTTAACGCGATGCGGTCATAGGCAAAATTACCGATTGCATCCGGAAAGCGGCGCAGCACCGCCAGCCCGCGCCACGGGGCAGGCAGTTGCTGTATCACGCGGAACACCGCCTGCGCCCGCAGCCAGTGCTGATTGTCCGCGATATAGACAATGGTGCTGACGTTTTCTTCCGGCAGTCCGGCCCAGCGCAGCAGCGCTTTGCCCTGCTCGCTCTGCACCGAGGCAAAACGAACCTGCCGCGCCAGATGATGACGCAGCAGAAACTGAACCCAGCCGTTACACAGTTTACAGACGCCGTCATAGAGCACGGCGCTTTCACCGGTTTGCAGATACGGGGGTGATGACATCCTGCAACTCCTCACTCATCTGATGATGAGCTGAAGTGTAGCGGGTTCTGGTCAGTTGCTGGTGCAGCCAGTGGATAACGGCCGCGTGATCCTGGTTGCAGGCATCCACTTCGCACACCGGTCCCAGCGCCATCGGCCGGGCCTGTTGCGCCAGCTGGCGCAGCTCCGGCAGATACTCAGCGCCCGGATGGCCAGGCAGCCGCTGCGACAGCCGCGCCTGATAGCGCGCCACCGCCACTTCCGGCGCGATCCTGAGCCACAGCTCCAGCGCCTCCTCGACGCCCGCCTGTTTCAGTCCCTGCTCAAGTAGCGTGCGCGGCTGAAAGCCAAACCAGGCATCGATAAGCCAGATCTGACTGGCGGGTGCCTGGCCGACAATGTTCCAGATCGCCTGATAAGCCGCGCAGCCCAGCTGCCGGTTACGCTGGCGATCGACCGGTGCAAAGCAGGACATAAACGGCTCTTTCAGGCTGTCGAGGGTCAGCACCGGCCAGCCAAAGTGCTGTGACAGCGCGTGCGTCAGGGTGCTCTTTCCCGACGCCGGAATGCCATTAACCAGTACCACACGTTTGGGGGGGATGTTTTGCGTCATAGAATGTCGATGACCTCCGCCACGCTGCTGGCCTGACGTAACCGGACCAGCGTCTCCTCATCCTCCAGCAGCGACACAATCGCGCGGATCCCCTCTTCGATATGCGCGTTGCTGTCGCGTGCGCCAAACATAATCACAATGTCCGCCTTCTCACTGCCCTGAAATGAGATCGGCTCATTCAGCAGGATCAGACTGAAACAGTCGCGGAGCACCCCCGCTTCCGGTCGCGCATGGGGAATGGCGATCCCCTCCTCAAACACATAATAAGCGCCGTGAGCCAGCGTATTGGCGATCACGGCATCAGGATAGGTGGCATCAAGATAACCGCCGCTGACCAGCGGTTCGGCGGCCAGCGCGATAACCTGACGCCAGTCCGTGGCGTCGATGCCAATCTGAATGGCGTTGGCCTCCTGCAATAACTGCTTAATCGTCATCAGCTCTCCTTAAATCGACTGGCGAACCACATTGCGTAATTCATCGATTTTGACAAACAGCGCATCAATTTCATTGCGGTAGCGACGGCTTTTCGCAAATAAGCTCAATGCCCGGTTATATTCCAGCATTAATTGTTTTTGCGTTTCGCCATCACGCGGGTTAATCGCCAGCTGCTGCTCCAGCTGCGTTATTTTATCGCGACTTAATGCCGCCAGATGATCCTGCTGCTCGCTGGGTGGTTCCACAGCCGGAGACTTTTTGAGGAATCCAAACATAGGCTCTCCTGCCCCGCATAATATTGGGGTAGCTAATATAAACAGTGAATAAAAGATCGTTAACGCATTAACCCGGTGATGGCTGCGCGGGTAATTACCGGAATAACTGCATTTTCTCTACCAGCACATTCGTGACCGCATCATTGGCTGGCACCAGGAAATTACGCACGCTGTCATTAACCTTGCCTTTTTCAAAGGTTGATTTGCACTGCGCTACCCACTGCACATTCATTTCAGTGCCGACATTTACCTTCTCAATTCCGCTGCTGACCGCCAGCCGCATATCCTCATCGCTGACGCCGGTGCCACCGTGCAGTACCAGTGGCGTGTGGGTTGCCGCCGTAATATCCGCCAGACGCTGATGCTGAATATGGGCTTTACCGGTGTAAAGCCCGTGCACGGTGCCGATGGAGATCGCCAGCATATCAACGCCGGTCTCTTCGACGAAGCGGCGTGCATCTTCCACGGGCGTGAACGCTATCGCCTCCATCTCTACGCATTTACCATCTTCCGACCCGCCGATGGCACCCAGCTCCGCCTCTACTGAAACATGATGGGGTCGCGCCATATCAATCACCCGACGGGTATTCGCAATATTCTCATCAATGGGCAGATGTGAGCCGTCGTACATAACAGAACTGAATCCGGCATCAATCGCCGTCTGTATCGCCGCTAAATCGGAACAGTGATCGAGATGCAGGCAGGTCGGCACGTTCGTACTTTCGGACAGCGATTTAATCGCATCGACCAGCAGTTTATGGCCGAGATATTTCGCCGTGCCGGTGGAGATCTGAATCATTAACGGGCTGTTGGTTTTCTCTGCCGCTTTAAAATAGGCGGGCAGCATCTCCAGACAGTGAAGATTAAACGAACCGACCGCTTTGAAGTCACGCTGTTTGGCCAGCTGTAACAGATCGGCGAAGTTATAAAGTTTCATGGATTTTTTCCTCCTGAGGTTTGGTCGATTTGCCATTAACAAACCAGGCAAGCGCGGTAATAAAGGCGATAAACAGGGCGACAAACAGCCAGTTATTCTGGAAGGCGTGGCCAAGCACCAGGCCGGTACTGATCACGTCGGAATCGCTAAAGGTGACGCCGGTGAAGCCGTAGCTCTCCAGCATCGGCACCAGGATGGCGGGCAGAATGGTGATAAAGAGTCCGTGGATGAAGCCGCCGATCATCGCGCCGCGCCGTCCGCCCATGGCATTACCAAATACTCCGGCGGTGCCACCGGCAAAGAAGTTGGTCAGCAGGCCAGGCAGGATCATCGCCAGACCAAACATCGGGAAGACCAGCATGCCGACGATGGAACCCAGCGTGGTGGCGAGGAAGCCGACAATCAC
This sequence comes from Pantoea sp. S62, assembly GCF_016658625.1. Lineage (NCBI taxonomy): Bacteria > Pseudomonadati > Pseudomonadota > Gammaproteobacteria > Enterobacterales > Erwiniaceae > Pantoea > Pantoea sp. S62. The sequence continues at coordinate 64,000 of NZ_JACVVI010000003.1, read as the reverse complement.
CGCGTTTGGGGCGTACGGAAACATCACCGGGCAGTCCAGCGCCGGTTTCGCGTCCGGCACCACGCGCATCGCGATACCCCGGAAGGCTGGCACCAGTTCGTTCAGCAGCAGGCGGACGCCGCTGTAGAGCACGAAGACCCCGGCCACGAACTGAATCGACTGCATAAAGGCGTACATCAGGTAGTTCATGCCGTTGCTGTACTGGGCGATAAACGCCGGGCCGGCTGCCACAGCGGGGATCAGGTACATCGGTACCATCACCAGCGCCATCGACAGATAGGTATCCTGCAGAAACTTGAAGTTATCGGGCAGTTTCAGGTCTTCGGTGGAGCGCGAGCCTTTGCCGACGACTTTGGCGACCGCCGCCGTGACCAGATAACCGATGGTGCAGAAGTGACCCAGCGCCACGTCGTCCGAGTCGGTGATCCGCCGCACCACCGGCTGCGCCAGCGCTGGCATTACCACCGCCATAATCCCGCCAAAGATGCCGCCGGTCAGAATCAGCGGCAGGCCCGTCAGCCCTGCTTTGTAGCCGATGACTGCGCCAATGGTCGCCATCCACAGCAAAGCCTGGCCGGTCAGGAAGATGTACTTAAACGGCGTCAGTCGCGCGATGATGATGTTGACGATAAAAATCACCAGCAGCGTCAGCGCCACTTCAGACCCCAGCTCACGGTTAGCCAGCCCGGCAATAGCGGCCACATCGGTGATATAGCCGCGCATGCCAAAGCCATGGGTAAAAATGGTATTGAGGAACGTCAGGGTGCCAACAATAATATTGATACCCGCCATCATAATTAAAAAGCCGAGCAGCGTTTTAAAGGTGCCTTCCACCACCTTGCCTGCCGATTTCTTTTGCAGCAGCAGACCAATCAGGGCAATAAAGGCGATCAGAATCGATGCCTGCCCCAGCAGATCTTTTACCAGGAAGTCGATCACACTATTCATGGGCGGCGACCTTCTGGTTGCGTTCTTTTAAAAAGGCCAGGATCTTCTGCTCTATTTCCGCTTTATCGGTGAGCCGGTTAAGAATAATGACCCGTTTAATCTGTTCCGGACTGGCGTCGGCGTTTAAAACATCGGCAAACGCTTTTTGCGTCAGGATCATATCTGACTTAAAGGCATTCGCTTCTGAAATGGTGGTGTGATCGATGTCGGCCTCAATCTCCAGTTTTTTTAATACCGCTTTTGCGCTCATCTCAATCGCAAAACTGGAACCTAATCCACAACCACAGACACATAATATTTTCAGCATGGTTTTTTCCTCACACTATATTGAGTTGTTTAGCGAGTTTGTAATGGTGCCCGTCAATATCGACCAGGCGTTTTTGCATGCTTATTAAATCAATCGGAATCGGTTTATTGCTGCCATTAATAATGACCGCTTTATTCCGCATGCCTGACTGAATACAACGCACCACTTCACTGGCCATAATGGTGCCCTGAAAGATCTCTTCGCAGGTGGGATCACCATTGCGCAGCCCGTAACCCAGGATGGTTTTACGGATGCGCACGCCAATAAGGGGTTCAAGCTGTTTGATTAAGGTGTCGATCGCCCCCTGAAAACCGGGCGAATATTCCCGGGTGTAGCCTTCCGAACAGAGGATGACCACGCTGTTCTGCTCTGCCAGTCGCCCGGTGATGCGCTGCGCCAGTTGTGGCAGCGGGATCTGGCACTCCGGAATTAACGCAATATCAGCGTTAGCTTTAATCGCGGACTGCAGCGTTAATTCGCCGCAATAGCCGCCGAGTAATTCCAGCATAAAAACCCGGCCCGGTAAGGCACGGCCGGTATTACGCAGTTTCGCCACCTCTTTTAATACCTGCTCGCAGGCGGTGGAAAATCCCAGCGTGTAGTCGCTGCCGAAAACATCATTATCGATGGTCATACCGACGCCGAAACAATTCATGCCGTACGCCGACAGGGTATGGAGAAATTGCAGCGACCCGTCTCCGCCCGCCATGATTAATATGTCAATCCGGGCGTTTTTCAGCTGGCGGGCAATTAACTCATACTCGCTGCGCACCAGTTTCTTTTCAGTACGTCCCGATTGCATAACCGGAATAGAGGCGATGGAAAAGTCGAGCAGATCGCGCATGCCGATCTCACGATGATTATTTTCCAGCAGGCCGGGAATACCACCGTCAAATATCACCATCTCCGCCTGTGCCATGCGCCCAATCTGGAAGACAAAATTATTAATGCCGGTCACGTCACCGCCACTGATCACCATTCCAATTCGCATCACCCTCACCCCGCTGGCTTATTCTGCTGAAGGGTATTCTTCCGGTTAGCGGGGTTACTATTTGCAGAGGAGATCACAGTTACGTGCGGTTTTTCTCAGGCGGGAATATTGACAGTGCTCTTAACATCGCTTTATTTGTGATTTGCCTCACACTATTCCAACTTATTGCGCTCAAGGCGAATCGATATAAATCATTGGCTTAGTAGATGGCGCGGGTGAACTGGCCAGAAAGCGGGAGGAGGTAAAATCAGCCATTAGAGCGGCGTTGCAGATTTGTGACTTTCACCTCATTTTTCCCGTTTTCGCAGAGCAGAAACCGCAATTAAGGTGCAGAAAGAAAATCCGCAGGCAGATGTTAATCAGGTTCAGCATCTCTGTTGCGAACGAGTAGCATTCTTCGGTATAACCTTTCAATGCCCACAGAAAACACAGCCTGACGATAATGATTTCTAAGGAAAAACTTCCACGCTCTTTGTGAGGGGTAACTTTCTCTTCTGCATCCGACGCCGTTATTTCGCACGGCAAAACCCGTGTTCTCCGTGATGACAAACCGGTTCTCTGTGACCACATTTGACCAGGATCATACGCATGGAAATAGCTATCCGTACCCCTCTCGTTCACTCCCTGCCACTAAGTCAGCTCAGCGGCAGCAACGTCTGGCTGAAAATGGAATCAGCGCAGCCAACCGGATCGTTTAAGCTCAGAAGCGCAGGCCATATCTGTCAATACTACGCGGCACAGGGCGTTAAGGCATTTGTCAGCTCCTCCGGCGGCAATGCGGGTATTGCCGTGGCACACAGCGGCCGCAGACTGGGGCTACCGGTCACGGTGGTGGTGCCTGAAACCACCTCGGCGCGCGCCAGACAGCTTATCGAACAGGAAGGTGCGAAGTTGATCGTACACGGCAACGTCTGGAGTGAGGCCAATGCGTACGCGTTATCGCTGGCGTCGCACGAACATATCTACATCCATCCCTTTGACAATCCGCTGCTGTGGGACGGCATCAGCACGCTGGTAGATGAAGTGATCAGTGAGGGGGTGCGGCCGGATGCGGTAATCCTCTCCGTGGGCGGCGGCAGTCTGCTCTCCGGCATTGTCCAGGGTCTGGAAAGACATCAGCTCAGCCATATCCCGATTTATGCAGTTGAAACTGAGGGAACCGCGTCGCTTAACGCCGCGCTGGAAGCCGGTGAGCGGGTCACGCTGGCCCGGGTCAGCGGTATCGCCACCACGCTGGCAGCCAGTCAGGTGTGTGAAAATGCATTTAACGTGGCATGCCGGGCAGATGTCAGGGGAAAGGTTGTGACAGATGAAGAGGCTGTTAATGCCTGCCGCCGCTTCCTGGACGATCATCGTGTCCTGACAGAGCCAGCCTGTGGCGTCTCATTATCGATGCTGTATGACGGGAAAATTGGCTTTAAACCGGATGATAACGTGCTGGTTATCGTCTGTGGCGGGGCGTCTGTTACCCTGAAGAGTCTGCAGGGCTGACGAGAGCAAAGTCAAGGGAAAAGTGGCGCAGCCAGAGGGGCTGCGCCTGTCGCCGGTTACTTCGCGTAAGCTTCAGTAGACAGCGTCAGCGTAACGTCGTCGCTGACTGCAGGGACATATTTGTCCAGCTTGAAGTCAGAACGCTTGATGGTGCCGGTGGCGTCAAAGCCAATCGCCTGCTTCTTGACCATCGGATGCTCGCCCTGCTTGTTCAGCGTCGCGTGCAGCGTCACTGGCTTAGTGATGCCTTTCAGGGTCAGGTTACCTTCAACGTCAAATTTGTTGTCGCCCTTCGCAACGACTTTGGTGCTGTGGAAGGTCGCAGTCGGGTATTTGGCGGTATCGAAGTATTCAGCACCTTTGAACTCTTTGGTCAGCGCGGCAACATGGCTGTCAATTTTGCTGACTGGCAGGGTCACGTCAACGCGTGAGGCCTCCGGATGATCTTTATCAAACACCAGCGTACCGGTTGCATCCGGGATATCCGCGGTAGGATTTGAGAAGCCAAAGTGGTTCCAGGCAACAATTACCGACGTATGCTCAGGGTTCAGCTGGTAGTGCATCGCCTCGGCCTGAGATAACGGAGCGTAGAGGGTAGCAGCGGCTAACAGGGGCAGTGCAATACGTTTGAAGTTCTTCACGGTCAATTCCTTATGCGGACAAAAGTGAATTGAGTGTGGTCCAGTTTTCCCGGAATAGACAGTGAAGAGATTTGTCGGTAATTTTCAAATAAATTCAGCAACCTTAAAACCGGTCACTACGCATTCGCGCCGGTGAACAGCACCCGCCAGCGGCGGCGATCCTGAATCAGCGTGCGGTGCAATTGCTGTAAATCTGCAAGGGTCAGCGCCGCAATCTGCGCCGCGTCCGGTTCTGCCAGGCCATTTTCACGGCGCAACAGGGCCAGTGGCTGCTCAGCCTGCTGGCTCAGCAGTCGCGCTTTCAGGGCCACCAGATCACATCCCGCCAGCGTCTCGTTCAGTGACCGCAGGAAGTTACGGCAGTAACGCAGCAGTGACAGTGCACTGTAGTCGGGCGACTGCAGCGCAAATAACACCCCATCTTCATCGGCGCAGCGCATGTAACGGCTGCTGACCACATAACCTATCGGCTGCTCAACGCGGTAGCGCTGGAAAAAACGCGGATCATAGATGAGCGCCAGTGCGCGTAATGCCGCCAGCTGTTCAGGACGCTGCAGCGGAATAAACAGCAGCAGCGCGTTGTCTGCACTGGCGTGCGGCAGGCGCGTCATGCCGGTCTGCGTGGTCATACGCGTGGGCGGCGTGTCAGGGTTGACCGGGAGCGACAGCGCGCTCAGCCGCCGGGCAATCACTGAGTGCAGCATCGCATCGCCGCCCTTCAGCGCCGCCCGCCAGCATCCTGGCGTAACGTTGGCTGCCAGCTGATAAGGCAACTGTCGCAGCAGCGCGCGGATAGCGATGCTCTCCACAGGCGCGGGCCGGTTTGCCTCAACGGGTAATGTCAGGGCGGAGACAATCTGGCTCAGCGCCTGGTCAGCAACCGCCTGATCCGATAGCCGGACCGTCAGTTGCCACACACCTTCAACTTCCTGCCAGCTGCCGTGACCGCCCTGATGACGCAGCGCCGCAAACAGCGGACGCAACCGCCGGCCCAGCGCTTCGCCCGCCTCCGCAGTAAAGGTTGACCAGAACTCCGGTCGCAGGATCAGCGTTGGCTGCGGGTCATCTGACGGATGATGCGGCAATGCCTCCGCCTGAGCGGGCAGCGGCGCAGGCGGCGCAGTGATGTCGAGCGGATAAAAAGTGAAACCGGCAGCGGGCAGCGCCTCAGCCGGGGCGGGCTCACAGGCCGTCAGGGCCAGAGTGAAGCCCTGCGTGACGATGTGTTCCATTGCCGGTTGCGACGAACAGAACAGCAGCGTGCCGGGCGCACTGGCGAGATTTTTCAGCAGCGACTGCAGCGCAGGCAGGCTTTTGTCAGGTGCGAAGCCGATAGCGCGCTGACGCAACTGCTCCATCGGTGACAGCGTCACAAATTGCTGCTGTGTCAGCTGATAATAGTGCTGATGCTGCTTTTCATTCGTCTGGCGTAGCGCAGCAATGTAACCGTTAACCAGATGATTTACCCTTGCAGGCTCACTGGTTTCGATACCCAGCGCCAGCCAGTACGCATCTTCAGCCTGATAAATCCATTTCAGCTCCAGCGCCTCCGCCAGCCCCTGCTCACGCAGAATAGCCAGCAGCGAACCGGGCGCTTCATCCAATAAAAACTCACGCCACAACGTGACACCGTCACTGCTATCGAGCAGCCAGCTGCGCCATAGCGCTGCCTGGGCTGTTTCCGCCAGCTGCCAGCAGGTATCGCTACTGAACTGTGGCGGTGTCAGCTCCTGCCGCCACTGACCGACAGGAAGTGCGTCAGCAAACTGACGCGCCAGCTGTTCCAGCTCATCCAGCGACTGCGGTCCCTGCAGCCAGAGCCGCATATTGCTGGCAACGTAGTAGCGCTGGTGAAACTGCCGCAATGCCCGTTGCAGCGCAGAGAGCTCGTCGCCAAAGCTCGCCCGGCTGCCGATATGGAAGCGCTGAAATTCAGCGGGGGTGGCAGCGGTGTGCAGTAATGCCGCTTCGATGCGGGATGGCTCATGACGCTGCAACAGCTGATATTCCGCGTCGATGACTGCCACTTCCTGCGCGATTGCCTGATTATCGAGCAGCGGAGAGATCAGCATATCCTGCAGTCTTGCCAGCCCCTCTGCCAGCAGCGACGGCGTGACCTCGAAAAAGTACGCGCTACGCCGGGCCAGCGTGGTGGCGTTAACCTTCCCGCCCTGCGTCTGGATCCAGCTCATCAGCCGGCCCTCATCGGGCCAGCCGCTGCTGCCGGTGAACAACAGATGTTCCAGCAGATGGGCCAGTCCGGGCCAGCGATCCGGCTCGTCGTGACTTCCGGCCCCTACCTGAATCAGGGCGGCGGCCTGGCTGGCATCGGGCTGATGCACCAGTTCAACCGTCAGACCCTCAATCACCAGGCCACGCATGTTCATCACAGGTTCCGTGTTTTGTAGATCAGTTGCGAGTTGCTGCGGTTGCGGAACTGCAGCTGACCAATTTTAATGTCGCTGCAATCCGCCTCCCGCCGGGCGTCGAGAATTTTGCCGTGATGCGGTGATTTGCTGCACACCGGATCGGTGTTGTCAGCATTGCCGGTCAGCATAAAGGCCTGACAGCGACAGCCGCCAAAATCTTTCTCTTTCTCATCACAGGAGCGGCACGGCTCCGGCATCCAGTCAAAACCGCGATAGCGGTTGAAGCCGAACGAGTTATACCAGATATCGTCCAGGCGCTGCGTCAGTACCGACGGAAACTCGACTGGCAGCTGCCGCGCACTGTGGCATGGCAGCGCGGTGCCCTCTGGTGTGACGCTCAGGAAGATTGCCCCCCAGCCGCCCATACAGGGCTTAGGTCGCTCTTCGTAGTAGTCTGGCGTCACAAACAGCAGATTGGTCAGATTGCCGCTGTCGCTCATCCGCTCACGATAGCGGCTGACCACCGCTTCCGCCTGAGCGATCTGCTCACGCGTCGGCAGCAGGCCTTCGCGGTTGAGCTGCGCCCAGCCGTAGAACTGACAGGTCGCCAGCTCAACGTCATCCGCTTCCAGCTCAATGCAGAGGTCGATGATCTTATCGATCTGGTCGATGTTATGGCGATGCAGCACAAAGTTCAGCACCATCGGATAGCCGTGCGCTTTTACCGCTTTCGCCATCTCCAGCTTCTGCTGAAACGCTTTCTTCGACCCGGCCAGCGCCGCATTCAGGGTTTCGTCACTCGCCTGGAAACTGATCTGGATATGATCCAGACCGGCCTCGCTGAACGCATCCAGCTTCTTCTCGGTCAGGCCGATGCCCGAAGTGATCAGGTTGGTATAGAAGCCGAGATCGCGCGCCGCTTTGATCAGCTCCGGCAGATCTTTACGCACCAGCGGTTCGCCGCCGGAGAATCCAAGCTGGACGCTGCCCATGGCGCGTGCCTGACGAAACACCTCAATCCACTGCTCCGTGCTCAGCTCCTTCTCCTGCTGCGCGAAATCCAGCGGGTTGGAGCAGTAAGGACACTGCAGCGGACAGCGATAGGTCAGCTCGGCCAGCAGCCAGAGCGGCGGATTCACGTCAGGTTTATGCGGGGTCACGGAACTGTATCCACTTCTGTTCATAGGCTGACTGCAGGAACTCCAAAACGTCCGGCCCCACGCCGCCCGCCTCCGGGAAACGGCTATCCAGCGTCGCGATAATCGCGGCGATATCCTGTTTGCCATCCACCAGCTCAAGAATGGCGGCGGCGGTTTCGTTCAGCTTCGCCATGCCTTCGGGATAGAGCACCACATGGGTATCCTGGGCGGCTTCCCACTGCATACGGTAGCCGCGACGAAACGCGGCAATCGAGTTTTCATTCATCTGTTATACCAGTCGGGTGGTGTGCCACGCCGCCTTGTCGGTGACGGTGTGATAAGGCGGACGTTTCAGCTCATAAGCCATGGTCATGGCGTCCAGCATGCTCCATAAAATATCGAGCTTAAACTGCAAAATTTCCAGCATCCGGTTCTGCGTTTCCGCGGTGGTGAAGTACTCCAGCGCCAGCGCCAGGCCATGCTCTACATCGCGGTTCGCCTGACCCAGACGGCTGCGGAAGTAGAAATAGCCCTCTTCTTTGATCCACGGATAGTGCTGCGGCCAGCTGTCGAGCCGCGACTGGTGGATCTGCGGCGCGAACAGCTCGGTGAGTGAACTGCAGGCCGCCTCCTGCCAGTTGGCACGGCGGGCGAAGTTGATATAGGCATCAACGGCAAAACGCACGCCCGGCAGCACATGCTGCTCTGACAATAATTCTTCGCGCGTCAGCCCGACCGCCTCGCCCAGCCGCAGCCAGGCCTCAATGCCGCCCTCTTCGCCGTTGCTGCCGTCGTGGTCGAGGATGCGCTGCACCCATTTACGCCGGGTGGCCGGATCCGGGCAGTTAGCCATGATCGCCGCATCTTTCAGCGGAATGGTGGTCTGGTAATAAAAGCGATTCGCCACCCAGCCCTGAATCTGCTCCCGCGTGGCCTGACCGTTATGCATCGCGATGTGATACGGGTGATGAATGTGGTAGTAAGCGCCTTTGTCGCGCAGGGCCTGTTCAAAAGCCTGCGGCGACAGCGTGTCAGTAATCTGCATGATTTAGCCCTGAAGATGAATCGCCATTCCGTCCCAGCTCACCTCTATTCCCTGCTCCGTCAGAAACTGACGCTGGGGTGACTGCTCATTAAGGATCGGATTGGTGTTGTTAATGTGGATCAGAATTTTGCGTTTAGCCGGCAGCGACGCCAGCAGCGCCATCAGCCCCTGCTCTTCCGCCAGCGCCAGATGGCCCATCGCCTTGCCGGTGTTGTGACCCACGCCGGTGGTCAGCAGCTCATCATCCTGCCAGACGGTGCCGTCAATCAGCAGGCAGTCCGCTTTTTGCAGCCACGGCAGGATCACCGCATCCGGCTCGCCCAGACCTGGCGCGTAGAGCAGCGTCTGTCCATTCGCCCGGTTTTCAATAAACAGCGCCACGTTATGGCCCGGCAACGGCCGATCGCGATAGGGCGAGTAAGGCGGTGCATTACTGATGATAGGAATCGCGGTGAAATGCAAATCGGTGCAGACATCGACGCTGAACGGCGTCAGGGGCGCAATTGGCCGGTGCTGTAAACCGCCGTTCCAGTGGGTGAGCATTGGAAAGATCGGGAAGCCGGTACTGAGGTCGGCATGCACCTCCGGCGTACACCACACCTGATGCGGGCAGCCCTCACGCAGGCTCAGTAGCCCGGTGGTGTGATCGATCTGGCTGTCGGTGAGGATAATTCCCCCGATCGCCGTGCCGCGCAGTACGCCTTTGCGGGTCAGCTCTGGCGTGTGCAGGATCTGCTGGCCGATGTCGGGTGACGCATTACATAACACCCAGTCTTCACCGTTATCGCTGAGGATAATCGACGATTGCGTGCGTGCCTGAGCCTGAATGGTGCCATTACGCACGCCGTGGCAGTTGGCGCAGTTACAGTTCCACTGCGGAAACCCGCCACCCGCGGCTGAGCCGAGGATTTTGATAAACATAGAGGAAAACCAGAAGTTGAAAAAAAATGCCCGCTCAGAGGGCGGGCAGAACGATTAACGGTTGGAGATGTAAAGAGTCACTTCCAGACCGAGACGCATATCAACGAAAGTTGGTTTTTTCCACATGAGTTACTTCCTCTTGGTTAACAGTAAATGTGCTGTCTGAAATCGGCGTGACGGCTGTTAAATGAGAGCACCGTCACAATTTCCAGGCAGATGTTGCGCCAATGGCGCGTCGGGATCAAGCCCGGAACGTAAGGAAATTGTTATCACAGCCCGGTCAGATGTAAAACCCGCTGCCAGTTTCCCCATGCCAGCTTCTCTGTCAGTCTCTGATCATAGCCCGCTTCCTGAAAAGCGGCGAGCAATCGCGGCATTCCGCTGACATCGCCCAGCGCGGCCGGAGGGGTAATCCCGTCGAAATCAGAGCCAAAGGCCACATGGTCGCTGCCCATTATGTTCAACAGGTGATCACAATGCTTAACAATTTCTGTTAATGGCGTGTCAGCGTCGCGTTTTCCATCGGCGCGCAGAAACGCATTGCCGAAATTAATGCCAACCAGACCGCCGCTGTCGCGGATCGCAACCAGCTGATCGTCGGTCAGATTGCGCGGCTGCGGGCAGAGCGCGTGCGCGTTGGAGTGGCTGGCGACCAGCGGCGCAGGGGAAAGCCGGGCAGTCTCCCAGAACGTCTTACTGTTCATGTGCGACACGTCGATCATCATCTTCAGCTCACCCGCCTGCTGAATCAGCTTTTCACCGGCGGCGGTCAGCCCCGGCCCGGTATCGGGCGTGCAGGGAAACGAGCCGCTGACGCCTTCACCAAAGCGGCTGCGCAGATTCCAGAATGGCCCGATACTGCGCACCCCCGCCTGCCAGAAGGCGCGCAGCTGCTCGCCCTCCTCGTCCAGCGCGTCGGCACCTTCAATGTGCGCCACCATCGCCAGCACGCCTTCCGCGCGGCAGGCGGCAATCTCGTCACTGCTGCGGCAGAGTCGCGCCCGTCCGCCGGACGCAGCGGCCAGCTGCTGCAGGATATCGAGCTGCTGCCACATGATTTGCAGCGGTTCATACGGCTCATCAGCGCGGGCCGGTACAGCGCTGGCAATGTACGCCTGCGGCGGTACAAAGATCGCAAACAGCCCGCCGCCCATTTTGCCCTGCTGAATGCGCGAAAAGTCGAGATGACCCCGTTCAATCCCCTGATAAAATGCCTGCGCGGGTGCATCGCGATGATGCAGCCAGAGGTTGAGCAACAGATCGTTGTGACCGTCAAAAATCAGCATAAGAGTTCACCCGGATAAACAGGCGACCATGCTAACCCTGCCTGGTGGATTCATCAAACAGGAGCGCACGCAGGGTGTTGTCACTTTTGCGCGTCAGGTTGTCAGCATTGCGCGCGCGGCCCACAGAGCGTGTCGGCAGACTGGTAAAAAAACACAAGGAGAATCCTATGCTGACCCAACCTGCTGATAAATATCGCCCCTCCCCGCTGATTGAGCTGCCCGACCGCCAGTGGCCGTCGCGCCAGCTGACGCAGGCTCCGCGCTGGCTCTCCACCGATTTGCGTGATGGCAATCAGGCGCTGGCAGAGCCGATGGATCGGGAACGGAAAATGGCGTTCTGGGATCTGCTGCTGCGCTGCGGGTTCCGCGAGATTGAGGTTGCCTTTCCCTCGGCGTCGCAGACGGATTTCGATTTCGTTCGTGACCTGATTGAGCAACAGCGCATCCCGGAGGAGGTGACGTTGCAGGTGCTGACCCAGGCACGCGAAGATCTGATTGCCCGCACGTTTGTGTCATTACAGGGTGTGCCGCGCGCTATTGTGCATCTCTATAACGCCACCGCGGCGCTGTTTCGCGAGCGGGTGTTTAAACAGAGCAAAGCGGAAATCGTGGCGCTGGCGACGGCGGGCGCACGGCAGATCCGCGCAGAATGTGAGGCGCAGCCGGAGACCCACTGGACCTTTGAATATTCGCCAGAGACCTTTTGCTTTACCGAGCCGGAGTTTGTGCTGGAGATCTGCGAGGCAGTGGCTGATGTCTGGCAGCCTGACGCGCAGCGACCGATGATCATTAACCTGCCCGCCACGGTGGAGGTGAACACCCCCAACGTCTATGCCGATCAGATTGAGTTTTTCTGCCGCCACTTCAGCCGCCGCGACGCCGTCTGCATCAGCGTACATCCGCACAACGATCGCGGCACCGGCGTCGCCTGTACAGAACTGGCGCTGCTGGCGGGCGCTGATCGGGTCGAAGGCTGCCTGTTTGGCAACGGCGAACGCACCGGCAATGTGGATCTGATAACGCTGGCGCTGAACCTCTATACCCAGGGCATTTCACCGCAGCTCGATTTCAGCCAGATGCATGAGGTGATTGAGGTCGTGACCCGCTGTAACCAGCTGCCGGTTCATCCGCGACATCCCTATGCAGGCGAACTGGTCTTCACCGCCTTCTCCGGCTCTCATCAGGATGCGATTAAAAAAGGATTCACCATCCGTGCCGAACAGCAGGAGAAAGAGTGGCAGATGCCCTACCTGCCGCTGGATCCGGCCGACATTGGCTGCAGCTATGAGGCGGTGATCCGCGTGAACAGTCAGTCAGGAAAAAGCGGTGCCGCCTGGCTGCTGGAGCAGAATCACGGTTTGCAGATGCCGCGTGCGCTGCAGCAGGATTTCAGCCGCTGTGTTCAGCTGGAGACGGATCGGCACGGCGGCGAAATGACGCACTATGCACTGTGGCAGCTCTTCTGCCGCCAGTATGGCGTGACGCAGCCTGCGGTGGCATTGCAGCGGGCTGACAGTCAGAGTGACAGCGGCGGACAGACGCAGATCATCGCCAGCGTGCTGGTTCAGGACCGCTCGCTGACACTGACCGGCAGCGGCAACGGCTGGTTGTCGGCCGCGGTGAATGCCCTGCGCAGCGCGTTTGACCTGCAACTGACCATTGAGGACTATCATGAGCATACGCTGGGACGGCGTAGCGACAGCCGTTCTGTGGCCTATATCAGCTGCGTGGATGCCCGGGGTGTACGGGTCTGGGGAGTAAGTATCGACAACGATACGGCCCGCGCCGCGTTGCAGGCGCTGCTCAGCGCGGCAGGCCAGTTTCTGCAGGCGGGAAGTAGTCAGTGGGCGCAACGCCCAGCAGACGACGAAACATCGCACTAAACGCGCTGGGGCTTTCATAACCCAGTTCCAGCGCCACCCGTAGCACGGAGTCGCCCTGCGCCAGCCGCGTCAGGGCGATTGCCAGGCGGGCACGTCGCACCCAGTCGCTGAACTGCAGTCCGGTTTCGCGCATGAAATGACGGGCCAGCGTGCGGCCCGAGACATTCATCTGAGCGCTGGCACGCTCCAGCGTCCAGCTTTCACCGGGCGTCTGCTGGATCTGCTCGCACAGCGACTGTAACCGCGGGCTGTCGGGCGTCGGCAGCGCAAACGGCAGCACATCCATGCCCCGAATCTCATCCAGAATCAACTCCATCACCCGCTCGGCCCGGCTCCCGGCACTGTACTGCTCCGGCAGGCTCAGCGCCGCGACAATCAGCTCGCGCAGCAGCGGCGAGATCTGCACCACCTGACAACTGGCGGGCAGATCGGCACGCGCCAGCGGATCGATAAACAGCGTACGCGCTGCGACGCTGCCGGTAATGTGCAGCGCATGGCGGGTAAACGCGGGCAGCCAGACGCCGCGACTCGGCGGCACTATCCAGCTGCCGAGCTCCGTCTCGACCCGCACCACGCCGCTCAGCGTGTGGATCAACTGGGCGCAGGCGTGATGATGCCAGGGTTCACTGGCACCGTGCAGGTAGTCGTGCGCCAGCGGCACCAGCGGGCGCGTGCTGAAGTCAAAATGCTGCTGACTCATTACGCCTTCAGATAGCGGTAGATGACCGCCAGATCCTCTTCACCGAGTCCGGCGTCCACCGCCTGCTGCCAGAGCTGAGCGATGTTCTCCAGCGCCGGTAAGGGTGTTTCTGCCGCATCCAGCGCCAGGCGGGCATCCTTCAGCGCCCAGATCAGATGCATCTGCGGCGTGTAGTCGTCGCTGGCGATCATCCCGAGCTTCATTTTCGCATACGGCGCGGCCAGCGGACCGCCCTCCAGCACCTGCCAGAGATCGTCGGTGGAAAAGCCGAAATCCTCCGCCAGCCGGGTGCTCTCCGCCAGGCTCTGCATCATGCCGATCAGCCAGCTGTTGATGACCAGCTTCATCCGGGTGCTTTTGCCCGCCTCGCCCAGCCACTTTGTCCCTTTGCTGATGGCGGCAAACACCGCTTCTGCCGCCTCGGCACGGCTCTGATCGCCGCTGGCCAGCACCAGAATCTGTGCGTTTTCTGCGGGCGCCTTTGTGCCGGAAACGGGCGCGTCAATAAACAGCAGATCCGGTCGTTCCGCTGCGAAAAAGGCGATCAGCGCGTCGGTTTTTTCCACGCCGATGGTGCCCATCTGACAAAGCGTCGCACCCTGCTTAAATGCCGCTTTAGCCTGATGCAGCACCTGCTCTGTGGTGTCGCCGTCGGAGAGCATGGCGATGATCACATCGGCTTCACGCACCGCCTCTTCCGGTGAATCCGCCAGCTGCAATCCGGCGTCCAGCAAATCTTCGCCGCGCGCACGGGTGCGGTTCCAGCCGTGTACGCGAAAGCCTTTTTTCAGCAGGTTGGCGGCAAATGCGTGCCCCATTGCGCCTAATCCCAGAACCGCCACTTCAGGTTGTTTCATGCTGACTCCCATAAGTTTGTGTCTGCATCCGTCAACGCTGGATGCCTTATTACTGCAAAAGATGGATTCCAGCCTGGCGGTAAACAGCGAAAAAATCCAGCGTGAAACGGTGTACCCCGGCACCCCGAAGCCTTACCATATGCGGCAATTGTTCCACCTGGTTCATTTACGCTTCTTTTTTCAGGCCTCTGATAATGAAAATACTCTCTCTGCGTCAGGCGACGCTGCTGATGTTGCCTGCCATTTTGCCGCTGCCGCTGCTGGCGGCAGACAATGAAAATACCCTGGTCGTGACGGCCGCCCCGCCGGAAACGGGCCTTAACGAACTCGATACCCCCGCCGCCCTGAGTGTGGTCAGCGGCGACGATATGCGTCAGGCGGCACCGCGCGTAAACCTGTCGGAAAACCTCAGCAGCGTGCCGGGTCTGCAGATCCAAAACAGACAGAACTACGCACAGGACCTGCAGCTGTCGATGCGCGGCTTTGGCTCCCGCTCCACCTATGGCGTGCGCGGTCTGCGCATCTATGTGGACGGGATTCCGGCCACCATGCCGGACGGTCAGGCGCAGACCTCCAATATTGATATCGGCTCGATTGAGCATGTTGAGGTGCTGCGCGGCCCCTTTTCTGCGCTCTATGGCAATGCTTCAGGCGGCGTGATCAATGTGACCACCCAGCAGGGTCAGCAGCCGACCACGCTGGAAGCAGGCAGCTGGTACGGCAGTTACGGCAGCTGGCGCAACAGCGTCAAAGCCAGTGGCGCGACCGGTGACGGCACGCACGCCGGAGATGTGAATTACACCGTCTCCGCCTCCCGCTTTACCACCCATGGCTATCGCGATCACAGTTCTGCGCAGAAGAACCTCGGCAACGCCCGGCTTGGCGTGCGCATCGATGATGTCAGCACCCTGACGCTGCTGTTTAACAGCGTGCACATCGACGCTCAGGATCCCGGCGGCTTAACCGAGGCACAGTGGCGTGACAATCCGCGCCAGGTGGTCAGCAACGTTACGCTCTACAACACCCGTAAAACGGTGGATCAGACCCAGGGCGGCCTGCGTTATCAGCGCCAGATGAGTGAAAACGACGACCTCAGCGTGATGCTCTACGCGGGGATGCGCGAAACCACCCAATTCCAGTCGATTCCCGCCACCGTGCAGCGCAATCCGTCTCATCCCGGTGGCGTGATCGCCCTGACCCGCCACTATCAGGGCGTCGATACCCGCTGGACCCACCGCGACACGCTGCTGTCGATGCCGGTGGCGGTGACCGGTGGACTCGACTACGAAACCATGACCGAGCGCCGCAAAGGCTATGAAAACTTCACGGTCAGCAACGGCGTCACACAGCTGGGCGAACAGGGCAATCTGCGCCGCAACGAGCGCAACCTGATGTGGACGCTCGATCCTTATGTGCAGACCAACTGGCAGCTCACCGATAAACTGTCGCTTGATGCAGGCGTGCGCTTCAGCACCGTCAACTTTGACTCTAATGACTTGTATATCCGGCCTGGTAACGGCGACGACAGCGGTGAGGCGCGCTATCACAAGTGGCTGCCCGCGGCGGCGCTGAAGTACGCCTTTGATCCCAGCTGGAACGCGTGGATCTCGGCCGGACGCGGCTTTGAAACTCCAACTATTAATGAGCTTTCATACCGTTCAGATGGCGCAACCGGCCTGAATCTGGGGCTGAAACCGGCCACCAGCGACACGCTGGAGATCGGCAGCAAAAAACGCATCGGCAACGGCCTGATCAGCGCGGCGCTGTTCCAGACCGATACCCGCGATGAGATTGTCGCGGATGCCAGCAGTGGCGGACGCACCACCTATAAAAATGCCGGTCAGACCCGTCGCCGCGGTCTGGAGTTAAGCCTGGACCAGCAGTTTGCCTGGGACTGGCGGCTGAAAATGGCCTATACGCTGCTGGATGCGCGCTATCGCAGCAACGCCTGTGGCAGCGACAGCTGCGACGGCAACCGCATTCCGGGCATCGCGCGGAACATGGTGTACGCCGGACTCGGCTATCTGCCGGAACAGGGCTTTTACGCAGGCAGTGAAGTGCGTTATCTGAGCCAGATCGCCGCTGAAGATCAGAACAACGTGAATACCCCGTCCTATACCGTGGCGGCGGTGAACAGTGGCTATAAGTGGCTGGTGGATAACTGGACGCTGGATCTGTTTGGCCGGGTCGATAACCTTTTTGACCGGCACTATGTGGGTTCAGTGATTGTGAATGAGAGCAATGGTCGCTACTTCGAATCTGCGCCAGGCCGCAACTACAGCGTCGGTGTGACGCTGGGTTACGCCTTCCGCTAAAACAATCCGGGCCACCCTTGCGGTGGCCCGGATATCTCATATCAGGCGCGGGATTTCAGCTGTGTCACAATATCCTCACAGCTGCCGGTTTCACCCAGGCGCGGGAAGATCAACTTCATACTATTGTTGTGCGTATCCATATTGAGATCGGTCATCGCATCGGTCGCCAGCGTGACGTTGTAACCTAATTCATACGCCTGACGTGCCGTTGACTCCACGCCGATGCTGGTCGCGATACCGCAGATCACCACCTGAGTAATGCCGCGCTTTTGCAGTTCCTCATGCAGTGACGTGTTATGAAACGCCCCCCAGGTTTTCTTAGTGACGGTGAGATCATTCTGCTGCGGCGTCATCGCAGGAACCAGCGTGGCCCAGTCGGCAGGCAGGTCGCCGCTGTGACGCGCCTGCTCGTTACGGCCTGGTGCCCCTCCGGCCACGTTAACCAGCACCACCGGCAGGTCGTGCGCGCGAAATGCCTCGGCCAGCCCGGCACAGCGTTCGATCACCGGCTGCGGTTCATGGACCAGCGGCAGCGCTACGATGCCGTGTTGCAGGTCGATAACAATCAGCGCAGTTTTTGCATCAAGTGTGGTTACAGCCATGTTGGATCCTCGGGTTTAATAATCAGTGAGTCGTTGCAGCAGAGGGAGAACGTCGGTCAGTTGCTGCTGCTCTGCCGGGCTGAGCCGCGCGTCGAGCGTCCGGACCAGCCAGTCATCGCGCATTGCGCGACTCGACGTAATCACCGCCAGACTCGACGCGGTGGGCAGATAGCGGGTTTTACGACCATCATGGGGATCGGGCTCGCCCGTGATTAATTCTGCCGCCACTAATCCGGCGACGGTCGTCCCCATCGACTGGGTGCGTACACCCTCGGCGGCGGCCAGTTGCGTTACCGTCATCGCCCCATCCCGCACCAGATGCCCCAGCACCGCCACCTGCGACCAGGTGAGTTCGCCAGGCGGTGCCGACTCGCGCAGCCGGCGGCCCAGCTTGCCCACCAGCATGCGCAGCGTGGCAGCAGATTCAGTCAGATCGCGCATTTCCCGTCTCCATCGATAAGCGAAAGTATAAAGATACGAAGGTAAACTGTGTAGTTTGCTCCGGTATCAATTTGTAACGTCCGGGCGCTGCAGATAGTGAATCAGGCTGTGAAAGCGCAGCGGCGTGCTGAGCGGATTGCGGTAGCTGTGTGGCACGTCGGCACTGAACTGAAACGCCTCGCCTTTTAGCAGACGCCGCCAGCGATCGTTGACCCCCAGCAGCAGTTCACCCTCGATAACCACCACCTGCTCCACGCAGCCCGCTTCATGGGGCGAGGAATGGCTCTGCGCGCCCGCGGCCAGCTCCACCGCCAGCAGATCAAACCGCAGTTGCGGATCGTAAGGCAGCACGGAGCGCACCGACATGTCAGCGTTGGGCTGACTGAAACCGGGTAGGGTGCCGGAAGGTAACGCGCTCCCGTCGATAAAAAAGGAAAAGGGAACGTTGAACCCGGTAGCAATCTTCCACAGCGTCGCCACCGTGGGACTGGATTCACCCCGCTCAATCTGCCCCAGCATCGCTTTACTGACGCCGGTGCGCTCCGCCGTCAGCGTCAGGCTCCAGCCGTTGGCCTGGCGCAACTGTCTGAGCGCACCGCTCAGGTGTTGCTGAAAATCTGCCATTTTTTCTCCTGAGTTCTCGTCACCCTGGCAGGTGACGTTATGCCGACAGTGTAACACTTGTGCGTTATAGCGCACTATGCGAACATGTGCGCTATAACGCACAACCTCATTAAGAGTCTGACCATGACGAGAGCCGAACCGTCCCGTTTTACCCTGCCGATGCTGGTCTCCGGCTTTGTTGCTGTGCTGGTGGGCTACAGCAGCAGCGGCGCGATTATTTATCAGATGTTTCAGGCGGCGGGTGCCACGCCCGCGCAGATTGGCGGCTGGCTCTCGGTACTGGGACTCGCGCAAGGGATCGTCTCGCTGGGCCTTTCACTGCGCTACCGCATGCCGGTGCTGGCCGCCTGGTCCACGCCGGGTGCCGCGCTGCTGGCAACCAGCTTTCACGGCGTTTCGCTGAATGAAGCGGTGGGCGTGTTTGTTTTCGCCAACCTGCTGATTGTGGTGTGCGGCGTCACCGGCCTGTTTGCCCGGCTGATGAACCACATTCCCGCCTCGCTGGCGGCGGCGATGCTGGCGGGGATTCTGCTGCGCTTCGGGCTACAGACCTTTGCCGATTTGCAGAGCAACGTTGTGCTGTGTGGCAGCATGTGCCTCGCCTGGCTGCTGGCCCGTCGCTGGCTGGCACGCTATGCCATTCTGGTGACGCTGATGGTGGGGATTGCCGTGGCAATGGCCCAGCATGCCATCCACTTTCCGCCGCAGTCGATGATGATGGCGCTGCCGGAGCCGGTAATGCCGCACTTTACCCTGACCACGCTGCTGGGAATCGGTGTGCCCTATTTCCTGGTGACCATGGCGTCGCAGAATGCCCCCGGCATCGCGACGTTACAGGCACACGGCTATCGTCCGCCGGTCTCTTCTCTGATGAGCTGGACCGGTGTTACGGCGCTGCTGTTGTCGCCTTTTGGCGGCTTTTCGGTCTGCGTGGCGGCGATTACGGCGGCGATCTGCATGAGCGATGAGGTCGATGCAGATCCTCAGCAACGCTGGCGTGCCGCAGCGCTCGCCGGGGTCTTTTATCTGCTGGCGGGCGCGTCCGGTGCGCTGATCGCCGTGCTGTTCAGTGCCCTGCCCGCCGTGCTGATTGAGGCGCTGGCGGGTCTGGCTCTGCTGGCCACGCTGGGCGGCAGCCTGCATCGCGCACTCGATGTGCCTGCCGAACGCGACAGCGCACTGATCACGTTTCTGATCACCGCATCAGGCGTCTCTTTACTGGGCATTGGCCCTGCCTTCTGGGGACTGATAGGTGGCGTTATCGCTCACCTGTTGCTGGTGCGTAAAACCGCCTGATTGCGTGATAGCTGCTGAAATATCGGTTATTTTTCCGCCCGCCGGTGAAAAAAACACTGGATTTAGCTCCTTTTCTGCCGTTTGATTTGTCATTGCCCCGCGTAAAATCAACCTAATCGTCGATAACACGCGATTTTCTGCCTCAGACAACGACCGATAAGGGCCCAACAGGTGGCAAAAACTTTTCTGCGCAGCGGTAATTTAGATGCAGTTCTGGCGTTAGGTGAAAATGGCCAGCCGGTCTACGCCTCAGCACTGCAAATTCGTGAAACCCTGCGCCTGCGCCGTCAGGGCGCACTGGCAGATTGCCTGGCCATTCCTCAGGCCAATGAACGGGGCGATCGCCTCGACTGGTATGCCCCTTTCAGCGGCCGGGTAAAATCCTGGCTGGGCGCCAGCGATCATGAACGTCGGGCGGCGCTGCAGCAGCTCACCGCCTGCCAGCAGGATATGCAGGATCTCAGTACGCGCGCGCGCGCGGCAGAGAACCCGTCGATGCGGCTGTTTGGTGCGCTGCTGAGCAAAACCCTGCAATTTCCCGACCAGCAGTATGTTTATCTGGTTGATGGCAAACCGGTCATTACCTTCTGGGGTTTTGTCGATGCCCAGGCACGCAGCCGCGACGATGCGCTGGCCTGCCTGCGTGACACGCTGGAGGAGAATCTGCCGGTGGCGCTGGCTGAACCACTGCCAGAGCTGCCTGCCGCACCTGTTGCCGCCGAGCCGGTCATCGTCGCTGAGCCTGAACCTGCACCTGAACCTGAAGAGGAGCCGCTGCCGGTCGCGGCAGCCGCTGAACCTGAGCCGGTTGCACCCGTGGCGGCTCGCCGCCGTTTCCGCGTCTGGTATCTGTTACCGCCGGTGGCGATTGCTGCCGCCGTAACGGTGGCCGTGCTGCTGCATCGTCCTGAGCCTGTCGCCACGCCAGTGGCATCAACGAAGCCAGCAGCAGCCCCTGCGACTGTTTCCGCTCCCGCCGCGGTTTCCACCCCAACACCGGCGGCGGCCACACCTGTTGCTACACCGTCAGCGACGACACCGGCGGAGACAGCCACAGCCGAGAAACAACCGGAGTCGCAGCCGCAAAAACCAGCCAGCGCTGGCACGACCGAAGCCTCACCTGCCGCTTCATCTGCTACCCTTGCCAGTGTGGTGACCCCGCCGGTTCCGGCTAAACCTGATGATTTGATTGTCACGCCGGACGCCGTGCGCGAAGGCCAGGTGCAGGTGATTGATGGCCGCTGGCGTGTCACTATCGACCAGATGCCGACGCCAACCGGTAAACCGCCGGTGATGCGCTTCCAGTTTAAAAATGGTAAAGGCAGCGTGCAGGTCGCGCAGGGTAATACCAGCTGTAAAGCGGATGTCAGCGCCGCTATGACCAGCGCCGGTAACCTGGTGATTGAGAGCCGCTACACGGCGAAGTGCCAGAACAATTCGCGCTACCGTATGCCACTGCTGGTCTGCCATGCGAGTATGGGCGCCGCCGTGTGTGAAGCACAGTATGCTGAAGACCGGGTCTTCCCGATGACGATTAAGCGTGAGAGTAAATAACGATGCTGGCTCCCCTGATCGATGACAAACAAAAAATTTCGCTGATTGAAAACAGCGGTGTGCAGTTTCTGGATTTTGGCCTGCAACTCTCAGCTACCCAGGCGCGCCGTCAGTTTGTGCGCCAGACCGCTAACGGCCCGCTGCTGCGCCTGAACGTCGATGGCAACAGCGGTAAATTCATGCTCTACCCGGAAGATGGGGGTGCAGCTGAAGTGGTGCGCCCGGAGTCCGATATCGCCCTGGCGGACTCGCTCACTCTGCTGGCTGCCTGCTGGCTGCCGCTGCCGATGCTGCGCTGCGCCAGCGGCCGTCGTTTTATCGGCGGCCCGGAAAACTGGGCGCGGATGCGTCTGGTTGCCCTGCCCGCGCCTGATGCGGCAGGCAATACCCATCGCGTCACCCTGGCCTTTGATACCCGCTGTGTCGCGGAACAGGATGGCGGCGAACAACTCGGCCTTAGCGCTGCCGATGCGCAGAACGGCGTGACCTTTGCACTGGCCTGGCACAACTACGAGCTGGGTGATTTTCTTGACCTGACCTGGGTTGACGGCTGGCTGCGTGAATCCTTTACCGACCGCGTTTCCGATCGCCGCGAACAGGCGATTAATCAGGCTCTGCGCGAATTTGAATATCAGGCGCACTACCTCAATCTGCTTGAGCTGCTGGGCGAGCAGCTCGACCTCAGCGAGATCCACATCCAGGCCGCCACGCTGCAGACTCCGGCGGTCAACGTCGATATCATTCTGGATGTCGGCAACTCCCATACCTGCGGCATTCTGGTGGAAGATCATCCGGAAGAGAGCAACGGCCTGAAGCAGACCTATGAGCTGCAGTTGCGCGATCTCTCACAGCCGCATCAGGTTTACAACGAGCTGTTTGACAGCCGTCTGGAGTTTGCTGAGACGCGTTTCGGCAAAGCGAACTTCTCGCTGGAGAGCGGGCGTGAGCAGGCCTTTATGTGGCCTTCCCTGACGCGCGTCGGACGCGAAGCGAGCCGTCTGGCCCTGCAGCGTGTGGGTCTGGAAGGCAGCACCGGCCTCTCCAGCCCGCGCCGTTATCTGTGGGATGAAGCCCGTTATCAGCCAGGCTGGCGTTTTAACACGCCAGGCGATCAGGCTGAACCCCTGGCCTATGCCGCCCCCTTTACCACCCTGCTGAACGACGAAGGCCAGCCGCTCTCTTCGCTGGCACCCGACGATCGCCTGCCGGTCTTTTCACCGCATTACAGCCGCAGTTCGCTGATGACCTTTATGCTGTGTGAGCTGCTGGCGCAGGCGCTGATGCAGATGAACAGTGCAGCACAGCGTCAGCGTATGCCGCAGAGCCACGCGCCGCGTCAGTTGCGCCATGTGATCCTGACGCTGCCGTCAGCGATGCCGAAGCCGGAGCGCGAAATTTTCCGCCGCCGGATGCAGGAAGCGTTGGCGCTGGTCTGGAAAGCCGAGGGCTGGCTGGCAGACGACGATGATCTGTCGCCTTCGCTGCCGCGTCAGAACCCGAAACCGCTGCCGGATGTGCAGATGGAGTGGGATGAAGCGACCTGTGGCCAGATGGTCTGGCTGTTCAATGAAACCCAGGTCAACTTTGCCGGTCGTGCCGAAGACTTTTTCAGCAGCATGGCCCGTCCCGATCGTCCGCGCGAGGCCGACGAACTGCCAGGCAAAAGCCTGCGGATCGCCTCGATTGATATCGGCGGCGGCACCACCGACCTCGCCATCACGCAGTATCGTCTGGATGATGGTCAGGGTAACAACGTCAAAATCACCCCGCGCCTGCTGTTCCGTGAAGGCTTTAAAGTGGCGGGCGACGACATTCTGCTGGATGTGATTCAGCTGTGGATCTTACCGGCGCTGCAACAGCATCTGCAGAAAGCGGGCCTGACCCTGGCAGAACCGCTGATGAACAAGCTGTTTGGTCATGACAGTCGTATGGACGGTCAGGCGACGCTGCGTCAGCAGGTCACCTTACAGCTGTTTATTCCGCTGGCGCAGGCGGTGCTTGAGCGTTACGAAAACTGGGATCCGCTGGAGAGCCACGCCGAGATCAACGCGCTGTTTGGCGAGCTGGTCGATCAGCCACCGGGCGAGGCGGTGCTGGCGTTTGTTAACGGCGAAATTCAGCGCGAACTGGGCGGTAACAGCCGCTTTGACCTGCTGCAGGTGCCGCTGGTGGTGAGCCTGTCGCAGCTGCACGGCGAATTTATGCAGCATCGCATGGCGATTATTCCGGCGCTGCGCTCCATGTGTGAAGTGGTGTCGCTCTATCAGTGCGATGTGCTGTTGCTGACCGGTCGTCCGTCGCGCTTCCCGGGCATTCAGGCGCTGGTGCGCCATCTGCAGCCGCTGCCGGGCAGCCGTATTCTGTCGCTGGAAGGCTATCACACCAGCGACTGGTATCCGTTTAACAAACATGGCCGCATCGATAACCCGAAATCCACTGCAGCGGTCGGCGCGATGCTCTGCCTGCTGGCGCTGGACCTGCGGCTCAGCAGCTTCTGGTTCCGTGCCGGGGATTTTGAACCCTATTCGACCATTCGCTACCTTGGCATGCTCGATGAAAACCAGGCGCTGACGGACGAGAACCTCTGCTACAGCGAAATTGACCTCGACGATCCTGGCTATGCGCTGGATAAAAAAAGCAGTTTCCGTATTCGCGGCAACGTCTGTCTCGGTTTCCGTCAGCTGGATAACGAACGCTGGCCCGCCTCGCCGCTCTACAGCCTGACGCTGAACGACGCCACGCTGGCGCGCAAAGTAGCCGGTGAAAGCGTGCTGCGCATCCGTCTGGCCGTCAAAGCCGGTCCCGACGCCGCCGGCCCGGAAAGTCTGGTGCTGAGCGATGCGCGCCTGGACGATGGCACCCGCGTGCCGCTGGAGCAGTTAAGTCTGAAGCTGAATACCCTGTCGGCGACCGGCAATGCCAATGCGCAATACTGGATTGACAGCGGGAGCGTGTGTAAACGATGAAAGCGTTAAAACCCCGTCAGCCACAAACGCTGGCAAAACGTCTCAGCCTGTTGCAGGACGCACTGAATAACAGCCTGAACTGGATTGAGACCACTCGTGAGCAGTCGCCGCGTCTGGCGCTGGAAGCAGAAACCCTGACGCTGCAACTGCGCCAGGCGCGCGTGCAGACTCAGGCGCTGGCACAGCAGGTGGCGCGTCCGGTCACGCTGGCGCTGTTTGGTCAGTCCCAGGCGGGTAAAGCCTGGCTGCTGAACGAAATGGTGGCCGATGCCCAGGGCCAGTTAGTGACCCGGATGGGCGATAAACAGCTGAGCTGGTTCCAGCATATCAATCCCGGCAACCTCGATTTTGCGACCGCCACCCGCTTCAGCCATCAGCGCGAACCGCTGTCAGGCGAATGGCCGGTTGAACTGACGCTGCTGAGCGAAGCGGAACTGGTGCGGCTGATGGTCGCCTGTGCCAGAGCGTCCACGCCCGACACCGCACAGATCGACAGCACACTGCAGCGCCTGCAGCGTCATCGCCTCACCACGCCGCTGGCCGGTCTGGAAGGCGACGCGCTGGTCACCCTCTGGTCCTGGAGCCGCCGTCGCCCGCACCACGATGCGCGGCTGGATCGCCATTTCTGGCCGCAGGCCGTTGAGCTGGCGCCCTGGCTCAGCGTTGACGATCGGGTACAGCTCTTTTCATTGCTGTGGCCTGCTCAGCCTGCCCTGAATGAAATGCTGCGCACCCTGCTGCACCTGCGTCATCAGCTGCGTAACAGCAGCCGGGTGCTCGCCCCGCTGAGCCTGCTGACCGACGCATCACTGCTGCCCGCCGAGCAGCTGATTGTGCCGGCCAGTGAACAGGATCAGCAGCAGTCAGTGGAAGTCTGCCCGATGAACGGTAATCGCATCGGCAAGGCGCAGAACGTGCCGCTGGGATTACTGGCGCTGCTGACGATGGAGGTGCTGGTCCCACTGAGTTCTACTCCGCGAACCGCGCTTTATGATGATGCCGATATGCTGGAGCTGCCCGCGCCGGGCCAGTCCAGTGATGCAGCAACGCAGGAAGATCGCCAGCGCCTGCAGCAGCAGGATCCGCTGCGTGCTCAGCTGCTGGAACAGAAACGCGCCCTGCTGCCTGGCTTTTACGCCGCGCGGCAGGCGATTGATCTGCTGCTGGTCTGCACCGCAGCCAGCCACCGTCAGGATGCCGATCTTGCCAGCGAAACGCTGCGCGAATGGCAGCGTCACCAGCCTGCCCAGGAATCCGCAGAGAAACCGCGTCTGATCTGGGCGATTACCCCGTTCGATGCCCGTCATCAGCAGGTCAACGTAGATGAGGCGGTTCAGCGTCAGATGGGACAGCCCGGTCAGCACTGGGGATCGATGCTGGCGCTGGATCGCGCAGGCGTCGACCGCATGGCGAGCTGGTTGCTGGAGGAGATGCAGCCGGAAGCCCGCCGCGACATGTTGTTGGCTCAGCTGGTACAGATTCAGCACACCGTGGTGGAGCGGCGTCTGCTGCCCTGGACCGAAGCGGGTGCCAGCCCGGAGCAGGCGGCACGCAAACAGAATATCGCCGACACGCTGCTGAAGTGTTTACAGCATCGCACCGGCCTGCATGGTGAACTGCTGGAGCGCCTGCAGCCGCCGCGTGAAGCGCTGCGCCAGCTCTGGCTCAATCAGTCAGCCCTGCCAGGCAGCAAGCCGGCCACGATACAGGCACCGGAAAATCAGTTTGGTATCGGCTTTGAATTTGACCTGTTCAGCGAGAGTCCGGCGGAAGCGCCGGTTCAGCCGCGTCAGAGTCTGCAGAGCACCCAGCAGTATCCCCGTCAGGTACTGCTGCTGTGGCTGGATCATCTGCGTCAGCTGCCGGAAAACCGCAGCCTGCTGGCGTTGCTGAATGTGGACAAGGCGACGATGGAGTGGCTGGTTGAAGAGTTAATTACAGCCGGTTTCCGCACCGATATCGCGCAGAAACTGCAGCAGGCGCTGCATGAGCCGGATACACAGAGCGTCAGCCATGAATCCCGCGCCGATCGTCAGGTGACGCGGGCGATGACGGTGCTGGGGGATTTTGTGGCCTGGCTCGGCTTCTTACAGCGGCCTGAATCGGAACGCCCTGCCAGCCGGGTTAACCGGGGTCAGGTGATTTTCTCCCGTCCGCCGGCACCCAGCGTCAGCTTCAGTGCCGGTCAGCGCCTGACCAAACTCTCTGCTGCGCCGGCCAACCACACCGCCTACTATATCTACGACTGGCTGGTGGGGCTGAATCAGGTGATCATTGAGAACAATGGTTACACCGGCGGCGGCGACCTGCCGCTGGCGGCCCGCGAAGCGCTGATTGCGCTCCTTAAGCCCCTGCGCACTTAATCGATAATCAGGCGCAGTTCGCCCTCCAGCGACTGCGCCGCCTCTTCCAGCAGCGCCAGCACCGGCGCTAAATCGGCCTGATGCGCAGCATAGTGCTGCAGCCACATCGTGGCAGGCAGGGCCATTCCGCCCGTCAGCCAGTCCCACAACGCATCCAGATTATGTCCGAAGCTCTGCGGGCAGCCGCTCTGCTCAGCAAACTGCTGATAAAAGGCCGCGCGCGTGGTGAGCTGACGCAGGTCAAAGGTCAGGTTAAGCATGATCAGGGCACCTGTCTGAAGCTGCGGTAGTGATCGGTGGAGAGAAATACCAGCCCGTCAGAGGAGTAAACCAGGCGATCGGCGTCGCGGTGACCGCAGCGATAATTCACATCCGCTTCATACCACTGACGGCCTGCACGCGCGGGCAGTCGCTTTTCACGGTTGGTAAAGCGATCGCCGCCGATAGCTCTGCCCGGCAGCACCTCGCACAGATTGCCTGTAGCCGGATTCCAGCCACGCTTACGCGCATCACTTTTAGTGAGGTAGTAGTCCGGCAATTGCTGATGCTGCAGCACCCAGCGCGCCACGGTATGGGCGTCAGTCAGGGTGGTGATATCCGCCTGCGCAGGGGCTGAAACAGTATTCAGATACGGTTTAAGGCCGTAGAAACAGGCCGCGAGGACAAGAAAAAGTCCAATCCAGAGTTTTTTTGACATGATGGCATCCGTGACGACAGGATGCAGATGATACCAGTTTTGCGCCCGGAGAAAAGCGCGGGCCAGACAAGCTGGCCCTGGCGAGGTTATGCGGCGTGCGATTCCCCGCTGTGACGACGCCATGCACCCGGCGCGACACCATACTGACGTTTGAAGCTGCGGTTAAAAGATTGCTGAGAGTCGAAGCCTAATGAGATCGCCACATTGAGAATCGGTTCATCGGTGCTGGTCAGACGATCGGCTGATTTCTTCAGTTTCTTAACCCGGATGTATTCACCCAGTGGGTAGCCGGTATGTTCTTTGAACATACGCTGCAGGTGCCATTTAGAGTAACCGGCGCGTTCTGAAACCGTATCCAGGTCCAGACGTGCTTCAATGTTGTTATCAATCCAGTCGATTAAATCATGAATAAAGGCGTCACTCATCATTCCAGTCTCTCCCGTCGCTGTAGCGAAAAGTATTAGTATCAGTTGCAGTTACACTTAAGGGTGGCTGACTATGCCATTTAATGCAAGTTTTATTAGTACATTAAATGCCGCACTGTTTGTAGGGTTTTAACGCAACTGGTCAGGCTTTCAACGCTCTGTCCAAAACCGCACATAAAGTGTATCTGTTATTCTTGCAGTTGCCCGCGACGCAAGCCTACACTCCCTGCGATTAATTGCAATATTAAAAGTTGCAAATATTGGCCTGCAGGTCGTCTTTTATATCTATCGCGGAATAACAACAATGATTACGAACCGGGTTCGTCAGGGTTTAACCCTCTTAGGGATGGTACTGCTCATCACGCAACTGAGCGGCTGCGATAAAGGTGTGGCGCAAAACGCCCCACCGCCACCGCCTGAGGTAAGTGCCGCGCCGGTGCTGATCAAGCCGGTCAGCCAGTGGGACAATTTCAATGGCCGGGTGGA
Organism: Pantoea sp. S62; assembly: GCF_016658625.1. Classification (NCBI taxonomy): domain Bacteria; kingdom Pseudomonadati; phylum Pseudomonadota; class Gammaproteobacteria; order Enterobacterales; family Erwiniaceae; genus Pantoea; species Pantoea sp. S62. Next base: position 35,653 of record NZ_JACVVI010000003.1, on the reverse strand, counting down.
AGCGGTGCAGAGCGTTCAGCTGCGGCCGCGCGTCTCGGGCTATATCGACGCCGTTAACTATCGCGAAGGCGATGAGGTCAGAAAAGGTCAGGTGCTGTTTACCATTGATGACCGGAGCTACCGCGCGGCGCTGGAGCAGGCCAAAGCGGAACTGGCACGGGCGCGCAGTCAGGCCAGTCTGGCCCGCAGCGAATCGGGCCGCAGCGAGAAACTGATTGGCACCCAGGCGATTTCCCGCGAGGCGTGGGAACAGCGTCGCTCTGCTGCCAGCCAGGCGCAGGCCGATGTGCTGGCCGCTGAAGCCGCGGTCGACATGGCGCAGCTGAACCTCGACTTCACCCGCGTCACTGCGCCGATCGATGGCCGCGCCAGCCGGGCGATGATCACCGCCGGTAACCTGGTGACCGCTGGTGACAGCGCCAGTGTGCTGACCACGCTGGTGTCGCAGCAGCAGATGTATGTCTACTTCGATGTCGATGAAAACACCTTCCTCAACTATCAGGCGATGACGCGTCAGGGCCAGCAGCGCCATGCCCTGCCCGCTGAGATTGGCCTGGTCGGCGAACAGGGTTTTCCGCATCAGGGCAGGATCGACTTCATGGATAACCAGCTGACCGCCAGTACCGGCACCATTCGTATGCGCGCCCTGCTCGACAATCAGCAGCGTCAGTTCACCCCGGGTCTGTTTGCCCGTGTGCGTCTGCCAGGCAGCGCGCAGTTCGAAGCGGTGCTGATTGACGATAAAGCAGTCCTGACCGATCAGGATCGCAAGTATGTCTACGTGGTGGATGGTGAAGGTAAAGCGCAGCGGCGCGATATCCAGCCCGGCGCGATGGTGGATGGCCTGCGTATCGTTAAATCGGGTCTGCAAGCCGGTGACAAAGTCATCATTGCCGGTCTGCAAAAAGTATTTATGCCCGGCATGCCGGTCACTGCTCAGCAGGTCGCCATGCGTGCGGCAGCCGCTCAATAATTCGAGGCCGCTATGGACTTTTCCCGCTTTTTTATCGACCGGCCTATTTTTGCTGCGGTGCTGTCGATTCTGATATTCGTCACCGGCATGATTGCCATTCCGCTGCTGCCGATCAGTGAATATCCCGACGTTGTGCCACCCAGCGTGCAGGTGCGCGCCGAGTACCCTGGCGCTAACCCGAAAGTGATTGCGGATTCCGTGGCGACGCCGCTGGAAGAGGCGATTAACGGCGTCGAAAACATGATGTACATGAAGTCAGTGGCCGGTTCGGACGGCGTGCTGGTGACGACCGTGACTTTCCGTCCGGGCACCGATCCCGATCAGGCACAGGTGCAGGTGCAGAACCGCGTGGCACAGGCGGAAGCGCGTCTGCCGGAAGATGTGCGTCGGCTGGGTGTTACCACCCAGAAGATGTCGCCGACGCTGACGCTGGTCGTGCACATGTTCTCACCGAACAATACCTACGATTCGCTCTATCTGCGTAACTACGCCACGCTCAAGGTGAAAGATGAGCTGGCGCGCCTGCCGGGTGTCGGTCAGATCCAGATTTTTGGCGCAGGTGAATATGCGATGCGCGTCTGGCTTGATCCCAATAAAGTCGCGGCGCGCGGCCTGACGGCCTCTGACGTGGTGACGGCGATGCAGGAGCAGAACGTGCAGGTCTCTGCCGGTCAGCTGGGCGCGGAGCCGCTGAAAAAGCAGAGCGACTTCCTGCTGTCGATCAACACTCAGGGCCGACTGGAGAGCGAGCAGCAGTTTGGCGATATCATCCTGAAAACCTCTGAAGATGGTTCGCTGGTGCGGCTGCGCGATGTGGCGCGGATTGAGATGGGATCAGGCAGCTATGCCCTGCGATCCCAGCTGAATAACAAAGATGCGGTCGGTATCGGCATCTTCCAGGCGCCGGGCGCTAACGCCATCGACCTCTCCAATGCGGTTCGCGCCAAAATGGATGAGCTGGCAACCCGCTTCCCTAACGATGTGAAATGGGCTGCGCCTTACGATCCGACCGTGTTTGTCCGCGACTCCATTAAAGCGGTGGTGCAGACCCTGCTGGAGGCGGTTATTCTGGTGGTGCTGGTGGTGATTCTGTTCCTGCAGACCTGGCGCGCCTCGATTATTCCGCTGCTGGCGGTGCCGGTTTCGGTGGTGGGTACCTTTAGCGTGCTCTACCTGCTTGGCTTCTCGCTTAACACGCTGAGCCTGTTCGGGCTGGTGCTGGCGATCGGTATCGTGGTGGATGACGCCATTGTGGTGGTGGAGAACGTCGAACGTAACATCGAGATGGGACTGTCGCCGCGGGCCGCCGCCCATCAGGCGATGCGTGAGGTCTCCGGGCCGATCATCGCCATCGCGCTGGTGCTGTGCGCCGTGTTTGTGCCGATGGCTTTTCTCTCTGGCGTGACCGGGCAGTTCTACAAGCAGTTCGCCACCACGATCGCGATCTCCACGGTGATCTCGGCCATTAACTCGCTGACGCTCTCGCCTGCGCTGGCGGCGATGCTGCTGAAAGGACATGATGCGCCGAAAGATCGGCTGACGCGGATTATTGATGCGCTGTTTGGCTGGCTGTTCCGTCCGTTTAACCGCTTCTTCCAGCGCAGTGCGCACGGCTATGAGTCGCTGGTCGGCCGCACGCTGCGTCGCCGTGGCGCGGTATTTGGCGTCTATATCCTGCTGCTGGCCGGTGCCGGCTTTATGTTCCACACCGTGCCGGGTGGCTTTATCCCGACCCAGGATAAGCTCTATCTGATTGGCGGCGTGAAGATGCCGGAAGGCTCCTCACTGGCACGCACCGATGAAGTGATTCGTAAGATGAGCGAAATCGGTATGCAGACCGATGGCGTCGCCTATGCGGTGGCCTTCCCCGGCCTGAATGCGCTGCAGTTCACCAACACCCCGAACAGCGGAACGGTGTTCTTCGGCCTGAAGCCGTTTAATGAGCGCAGGCACACAGCAGCGGAGATTAACGCAGAGATCAACGCGAAAATCGCGCAGATCCAGCAGGGCTTTGGCTTCTCGATTATGCCGCCGCCGATTCTGGGGCTGGGTCAGGGTTCGGGCTATTCGCTCTATGTGCAGGATCGTGCCGGTCTGGGCTATGGCGCATTGCAGACGGCGATTAATACGCTGTCGGGCAGCATCATGCAGACGCCAGGCATGCACTTCCCTATCTCCTCCTATCAGGCCAACGTTCCACAGCTTGATGTGCAGGTTGACCGGGATAAAGCCAAAGCTCAGGGCGTGTCACTGACCGCACTGTTCAGCACGCTGCAGACCTATCTCGGCTCGTCGTACGTGAATGACTTTAACCGCTTTGGGCGCACCTGGCGCGTCATGGCGCAGGCGGATGGGGAGTTCCGCGACAGCGTCGAGGATATTGCCAACCTGCGTACCCGCAACGACCGCGGTGAGATGGTGCCGATTGGCAGCATGGTGAACATCACCACTACCTACGGCCCCGATCCGGTGATCCGCTATAACGGCTATCCGGCGGCGGATTTGATTGGCGATGCCGACCCGCGCGTGCTCTCTTCGGCGCAGGCGATGAGTCAGCTGGAAGCGATGTCCGGTCAGCTGTTGCCTAACGGTATGAACATCGAGTGGACCGACCTGAGCTATCAGCAGTCAACCCAGGGCAATACCGCGCTGATTGTCTTCCCGATGGCGGTCCTGCTGGCGTTCCTGGTGCTGGCGGCGCTGTATGAGAGCTGGACGCTGCCGCTGGCGGTGATCCTGATTGTGCCGATGACGATGCTCTCTGCGCTGTTTGGCGTCTGGCTGACTGGCGGAGACAACAACGTCTTCGTGCAGGTCGGACTGGTGGTGCTGATGGGCCTCGCCTGTAAGAACGCGATTCTTATCGTCGAGTTTGCGCGTGAGCTGGAGATTCAGGGCAAAGGGATTATCGAAGCGGCGCTGGAAGCGTGTCGCCTGCGTCTGCGTCCGATTGTGATGACCTCAATCGCCTTTATCGCCGGTACCATCCCGTTGATTCTGGGTGAAGGTGCGGGTGCAGAAGTGCGCGGCGTGACCGGTATTACCGTCTTCTCCGGCATGCTCGGCGTAACGCTGTTCGGCCTGTTCCTGACGCCAGTGTTCTATGTCGCCCTGCGCAAGCTGGTGACGCGCCGGTCAGATAACGCGGAATCAGTGACGGCGTAAACCGTAAACGTTAACAGGGGCGATCGGGTGATCGCCCCTTTTTTTGTCTGAGATTGGCAGCATGTTAATTAACGCTGCTTTAATTTTTCATTCAGCGTTTCAACGATAAACGCTTTCAGGGACGTTTCATTTTGCGCAGCAGCCTGCGAGAGCCGCACGCCCAGCGATTCAGGATAGCGCAGCGTAAAGGTCTTGATTCTTTCTTGCTCCGCATAGAGATGAATGCCGGAGGCAGCGCAATCTTCCAGGTATTCGCGCAGCGAAATCTCCCCTTCTTTGTGCAGGCCCTGCACGCTGTCAGAGACAAAATCACAGTAGCCTGACAGGCCAGTAAAGCGTCCACGGAACAGGTTGATTTCGGGAACGTAAGTGATGACTGCGGGTTGCCCGGCGACAGTAGCCAGATTTAAAGGATTATCCATCTTTGACCTCCTGCATTCTAATTAGCTGAATATCAGGAATGGATTTTTATAAATAATCAATACCTACTCACAGTCATAAACCGCATATCCTTTAATTATTAAAATTAAAGTCTGATTCGTAGATAACTATTTATCTTTTCCAGAAAAGTTCGTACTGTTTCTCCCCAAGGTTCAGGATTGAACTCGCCCTGGCTGATGGATTGAAAAGCCTCAATAAGTGCTTGATCATTCAACGACAATAAATACTCTGCCTCCTGACAGACTTTTTCGGCCGCTTTTGGATTCTCAGTTTCTAAATAACTGTCCAGTACTTCTTCAACCGTTTCACCAAACAAATCATAATCCTGACCAAAAAAAACCCGAATAAGGGTTCCAATATTTTTATAGCTTTTATTCATTGATAGCCTCAGAAAGAAGGATATGAAGTCAGTAGATAATAAGGTTTGCCGTTAAACACTTTACGGTGCAAAACAATCCTGAGAGCATAAGCTTCCAGGCGGGTTGTGCTGCCCTGCCTGAAACCATAACCGACAACAGTACGGGCCTGCCAGGTTAATTCCAGTATGCTTTCGCTTTTGGCTGCAGCCCAAAAGATGATCTTTCAGCGATTAGCTTTCAATCCGGCGCTGATAAATCGCTCTGCCTGCTCAATATTAATAAACGAACTCGCAAGAGGCGTCTTTGGACTTCGTGCAAGACGCGCGAGTAAATCTGCCTCAGGAATATTTACATGCTTAACAATAGTATGTCCGCCAGCCTTAATACCTCTGACGGCTTCATGCTCAGCCAGCTTTAACTTACCGAATCGAACAGAGACGACACGTGCCGCTCCGGCAGCAAACGCAAATGCCATAGGAACAGAAATATCTACAGTTAAACCTATATTCATTGCGGTCTTATCATCAACACCAAGCTTTTTAGCCGTCGCAGATGCAACCTGGAAAGTTGCTGTCCGCGTATTTCTGCCCGTCAGTACCTGATTAGCAGCCGCATTAATGCTATCCAGGCTATGTGCGCCAACGACAACACATGCCGCTTTCGTCAATCCGGATGGATCTGGCGCGATGCACAGCGCAGTTGCTCCGGTTAATTCAAGCGTTCCTAGTGCAAGATTCAGCCCACCATATAATCGGTTACTTAGCGTTTCTCCCTCAGTTAAAGTTTTATCTGAGATAGCAGCGGTTAGCTGGACCGGGGACATCATGATTTTTATGCCATCATCCATAATGAAACCTCATGTGAACAGTAGATACACAACCAGATTTTATCCATCTTTTAGTTTTTAGATCCACTAGTAAACAGATAAGAGGTGCAGTGAAGTCAAAACCTATGAGATTAGTCACTCCGTTGTCAGTTGCGACTATAATCAGGTGAGAATCTCAATCCGGGCTTTCTGACCAAGATGCACCAGCGCCAGTTCCACTTTTTCTACTTTTTTATAAGTGATTAATATTAATTAGTCGATCGACCTGTGAGCCATTTACGCCCATGTGACGTGCAAGATCGGCTTTCTGGGTGCCGGCTTCAAGCTTAGTTATTATCATGGTTCAAAAATAATGACTGAAGTCAGAAAGATGGATATTAATCTAAGGCGGATTTGAGGCAGGACGTCACTGATCAGCACGCATAAAAAAAGCCGCTCATCAGCGGCTTTTTTTGCAGAGTTCTTCACTCTCATCGGGTTCAGGTTCCGGTACGGCGGTGCAGTTGCTGGTATCGCGTTTCTTCAGCTCGTTCAGCGCGTCGGCCACAGTGCGTTTTGCGAGTACATCCAGCGACGCCTGTTCGGCTTCGTCGGCTATCGATTTGAAGTACCAGCAGAGATTGGCACTGACCAGACAGCGCGGCGCGACATCGGGACGCGCGGCCCAGATCTTTTTGTCTTCAATGACGGAGACATAGATATCCCGCAGGGTAATGTCTGCAGCAGGACGGCCGAGATGAATCGAACCGGTACGGCCCAGCGTGGAGACGATAATGCCGTCACGGGTAAGCGGGACCATTAATTTTCGGATGAAACTGGGATTCGCTTCCAGCCCATAGGCCAGAATCGCGCTGGTAGAGCGTTTACCCATTTGCTCCGCCATCGCTACGCTCAGAACCATTTGCAAAGCTGTCGGGAAGCGGTAATCAAGCATTTCTTTATCCTGAGTTGCGGTGCATCTTATTGTTTTATTGCCGCATAAGTGAACAATCAATGAGCAATAAATATAACAAACACTGTTGCTTTTTTGAAGCAAACCGGCAATGACAAGGCACGTATTCACCAAAGGCGGAGGCCTGATAGCACAAGGTGCTTACCCTGCTCTTCATCCTTATCCTGCCGGACACGGTGAGCAGTTCGGTCATGCGGTGGTGACCGCTGCCGCCGGTAATCGCTGCTTTAGCGCCATAACCAGCACCACGTTAAAGATTGCTAAAGCGCAAAGCAACCACAGCATCGCCGATGCTCCCATCTTTTCAAACACATATCCACCAATCAGCGGCGTCAGTGCCTGTCCCATTAGCGCCGGGCGGGCCATTTTCCCCACCACAATCGCGTAAGACTCTGGTTTGACCATCGCCAGCGGTAAAGTTCCGCGCACGATGGCGCGTAAGCCATTTCCTGCGCCATACAGCACCATGCTCAGCAGCGCCATCTGCGGAAAGAGAGCCAGCAGCAGCAGGCCCAGCGCCACCAGCCCGACGGAAAAAAAGGTGGTGCGGATCGGATGACTGCGTTTGAAAACAATATCGACGATGCGCGAACCTACCTGACACGGGCCGAGCACAGCGCTGATCGCCAGCGCCGACGTCAGCGTATGGCCACTCGCCTGTAACAGGGCGATAAGCTGCACGGAAATCGCCGTCATGATCACCGACGCCAGGGTAAAAATGGCGCACAGCAGCCAGAACAGCGCAGGTTCAATCTCCGGCGTAGGAGAGTGTTTAACCGCCCTTTTCGCAGGCGGTTTAGCATGAGTTGCCGGTAAGGCAAACAGATAGGCAGGAAGCACGCAGACCACCATCATTGCCGCAATAATCAGTGACGCATCCCGCCAGCCAAATCCATGAATCAGCAACGCCGTTCCCGGCCAGACCAGCGTGGTGCAGAAGCCTGAAATCAGCGTAATACCGGTGATCGCCGAACGCGCCTGACTGCCATAACAGGTGCCGAGTGTGGCAAACAGGGCATCGTAGAGGCCCATCGCCATCCCTATGCCGATGATCACCCAGGCAAACAGAAACAGCGGCAACGAGTCGCTGACCGCCATCATCACCAGCCCTACTGCCATCACCAGACCGCTCAGCGCCAGCAGCAGACGACCGCCGGTACGGGCGATAATCCTGCCGGCCAGCGGTGACAGCAGGCCTGACACCAGTATCCCCGTCGAGAGCGCGCCGTAGATCCACTGCTGCGACCAGCCCGTCTCAGCTGCAATCGGGTTCGCCATCACCGCCATCAGGTAGAACGACCCTCCCCAGGAGAGGATCTGCACCAGGCCCAGGGTGAAAATGGCGGCGATACCGGGTTTGTTGTTCTGACTCACAGGCGATCTCTTCATTAGCAGGCGAACCGTTTTTATAACATGTTCTGCCAGAAGCCAGAATGCGGGACGCTCTTTTTACTGTATGGCCAGGCAGGCCGCACGTTTTTAAAATATACTTATAGTATGTTGTAACTATAAAGCACTTGCCTCCCTGACAGGCATCTGCCACATTGTGGACGTTGTAACTATGGAGGCACAACATGACGCGCTACGACTTAGTGGCTGATATGCATCAGTGTGTAAACGACCTGGAACTGGCGCTGGGCGAGCTGCGCCAGCAGATTGAGGCGCAGCCTTTACTTATCGCCCGCGTCTTCAGCCTGCCGCCGGTGGTGAAAGGCCGCGAACATGAAGCGATTACTCAGATCGCCGTCGAGCAGCATCTGGGCGACAGCGCGTTAAAAATGGCGCTGGACCATTACTGCCGCCTGTTTATGCAGCATCAGTCTGAACAGCTGAGTACCAAGGCTGCTGTGCGCCTGCCTGGGGCACTCTGTATCGAATGTGATGAACAGCGCGAAGCGGAGATCGGTTCGCTGGTCGACCTCATTAATCAGCTTAAGGCGCGGCTGGAGCAGCTGATTACGGTGGACTCGGGCCTGCCGAGCGAAGCGCGTTTCGAGTTCGTTCACCAGCATCTGCGCGGTCTGATTACCCTGAATGCCTATCGCACGATCACCCTGCTCAGCGCCCCTGACAGCCTGCGTTTCGGCTGGGCCAACAAGCACATTATCAAGAATCTCAAGCGCGAAGAGGTGATCGCCCAGCTGGAAAAAAGCCTGAAGGCGGGACGTGCGCAGGCACCGTGGTCGCGTGAACAGTGGGCGGAAAAAGTGCAGGAGGAGCTGGCAGGCGTGCGCGCCCTGCCCGCCTCGGCACGGCTGAAAATAAAACGTCCGGTGAAAGTCCAGCCGGTCGCACGCGTCTGGCGCGCGGACGAAAAAAAACAGACCCAGCTGGCCTGCCCGTCACCGATTCTGGTGATCTGCCGCGATCGCAGTCAGGTTCCGGTGCTGGGCGAGCTGCTTAATTACGACGCGGATAACATTACGCATCGGCATAAACCCGCCGCTGAACCGCTGAATCTGCTGATACCCCGACTACATCTGTGGGTCGATTGCCCGATATAAAAAAAGGCCAGCATCGGCTGGCCTCTTGCTCATCGCTGAGCTTACGACTTCATGCTGCCGACCATCTCTTCCGGACGGACCCAGGCATCAAACTCCTCTTCAGTGAGATAACCCAGCTTCAGCGCCGAGCCCTTCAGCGTCAGCCCCTCTTTATGCGCCTTCTTGGCAATTTCAGCCGCTTTGTCATAACCGATGTGAGTGTTCAGCGCCGTCACCAGCATCAGCGATTCGTTCAGCAGTTGATCGATGCGCTCACGCACCGGCTCAATGCCGACGGCGCAATGATGATTAAAGCTGTCCATGCCATCCGCCAGCAGGCGAATTGATTGCAGGAAGTTATGGATCACCATCGGACGGAAGACGTTCAGCTCAAAGTTACCCGATGCGCCGCCCATGTTGATCGCCACGTCGTTACCCATCACCTGACAGCAGAGCATGGTCATCGCTTCGCACTGCGTTGGGTTAACTTTACCCGGCATAATGGAGCTGCCAGGTTCGTTTTCAGGAATGGCGATTTCGCCAATGCCGCAGCGCGGGCCGGAAGAGAGCCAGCGCACGTCGTTGGCGATTTTCATCAGTGAAGCAGCCAGCCCTTTCAGCGCGCCATGCGCATGCACCAGCGCATCACAGGTTGCCAGTGCCTCAAACTTGTTTGGTGCGGTGACAAATGGCTGCTGCGTCAGATCGGCCAGCGCCTTCGCCACGCGCACTGCATATTCCGGATGGGTGTTCAGACCAGTGCCCACCGCGGTTCCGCCCAGCGCCAGCTCCGCCACGTGCGGAATGCTCTGTTCGATATGCTTCAGGTTGTGCTCCAGCATCGCCACCCAGCCGGAAATCTCCTGGCCCAGCGTCAGCGGCGTCGCATCCTGCAGATGGGTACGGCCAATCTTAACGATGTCTTTAAATGCATCAGACTTCTGGCTGAGCGTCTTTTTCAGTACCTGAATCTGAGGGATTAACTGTTCGCGTAGCGCGATGACGGCGGCAACATGCATCGCCGTCGGGAAGACGTCGTTGGAGCTCTGGCTCTTGTTCACATCGTCGTTGGGATGGACAAGGCGCGACATCCCGCGTTCACCGCCGAGGATTTCACTGGCGCGGTTCGCCAGCACCTCATTCATGTTCATGTTGGTCTGAGTACCGGAGCCGGTCTGCCAGATCGCCAGCGGGAACTCGTCCGCATGTTTATCCGCCAGCACTTCATCCGCCGCGCTGACAATTGCATCTGCGCGGTCAGCGGGCAGCAGTCCCAGATCGCGGTTAACGCTGGCCGCGGCGCGCTTGGTCAGTGCCAGCGCATGCACCAGCGCGGTCGGCATTTTTTCGGTTGAGATACGGAAGTGTTCCAGCGAGCGCTGCGTCTGCGCGCCCCACAGTTTGTCTGCCGGTACATCGATGGGGCCCATTGAATCTTTCTCAATGCGGTTGCCTGCCATGAATACGTCTCCTTCACCTTGTTTTTAAAAGAATGACCGCCAGGTCGTTGCAATCAACTGTCGGGCAGTCAGGATAGTAATACACAATAATTTAACATTATCAGAGCTTAGCGTCCTTTTGCGCTGGATATGTATTTTTACCGGTAGTTTCTGCTTTAATAGCCGCAATAATTTCCCGTGATAAAGGGTTATACAATGCAAAAAATGAACAATTCGCTACAAAATTACGCATGGGGCAGCAAAACGGCGTTGACTGAGCTTTACGGGATTGCCAATCCCGAGGGTCTGCCGATGGCAGAGCTGTGGATGGGCGCACATCCGAAAAGTCCCTCAACCGTGATGGAACAGGGCAGCGCGCGTTCGTTACGTGACGTGATTGATGCGGCGCCCGCCGCGATGCTGGGTGACGCGGTAGCACAGCGCTTTGGTGAACTGCCGTTCCTGTTCAAAGTGCTGTGTGCCGATCAGCCGCTGTCGATTCAGGTCCATCCCAGCAAACGTGCGGCCGAAGTGGGCTTTGCCCGTGAGAATGCGGCGGGGATTCCGCTGACAGCCGCCGAGCGCAACTATAAAGATGCAAACCACAAGCCGGAGCTGGTCTATGCGCTGACGCCGTTCCAGGCAATGAATGGCTTTCGCACGCTGACGCAGATGGTCTCCCTGCTGGAGCCGGTTGCAGGTGCTCATCCTCAGATTGCCCATTTTTTGCAACATCCGGATCAGGAGACGCTTGCTGCGCTGTTCTCTACCCTGCTGTCACTGGAGGGTGAAGCGAAATCGCTGGCGCTGGGCGTGCTGAAATCCGCGCTTGATGCGCAACAGGGTGAGCCGTGGGAAACTATTCGCATGATTGCGGCTGAATATCCTGACGACAGCGGCCTGTTTTCACCGCTGCTGCTGAATGTCATCACCCTGCAGCCCGGCGAGGCGATGTTCCTCTACGCGGAAACCCCGCACGCGTATCTGAAAGGCGTGGCGCTGGAGGTGATGGCCAACTCTGATAACGTATTGCGGGCCGGTTTAACCCCGAAATATATCGATATCGACGAGCTGATGGCCAACCTGAAGTTTGATGAAAAACCTGCCAGCTCGCTGCTGACGGAGCCAGAGCAACAGGGTCATGCGCAGCGCTTCCCGATTCCGGTGGAAGATTTTGCCTTTGCCATCCATAGCCTGAACGCAGAACCGCAATCGCTGGCGCAGCAGAGCGCCGCCCTGCTGTTCTGCATCGAAGGCCAGGCGGTTATCGCCAAAGACGATCAGCAACTGACGCTGAAACCGGGTGAATCCTGCTTCATTGCCGCCAGCGAATCGCCGGTAACGGTCGCCGGTACGGGCCGGCTGGCGCGGGTATTTAACGACTTAGGGTAGAGCGGCTGACGGAATCTCTGTTAACTGCTATTATTTCAACCTATTAGCTTTTAAACGCTTGCAGGCGTTTTTCTTCGGTCGCTGGGGTAAACCTGCGGCATAAGCGGACTCAAGGATAAGGACGAATCAGCAATGAAAAAGACCAATGTTGCCGTAGGTGTCATCATCGCACTGGGCGTAGTCTGGACTGGCGCGGCGTGGTTCACCGGCAAGCAAATTGAAAGCCACAGGGATGAGCTGGTGCAGAACGCCAATGCACAGCTGAACGCTTATGCCCCTAACAGTCGACTGAAGATCAGCTATCAGGACTATCAGCGCGGCGTGTTCAGCAGCAAGGTGAATCTGGTGGTTCAGGCCAATTCGCAGACGGAAGATAACCCGCTGCTGAAGCCGGGTCAGAGCATCATCCTGAATGAAACCATCGATCATGGCCCTTTCCCGTTTGCGCAGCTGAAGCATTTCAATCTGATCCCGAGCATGGCATCCGTTCATACCGAGCTGGCTAACACCGATGCGGTGAAGAAGCTGTTCGAGCTGACCGGCAATAAATCGTTGATTAATGCAGATACCCGCATCGGCTACAGCGGCGCTACCGATACCGCGCTGCGTGTCCTGCCGGTTGACTATCAGAATGCGCAAACCGGCGAGCGTTTTGCCACCAATGGCGGCACCTTCAATGTCAGCGCTGATAATAAAGGCGATAAAGTGTCGCTGGACAGCGATGTGGATAGCCTCGCGCTGACCAGTAAAAATGAGATGGGCCAGCCGGTACTGTTCACTGTTAATGGTCTGAAGCTGAGCGGTAACACGCATCTCAGCCCGGAAGGCGTGCGCATCGGCGATCAATCGGTGGACATTGAGAAGGTGAATGCCAGCATCAATGGTCAGGACGCCCTGACGCTGCATAAAATGAAAGGCACCTCCTCTTTCGATAACAGCGCCGGTAAAATTGGCGGCGATATTGATTACAAAGTGGAAGGCGTTCAGCTGCAGAAGCAGGACTTCGGTCAGGCAGCGCTGAAGATGAAGCTGTCACAGTTTGATGCGCAGGCGGTCAAAGCCTTCTCCGATCGTTACAACGCGCAGATGCAGGAGCTGCTGACCCAGCCTGGCGTTGCGGAAGATCCTATCCGCTATCAGGCAGGCGTGCATCAGATTCTGATGGCCAATCTGCCGATGCTGCTGAAAGGCTCGCCATCCATCAGCATTGCTCCGCTGAGCTGGAAGAATGACAAAGGTGAAAGCACCTTTAATCTGACGGCCAGCTTCAACGATCCTTCTGCCGTGACCGGTGAAGCCCAGACGCTGAGCGCTATGGTTGACCGGGTACTGAAAAGCCTGGACAGCAAGCTGGTGATCAATATGCCGATGGCAACCGAAACCATGCACAAAGTGGGTCTGGCTGAGGGTTATCAGGCAGATGACGCCCAGAAGCTGGCGGATCAGCAGGTAAAAGGTCTGGCGGCGATGGGTCAGATGTTCCGCCTGACTCAGCAGCAGGATAACAACATCGTGACCAGCCTTCAGTACGCCAACGGTCAGGTGAACATGAACGGCGACAAGATGACGCTGGAACAATTTATGTCCCGCTATATGCTGGGTATGCCGACCAGCGAAGGCATGCCGCAGTAAGCACTATCTTCCATCTATAGCGACCTTCGGGTCGCTTTTTTTATGCCTGAACGCTGATTTGCCCGCCAGTTATGGGTAATTAAGCAGCATCCGGCGCGGCTGTTGCGCAAATAGCTGGCGCTGTTGCGCAAGATATTTTTATAATGCTCTGCACTTCACCGACAACTCAGCGAGTGCGCCATGATCGATTCTAAAATTCCTCTGACTGATATTCACCGCCACCTTGATGGCAACATTCGTGCACAAACCATTCTCGATTTAGGCCGCCAGTTTAATCTTGCCCTGCCCGCCTCAACGCTGGAGACGCTGCGTCCGCATGTGCAGGTCGGCCAGAATGAACCTGATCTGGTGAGCTTCCTGCAGAAACTCGACTGGGGCGTGAAAGTGCTGGGCGATCTGGATGCCTGCCGCCGCATTGCGCAGGAAAATGTTGAAGATGCCGCGCGCGCGGGCATTCATTATGCTGAACTGCGTTTTTCGCCCGGTTATATGGCGATGACCCATAACCTGCCGATTGCCGGTGTGGTGGAAGCAGTCATTGACGGCGTTCGCGCTGGCCGTCAGCAGCACGATATCGACGTGCGTCTGATTGGCATTATGAGCCGTACCTTTGGCGAAGATGCCTGCCTTGCCGAACTGGAAGGTTTACTGGCCCATCGCAATCACATCACCGCGGTCGATCTGGCGGGTGATGAGCTGGGCTTCCCGGGCAGCGAGTTCCTGAGTCACTTTACCCAGGCGCGCGATGCCGGTTTCCGGGTTACCGTGCATGCGGGCGAAGCGGCCGGTCCGGAGAGCATCTGGCAGGCGATTCGTGAGCTGGGCGCTGAGCGTATCGGTCACGGCGTGAAAGCGATTGAAGATCGCGCGCTGATGGATTTCCTGGCGGAGCACCATATTGGTATTGAATCCTGCCTGACCTCCAATATCCAGACCAGCACCGTGCCTTCACTGGCGCAGCATCCGCTGAAGACCTTCCTGGAGCATGGCATTCTGGCGACCATCAACACCGATGATCCGGCGGTTCAGGGCATTGAGCTTGCTCATGAGTATCAGCACGCCGCACCGGCTGCCGGTCTGAGCGCAGCGCAGATGCGTCAGGCGCAGGAGAATGGACTGACGATTGCCTTCCTCAGCGAGGCTGAGAAAGCGGCTATCCGCGCCCGCGTGCAGTAATCTGCTCGTTGCAGCCATTAAAACGGGCCGGATATCCGGCCCGTTTTAATGTAAGGAAATGCTCAAGGACAGGTGGCTTTAAGACCGAGCTTACACAGGGAACGGGGTCAGATCGGAAAGACGCAAAAGCCGCCATCCCTGGCATGCTCTGCCCGCGCCGTCCTGGCGCGGGACGCTTTCCTCTTCTGACCCCGTTCCCTGAATGTTAAGCAAATTTATTGCTGTAGTACTTGCCCGCTTTTAAGCTTGTCAGGCATCTGCCCGAAGTATTAAATGACCATTATTACACTCACCCATTAAACGCGCTTCAGCGACAGCGTCTGGCGTTTCTCGGCGGATTGCAGACCCAGTTCGATCAGCTCCATCACCTGAATCGCTTCTTCCGCCGTCACCGGATTATTACCGCGTCCGGCAATGGCATCGCGGATGCCCGCATAGTAAGCCGGATAGTTGCCCGGCTGGGTCAGCTGCGTGGTTTCGGTCAGGGCGTCGCCATCAACCAACGTCAGTGTGCCGTCGCGCATGTCATAGCCCCAGTCCTCCTGCGGCGGGAAGTCGCCCGACTTCAGGCGATCTTCCTGCGGATCCAGACCATATTTAACGTAACTGCCGCGCGTGCCGTGAACGGTATAACGGGCGGATTCTGCCGCCACCAGCATGCTGGCGTGCAACACGACACGGCGCTGCGGATAGGTTAGGGTGGCGTGGAAGTAGTCGGTGGTCTGCGCGCCCGGACGCATTTCAGCCAGGTCAACATTGATGGCGACCGGCGGGCCAAACAGCTGCAGCGCCTGGTCCAGCAGATGTGGCCCCAGGTCATACCAGATTCCGCTGCCTGCGCCCTTCATTTCGCGCCAGCGATTACGCACTTCCAGACGGAAACGGTCAAAGTGCGATTCGAAGTAGCGCACTTCACCCAGCGAGCCAGCTTCAAGCAGGGATTTCAGCGTCAGGAAATCGCTGTCCCAGCGGCGGTTATGGAACACTGACAGCAGCAACCCTTTAGCTTTCGCCAGCGCATCCAGTTCGCGCGCCTGTGACAACGTCACGGTAAATGGCTTATCGACCACCACATGTTTACCGGCATTCAGCGCCGCTTTAGCCAGCGGGAAGTGGGTGTCATTAGGGGTAGGAATGACAATCAATTGCAGAGTCGGGTCGTCCAGCAGCGCCTGAGGATCGGCCACCACCTTCACGGCAGGCCAGTCGGCGTGGACTTTGCTGGCGTCGCTACTGGAAATGGCGGCCAGTTCGACGTCCGGCGTTCCCGCAATCAGCGGAGCATGAAACGTTTTACTGGCAAAGCCGTAGCCGATCAGACCAACACGTAATTTATCGCTCATTTGGATTCCTCTCAGAGCCTGCCTGGCAGGCTCTTAGTTGATAACCTGATTGATTTAAGACTATTAACCAGGTGAGGACAAGGCGGAATCCCCCGAAAAAACTAAGAGATAGCACTTCGCGCCAGGGGCCAGGCCGTCTGCGCCGCCAGGCTATCGTGCGCATCCTGATTGCGGCGGCGGAAGTCGCTGGGACTGACGCCAACACGCTTGCGGAATACCCGTGAGAAGTAAAGCTGGTCGTCGTAACCCACTTCACGCCCTACCGAGGCGATGGGTTCCTGAGTGGTCTGCAGCAGCAGTTTGGCGCGGATAACGCGCTGATCTTCACGCCAGCGCAGCAGGTTGACACCCATCTGCTCGCGGAACAGGTGCGCCAGTCGCGACGGTGACAGGCAGACGTGGCGCGCTACCTCCTCAATCTTGACCTCGCTGGCGAGATGGTTGGTGACATACTGACAGGCTTCGATAACGCGCGGGTCGCGGATTAACTGATGGCTGCGCGGATCTTCTTCAACGGCACGCAGCAGCAGCCGTTCCAGCAGGTTCATCGCCAGCTCTTCCGCAAAGCGGCGGCCCGAGTTGTGCGTCTGTTCGATACTGGCAAACAGGCGGTCGAACTCGCCGCGCAGCGATTCCGGCAGCAGCAGTCGTCCCACGCCCTCCTGCTCATCCTGCCAGCGCAGCCAGTCGTGCCAGTAGGCGCGCGGACGGAAATAGACCCAGCGGTGGAACCACTGCGGGCTGTAAGGCGCGCGGCCGTAGTAGTGAGCGGTTTTTGGCTGAAAAAGCAGCATTTCGCCTGGTTCGCAGTCAAATGCCCGCTCGCCGTCGAATACCCGCCCTTTGCCTTTAATGGTGAGGTTCAGAATGTAACCTTTCATGCCGTGCGGGCGATCGATAAAGAAATCGAGCGGACCATCAGCGGTGATGGGCGTCAGCCCCGCCACCAGCCAGGCATTGAATGAATAGCCCGGCAACAAGGGGTTTTGCTGCTCGGCCGGTAATTCGCGGTGATACATAGCGACCTCACTCAGTCTGTTAGTGTTCGGATAGCCCGCAGAGGCGTCTGCTTCTGCGGGCCAACGGCTCGATCAGTCAGGCTTTTTTCTGTTTGTAACGGTCAAAAATCACCGCAGCTAACAGTATCAGACCGCGCACCACATACTGTGAGAATGGCGAGATATTCAATAAATTCATCGCATTCTCGACGGTGCCGAGAATTAATACCCCTGCAACCACGTAGGAAATCTTGCCGATGCCGCCCTTCAGCGACACACCGCCCAGTACGCAGGCAGAAATCACCACCAGCTCATAGCCGATGGAGGTCATTGGCTGACCGCTGGTCATACGTGACGCCAGGATGATGCCCGCCGCCGCGGAAACCAGCCCGGACAGAATGAAGATGATGATACGGGTACGCACCACCGGCACACCGGCCAGTCGCGCCGCCTCTTCATTGCCGCCAATTGCCAGGGTATTACGGCCAAAGGTGGTTTTGTTAAGCAGGAAGCCGAAGATCAGCATGGTCGCCAGTGTCAGCCAGATGGGTGCTGGCACGCCAAGCCAGTTGGCAAAGCCCAGCTCAAAGAAGCGCTCATCTTCGATCCCGACCGCTTTACCGTCAGAGAAGATATAGGCCAGGCCGCGCACAATCTGCATGGTCGCCAGCGTGGTGATCAGTGCATTGATCTTCAGTCGGGCAATCACAAAGCCATTGATAAAGCCGGTGATCATGCCGAGCACCAGACCGGCTGCCACGCCAATCCACAGGCTTTCGGTCATGTTGATCACCACGGCGGTCACCACACCCGCACAGGCGATCACCGAGGCGACCGACAGATCGAAATCCCCGGAGGCCAGACAGAACAGCATGCCGCAGGCGACCATGCCGGACATCGACATCGCCAGCCCTAAGCCTTTCATATTGATAAACGAGCCAAAATTCGGCACAAAAATCGCACAGACAATAAACAGCAGCGCAAAGACCACCAGCATGCCGAAGTTGTCCCAGATGCGACCTAACTGCAGGCCGCCGCGTGAAGCGGGCTGCGGCGTATTTGAGGTCGTGGATGAAGCCATGATGATCTCCTGTCAGGCCACGGCGGCCGCTTGAGTGGTTTTGGGCATCGCCAGGCTCAGCGTCTGCTGCTCCGTGGCGTCGTCGTGCAGCAGTTCACCGGCTATGGCACCTTCACGCATCACCACGATGCGATCGGCCAGGCCCATCACTTCCGGTAAATCGCTGGAGGCGAACAGCACCGCAATGCCCCGGTTCGCCAGCTGATAAATCAGATTATAAATTTCATGTTTGGCACCGACATCGATGCCGCGCGTGGGCTCATCCAGCAGGATCACTTTCATATCCTCGGAGAGCCAGCGTCCCAGAATCGCCTTCTGCTGGTTACCGCCGGAGAGGTTCATGATCAGCTGATCGGCGCTGGGCGTTTTGATGTTCAGCGAGCGTATATGGCTGTCGGCGTTTTTGTTTTCCCAGCCATTTTTAATCAGGCAACCGGCGGTGAGATTATGACGACGGGCGCTGATATTGATGTTGTCGCGCACCGAGTGCACCGGAATAATGCCCTCGGCTTTGCGGTCTTCCGGGCAAAGCATGATGCCCGCACGGATAGCGTCGATGGGTTCACGCAGCGGCAGCGGTTTGCCGTCCAGGATCACCTGACCGCCACGCAGACGCGTGCCGCCAAACAGGCCTTTCAGCAGTTCACTGCGTCCGGCTCCGACCAGGCCAAACAGACCGACGATTTCACCGGCATGAACTTTCAGCGAAATCGGCGTCCGCACGCCCTTCGCTTCCACCTTGTCCAGCTCAAGCCGCACGTCGCCTTTAGCGCGTGGTGAGTAGCCATAGATATCACCCAGGTTACGGCCCACCATCGCCTGCACCAGATCGTCGTGATGGGTGTTAGCCATGTCAGTAAAGGTCCGCACGTAGCGGCCATCTTTAAAGACGGTGATGGCGTCACTGAGGGCGAAGATCTCTTCCATGCGGTGTGAAACGTAGAGCACCACCCGGCCCTCCTCGCGGAGCTGACGGATAACGCGGAACAGGTTGTCGATTTCACGCGCCGACAGGGAACTGGTTGGCTCATCAAAGGCGATAATGCGCGCGTTACGCGCCAGCGCTTTGGCAATCTCCACCATCTGCCACTGTCCCAGCGACAGGTATTTCAGCGGCATATCAGGGTCAATATCCATGCCGAGGTTTTTCAGCTGCAGGCCCGCCTCAAAGCGCATCAGCTTACGATTGACCAGCCCATGTTTGTGCGGAATCTGACCGAGGTAGATGTTCTCCGCCACGCTCATTTCCGGCACCAGATGCAGTTCCTGGTAAATAATGGCGACGCCCGCGTCCAGTGCATCTGTGGTGCGCTGAAAGCTCATCGGCTTGCCTTTAATACGAATCTCACCGCCGCTCGGCTGATAACTGCCGCTGAGTATTTTTAACAGCGTCGATTTGCCTGCGCCGTTCTCGCCCATCAGCGCATGGACTTCACCGCCCCGGCAGTCGAAGGAGATATCCTGCAACGCTTTCACGCCAGGGAAGGTTTTACTGATGCCATGAAACGACAGAAATGCTGAATCAGTGTTCATGTTGGTCCTCACTCTTTCGCGCCACCGGCCTGTCAGGGCGGGCGGCGCGAAATCGGCTATTAAGGATGCCGGGCTGCGGACAGCCCGACAGGCTCAGGGTTACATCAGTCCTTTTTTCGCCAGTTCAGTTTTGAAGTTGTCACGGGTGATCAGCACCACATCGGTAACTTCGGTGAATTTCGGTGGCTCTTCACCTTTGCTGACCCAGTTGTAGAGCATCTGGCTGCTTTTGTAGCCATGGATATCCGGGCTTGGCAGCAGCGAACCGTAGAAGCCGGTCGCCTTATCTTTTGACAGTTCACTGATGGCATCGACGCCGTTGATGCCGATGCCGATGACGTCAGCCGCTTTGAAGCCCTGTCCTTCGGTGGCACGCACGCCGCCCAGCACGGTGTTGTCGTTCATGCCGACAACCAGCCAGTGTTTGACTTCAGGATGCTGCACCAGCAGGGAGTTACCGGCGTCAAATGCGCCAGGGATATCGTTAGATTTGGTGGGAACCTGGTAGATCTGGGCTGCCGGGAAGCCAGCGGTTTTGATGGCATCCATTGAGCCGCCGGTACGACGACGTGCGGTGTCGAGTTCGTTCGCGGTAATCGCCATCACGCCGGTAGTTTTCACATCCCAGCCGCGTTTCTGCATCTCTTTATAGAGTTCCTGCCCCTGACGCTCACCAATTTTAGTGGCCGCCATCATCACCAGCGGCACGGTGTCCATTGGCTTGCCTTTGGCGGTGACGAACTGATCATCCACGGCGATGACTTTCAGGCCGTAGCCACGTGCCTTCGCCATAATGGCGGATCCGAGTTTCGGATCGGGGGTACAGATAACAAAACCTTTCGCGCCGTTGGCCGCCAGGCTGTCGATGGCATTCAGGGTTTTTTCACCATCCGGCACGGCAATTTTGATGACATCAAAGCCAAGATCTTTGCCCGCTTTGTCGGCGAATTTCCATTCAGTCTGGAACCAGGGTTCCTCTGGTTGCTTGACTAAAAAACCCAGCTTCATGGTCTCGGCGATAGCGGATTGTGACATAACCGCTGCCAGGCCGATGGCCGCGAATGCTTTAGTGAATTTATGCATGATGCTCTCCGGTACCAGGTTATTTTTCGCTGCTAATAACGAATCGGTGTAAACGCTACCAGTTAATTTTCTTATGTGGGTACAGCCATAAATCAGTGCGTTAGGCTGGCATGTGTTGACAGACTGTCCAGACGCTGGGCTAGTTTTAGCGGTATTAGCGAAGAAAAATGTAGAGCGGTATCACACATTAAAATCACGACAAAATGATCCATATATTCAGCAAATTTAACCGGAGCTTAACTTTTGCAATGGATCACAAAATCACTGCCGATGACAGAAAAGTGCATATTGTTAGCCAGCGATGACTAACTGTTCCGGCGCGCCGAACCCAGGATACAGGAGTTAACTAACTACAGGAGATTCCGATGCGTGCTGGAGCCATCACCCTTGGGCTGGACTTTGGTAGTGATTCGGTGCGTGCGCTGGCCGTGGATTGTCATAGCGGCAAAGAGCTGCAGAGTGCGGTGTGCAGCTACCCGCGCTGGCAGCAGGGCTTATACAGCGATCCGCACACGAACCGTTTTCGTCACCATCCACAGGATTACATCGACGCCATGGAGCAGGCGCTGCTCGGCGTGCTGAATGCACTGAACGACGATCAACGCAACGCCGTAGCCGGCATTGGCGTTGACAGCACCGGTTCAACCCCCGCGCCCATCGACCGCGACGGCAACGTGCTGGCGCTGCGCCCGGAGTTCGCGGAGAACCCCAACGCGATGTTTGTGTTGTGGAAAGATCACACGGCGATAGAAGAAGCCGAAGAGATTAATCAGCTGTGCCACAGCGGCCGCTTCCAGGATTACAGCCGCTATATCGGCGGCATTTACTCTTCGGAGTGGTTCTGGGCGAAGATTCTGCACGTCTCGCGTGAAGATGCGGCCGTGCGTGAGGCCGCCGTTTCCTGGGTCGAGCTGTGCGACTGGGTACCTGCCCTGTTAAGCGGCACCACCGCGCCAGATAAGCTGCGCCGTGGCCGCTGTGCGGCCGGTCATAAAGCGCTGTGGCACGGCGACTGGAACGGCCTGCCCGATGTCGATTTCCTTAATGCACTCGACCCGCTGTTAACCCAGCAGCTCGACTCGCCGTTATTCACAGAGACCTGGACTGCGGATCTGCCGGTCGGCACGCTCAGCCCCGAGTGGGCGCAGCGTCTTGGCCTGACGCAGACGGTCACGCTCTCCGGTGGCGCATTTGACTGCCATATGGGCGCAGTCGGTGGCGGAGCTAAACCTTATACGCTGGTGAAAGTGATCGGCACCTCCACCTGCGACATCCTGATTGCTGACACAGAAAAAGTTGGCGATCGCGATATTAAAGGCATCTGTGGTCAGGTCGATGGCAGCGTCGTGCCCGGCGCTATCGGGCTGGAGGCCGGTCAGTCTGCCTTTGGTGATATCTATGCCTGGTTCAGCCGTTTACTGGGCTGGCCGTTACAGCTGGCGGCGCAGCAGCATCCGGCGCTGAAGCCTCAGCTGGCTGAGATGCAGAAAAACCTGATTAAAGATCTGACCGAAGCCTGGGCCGCCAATCCGCAGCTCGACCATCTGCCGGTGGTGCTGGACTGGTTTAACGGTCGCCGCACGCCAAACGCCAATCAGCGTCTGAAAGGGGTAATTACCGACCTGAATCTGGGCACCGATGCCCCCGCGCTGTTTGGCGGTCTGGTCGCGGCCACCGCGTTTGGCGCACGCGCCATTATGGAGTGCTTCGAGCAGCAGCAGATCCCGGTCGAGAGCATTCTGACCCTCGGCGGCATCGCACGGAAATCTCCGGCGATTATGCAGGCCTGCTGCGATGTGATGAACCGGCCACTGGATATCGTCGCCTCTGACGAGTGCTGTGCGCTGGGTGCGGCTATTTTCGCCGCCGTGGCCGCTGGTGTTCACGCCAGCGTCCCTGATGCACAACAGGTCATGGCCAGCCCGATTGCCGTGACGATGCAGCCCGATCCGGCGCGCGTCGCCCGCTATCAACAACTTTATCAACGCTATCAACAATGGTGCGTGACGGCAGAACCGCAATACGCCGCCCGGCCCGCTTCCGCTACGAGCCTGGCCCAACAGGCGTAATTGTTGCAGGCAGTCTGGACACGGACAGCGTGAAACAGCCAGCGTACACGGAGTACGTGAGGATTATTCGCTGTGCTCGCCCCTTCAGGGCCGCACTTCAGGGCGTTCAGGTTGCTAAAGCAGCCTGTGTGAGCACTGCCCGGGTTCAGACTGACAAATAAATTAGCCTACTAAGGTAGGCGCTAAGTAAAGGAGTGGTTTTATGGAACAGTCAAACAACTACAGCGTGTGGTTTGTCATCGGCACGCAGCACCTCTACGGGCCGGAGACGTTACGCCAGGTTGAACAGCATGCACGTCAGGTCGTTGAGGGGTTGAATCAGGCCGGTTTACCCATGCGTCTGGAGCTGAAACCGCTGGTGAAGTCACCGGATGAAGCGCTGGCCCTGTGTCGCGACGCAAACTATGACAAGCAGTGCGCCGGGATCATTACCTGGCTGCATACTTTCTCTCCAGCCAAGATGTGGATTGGCGGCCTGAGCGTGCTGAATAAGCCGCTGCTGCAATTCCATACCCAGTTCAATGCGGAGATCCCGTGGGACAGCATGGACATGGACTTTATGAACCTGAACCAGACCGCGCACGGCGGCCGTGAGTTCGGTTTCATCGGCGCGCGCATGGGCCTGCAGCACAGCGTGGTGACCGGTCACTGGAAAGATAGCGCCAGTCAGCAGCGTCTGGGGAACTGGATGCGTGCAGCGCTGGCAAAACAGGCTAGCCAGCAGCTGAAAGTCGCGCGTTTTGGCGACAACATGCGTGAAGTGGCCGTGACCGAAGGCGATAAGGTCGCCGCACAGATTCAGTTCGGCTATTCAGTGAATGGCTGGGGTGTAGGCGATCTGGTTGAGGTGATCAATGGCGTCAGCGATGGCGACGTAAATGCGCTGATCGACGAGTACGAAAGCCTGTATCGCTTTACCGATGTTGCTGCATCTGGCGGCGAAAAACGTCAGAACGTGCTGGATGCCGCGCGCATTGAGCTGGGTCTGAAGCGTTTCCTGGAAGCGGAGGGCTGCCATGCCTTTACCACTAACTTCCAGACGCTGCACGGCATGACACAGTTGCCCGGTCTGGCGGTTCAGCGTCTGATGGGTCAGGGTTATGGCTTCGCAGGTGAAGGTGACTGGAAAACCGCTGCGCTGCTGCGCATTTTCAAAGTGCTGGCAGGCGATCGCAAAGGTGGCACCTCATTTATGGAGGATTACACCTATCACTTCTCACCGGGCAACGATCTGGTGCTCGGCTCGCACATGCTGGAAGTCTGTCCGTCGATTGCCATTGAAGAGAAGCCATTAATCGATGTGCAGTTCCTCGGCATTGGCGATAAAGCCGACCCGGCGCGCATGATTTTCTCCACGCCAGCGGGCCGTGCGGTTAACGCCAGCGTAATTGATATGGGTGATCGTTTCCGTCTGCTGGTTAACGTGGTGGATGCTATCGAGCAGCCGAAACCGCTGCCGAAGTTGCCGGTTGCCCGCGCACTGTGGAAAGCGCAGCCATCACTGGCGACTGCTTCCGAAGCGTGGATTCTGGGTGGCGGTGCGCACCATACGGTGTTCAGTCAGGCGCTGACGCTCGACGATATGTATCTGTATGGTGAGATGAATGATATCGAAGTGCTGGTGATAGATGAGCACACCACCTTGCCTGCGTTTAAAGACGCGCTGCGCTGGAATGAAGCGTATTACCGGTTGAAACGTTAATAGGTGATTAAGCGGCGCTTTAGGGGTTCTGAAAAGATACTGCTTCAGGATTGATAAGGTGCCGTTTTTTAGTAAATAAGTGCTATTCAGTCGGGAATGGCGGGCGTTCCGTAAAGTCGCCGTAAATACATCCCTGCAGGCTCGGCCGCCGGACGACTCGCCTCATCCATGAGGCTCGCCCGCAAGCGGGCCAACGCTTCGCGTTGTTCAAAAACGCTCCCGGCGTTTTTGTCCATGCGGCGGACGCTTTACTCCACTGCCCGTCATACCCTCCTTTTTGTGGCACCTAAGCGATTTTTTAAGGATCCAACCATTCCTGGCAGCAATTAAAAATCTCATGTACCAGACGCCTTACTTCACTGCTGATTTTAGCCTGCTTAATCTCAACTTTGCGTTCGCACGTTTAATTACAGCAATGATCAAGCCCAACCGGGAAGGAATGGTATGCCTGAAGAGCAAAGCGTCCGCGCCAGGGATGGCGCGGCCGATCCGCATGGATGCGGGAACCCTTTGCGATCAGGCATACCTTTGCTGACCTTACACCCGAATCCCATAGCGATTATTTTCCCGGTAATACATAAGAACACCGGTCTCTTTGCTAAAACTCAACTCTTTCACCATCTTGCACTTTCCTCCACCAGCCTGTATTGCTACATACCTGATAAAAAAAGGTTAAAGCGCCATGCAAATTGCCGATCTGAACCAGCATCCCGACTACGCCTCACAAACTGCACAACTGCTGCATACAGAATGGTCACATCTCCCTGCATGGTCGGATCAGCCCACTATCCTTACGCGTTTAACAAAACGGAATCAGACCGGCTCGTCGGAATTTACCCTCGTCGCCACATCGGACGGCGAAACGGTTATCGCGACCTGTAGCGTCATCCGTTATGAACTGGACGACATCGCGGCAAGGGAATACTGGATTGGCGAAGTGGTGACGGATAAGAAATTCCGGGGCCGGGGCGTGGCGAAAGCCTTGATCCAGCAAGCGATTGTCCGGGCAAAACACCAGCAGATTGGCGAGCTCTGGCTCTATACCCCCGATCAACAGGCGTACTATCAGCGTTCAGGATGGCGGGCGGTCGAACAGCGGCACATAGCGGGTGAAGACGTCACGGTGATGGTGCTGCATCTGGCACAATAAATGGCGGCTCCTGAGAGCCACCATTCAGCCATTTATTCAGCCAGGGATTCGTTTAACCGGCGCGTTCTGCTGACGATCCCAGATTACCGTCAGCAACAGCTGCAGCGCGATAAACGCAAACAGCAGAATCCCGATGGCGATCTTGGTCCACCACGAACTCAGCGTGCCGTCAAAATTAATCCAGGTCTGAATCAGCCCCTGAATCAGCACACCAAACAGCGTGCCCAGCACCGTCCCAACACCACCCGACAGCAACGTGCCACCAATCACCACCGACGCAATCGCATCCAGCTCCACACCCAGCCCGGCCAGCGCATATCCTGCCGAGGTATAGATCGAGAACACGATGCCAGCCAGCGTCGCCAGCGTGGTGGAAAGCATATAAATCTTGATGGTAGTCGCACGGGTTGAAACGCCCATCAGCTGAGCCGACGTCATATTGCCGCCGATGGCGTAAACCCGGTTACCAAACCGCGTACGGTGCGCCAGAATAATCCCGCCTGACACCACCACCAGCATAATCACCGCCAGCAGACTGAGACGCCCTCCGCCCGGCACTTTCCACGCCAGACTGGACAGCAGGGTGTAGAACGGATGATCGATGGGAATCGAATTCTCGGACACCAGATAAGAACAGCCGCGCAGGAAAAACATCCCCGCCAGCGTAATGATAAAGGCCGGGATCTTCAGCGCATCGATCAGCCAGCCCATCATGGCGCCGAACAGCGCACCCAGTGACAGAATCAGCGCAAACGCCAGCAACGGATCGACATGGAAATCGCCAATCGCCCGCGCCAGAAACACGCCGGTAAAGGCGATCACCGCGCCGACCGACAGATCGATACCACCCGACAAAATCACAAAGGTCATGCCGACGGCGATAATGCCGAGGAAGGCGTTATCGGTCAGGATATTGCAGATCACCCGGGTTGAGGCAAAGCCCGGAAACTGACTCAGACAAAACAGGTAACCCGCCACAAACACCAGCAGCGTGATCATCAGCGGAAGATGACGTTTAATCATGTCGGGCGTCTCCGTTTCAACATCGCAATAAAGCGCGGTGACTGCAGCAACAGCACACACATCACCACCACCGCTTTCACCACCTGATTCAGCTCCGGCGGGAAGCCGGAAAGTAGAATCCCGGTATTCATCGACTGAATAATCAGCGCGCCAATCAGCGACAACACCAGATTAAAGCGGCCACCCATCAGCGATGCACCACCAATCACCACGGCGAGAATCGCATCCAGCTCCAGCCATAAACCGGCATTATTGGCATCCGCGCCGCGAATATCCGCCGCGACAATCAGCCCGGCCACAGCGGCACAGACGCCACTGATCGCATAAGTCGACATCACCACCAGCCAGCCGGTCACGCCCGCGTTGCGGGCCGCGCGCAGGTTAATCCCCACCGCTTCGATAAACAGACCCAGCGCGGTCTTGCGCGTCAGCAGCCAGACCGCCAGCGCCACCACCAGCGTGATCCAGACCGGCACCGGCAACATCCACAGCGAGCCGTTACCAAACCAGCCAAGGCTGTCACTGTCGAACGTCACAATCTGCCCCTGCGTAATCAGCTGAGCGATACCACGCCCGGCGACCATCAGAATCAGCGTGGCAACAAACGGCTGAATACGCAGCAGCGCCACCAGCACCCCATTCCACAAACCACAGGCTAAACCGGTTCCCAGCGTGCAGAGAATAATAAACGGCACACCATGTCCGGCGACAGTCAGTGTGGCGGCGGTCGCGCCCGCTATCGCCATCACTGCACCCACGGAAAGATCGATGCCGCCGGTAGCGATCACCAGCGTCATGCCAATCGCCAGCAGGGCAACCGGGGCCGCACGGTTAAGAATATCGATCGGGCTACCGAACAGACGCCCATCCTGCAGGTGCACGGCAAAAAAGTTACTGGCTACCAGACTGTCGATCAGCAGCACCAGCAGCAGCGCGGCGATTTGCGGCATCCCTGGCGGGAACTTCAGCTTACGGCGTGGCATTTTTTCAGTTGTCATAGAGGAATCAGGCATGTTTAGCCCCTCCGTCCGCGATAGCATTGACGATCGACGCCACCGAAAGCTGCTCCAGCGGAATTTCTGCCACCTGCTTCAGATCGCGCATGATCAACACCCGATCGGCATAACCGACCAGTTCTTCGAGTTCAGAGGAGATCACCAGCAGCGCCAGACCATCGGCGCACAGGGATTCAATTAAACGGATAATCTCGGCGTGTGCGCCTACATCAATGCCGCGCGTCGGTTCGTCGAGGATTAAAAACTGCGGTTTAGTCACCAGCCAGCGCGACAGCAGCACCTTCTGCTGGTTACCGCCCGATAACAGCTCTACCGGCTGCTCGGCGTGCGGCGTGCGAATACCCAGACTCTTAATAAAACGATCGGCAATCGCCTGCTGCTCGCGCTTTTTAATCGGCCTTAACCAGCCGCGCTGCGCCTGCAAGGCCAGAATAATATTTTCGCGAACGGAGGCCGCGCCGATAATCCCATCCGTCTTTCGATCTTCCGGGCAAAACCCCATGCCGAGCTGTGAGGCTCTCGCCGGATTAGTAATCTTCTGCACTTTCCCTTTGATCTTCGCGGTCCCGCGATCGGCCCGACGAATACCAAACAGCACTTCGGCGGTCTCTGTGCGGCCCGAACCCAACAGACCGGCCAGGCCGACGACTTCACCGGGACGCACTGCCAGGTTAAAGGGTTCGATAGTGCCCTTCCTGCCGTAATCTTCAAACGACACCACCGGCTGATTACTGCGCAGCGTGCTGCCCTGACGCTGTAATGCAGTCTCCAGCAGTTCACGACCCAGCATCAGCTTAATCAGTTCAATCTGCGGCAGCGTGGCGGTATCGCGAGTCGCGATAAACTGCCCGTTACGCAGCACGGTAATCCGGTCAGTAATGCGGTACACCTGGTCGAGAAAGTGGGTCACAAAAATCAGGCTCATCCCTTTGGCTTTCAGCTGCGCCATCAGGGTAAACAGCATTTCGACTTCGCTGGCATCCAGGCTGGCTGTCGGCTCATCGAGGATCAACACCTGGGCCGAAAGATCCACCGCGCGGCAGATGGCAACAATCTGCTGCATCGCCACCGAGTAGTGACCCAGCGGACGTGTCACGTCGAGGGAAAACCCGTAGTTCCGCATCAGCGCATCGGCATCACGCACCATGCGGCGACGGTCGATCATGCCAAAGCGACGCGGCTCACGACCAATATAGAGGTTATCTGCCACCGACATGTTCGGCAGCATATTCACCTCCTGATAAACGGTCCCGATGCCCATCTCCTGTGCCTGCGCGGTGTTATGCGGGGTGATCGGCTCACCATTCAGGGTAATCGTGCCGGCATCACGGCTGTAAACGCCGGTCAGCACCTTAATCAGGGTCGATTTGCCAGCACCGTTTTCCCCCAGCAGCGCCATAATCTCCCCTTTGCGGATATCAAAGGAAACATTGCTCAGCGCTTTAACGCCGGGAAACCCTTTGCTGACGCCGCTGATGGATAACAGCGGTATTTCATTTTGCGTCGTCATTATGCTCACTCCGCCTTACGTCATGAAAAACCGCCCCGGGGGGCGGTCTGCGGCTGGTCTGGGGCGGGTCTGCGGATCAGTAACCCATACCCTTTTTCTTATCCAGCTCCGTCTGCGCGTCAGCAGGCAGAAACAGCTTTGACTCGGTCTTGATGACTTTAGGCGGCAGCGTGCCATCTTTTTTGAATTTCTCCAGGGCATCAAACGCCGGGCCAGCCATGTTCGGCGTCAGCTCCACGTTGGCGTTGGCTTCACCTGCCAGCATCGCTTTGTAGATATCCGGCACACCATCAATTGAGCCGGTCAGTATGTCTTTGCCCGGTTTCAGGCCCGCTTCTTTAATCGCCTGAATGGCACCGATCGCCATATCATCGTTATGCGCGTAAACCATGCAGATGTTTTTGCCGTTGTTCTCAGCCTTGATAAAGCTCTCCATCACCTCTTTACCCTTGCTACGGGTAAAGTCGCCGGACTGCGAGCGGATCACTTTAATGTTTGGATGGTTGCTGATCGCTTCAGCAAAGCCTTTCTTACGATCGATTGCCACGCTGGCCCCGACGGTGCCCTGCAGTTCCACCACGTTACACTGCTTGTCGCCCACGGTTTTCACCAGCCAGTCGCCAATCAGTTTGCCTTCCAGAACGTTGTCCGCCGTCACCACGGCCTGATAGAGCGATTTGTCTTTCACCACGATAGCGCGGTCCAGCAGGTAAACCGGGATTTTGGCGTCTTTGGCTTCTTCCAGCACCGGCTCCCAGCCGGTCTGTACGACTGGCGCGATGAAAATGGCATCAACGCCCTGGGCAATAAACGAACGTACTGCCTTGATCTGATTCTCTTGTTTCTGCTGCCCGTCGGCGATTTTCAGGGTGATTCCGCGTTTTTTGGCTTCGCTTTTCGCCACGCTGGTCTCAGCCGAACGCCAGCCAGATTCCGAACCGACCTGCGAGAAGCCGACCGTCATATCTGCAGCGAGCACCGGGCCGGTTAACGCGGCGCTGACCAGCGTGGTCAGAAGTAAACGTTTCCACATAGTTTTTAATCCTCTGAAAGGCGTTTGCTGTTTAGGGTAGAGAGCCTGCTTAGACTGGACTAAAAAAGCGTTCATAATGGCGACACACTTCACAAAACAGAGCAATTTAAAGGAGTTACGTGCAGCCGGACGGGTTCGCTGGTCACAGCGTTATGGATAAAATGGCTGAGTAATAAAACAACGCTCGTTAAATAATTGTAATAAACAGAATCGCTTATGCTTAACGTCACTGGAAACGATTACAGACAGGCGTACAAAATGGGTTATCCGGTCTGCGATGAACAAAAAATGGGTTTTGTGATTGCCCGCACAGTCGTTCACGCGTGCAGATTGGGCGCGAAACGTTTCTATGCGTGTGGTTTCAAAAGGATTAATTTTTCTGCCCTGAAAATGTCAGAAAGGAGGCATTGACGCAGCGGCTGGCATGAAGGGACGAAAAATGATATTCAAGATGCGCGTTTAACGCTGTATTCCGGCATGGATATTTGTGAGCTGATACGCTGTTTAAAAGCATCGCGCGGGCAGGCTGGCACAGACAGCAATAAAAATAGCAGATTTGGACTTTTAGTGGCTAATAAGGTGCTTTAGTCTGATTTTCGCTTTTTTTAACCGGCCCGATCTGGACAGCCCTGGCTTGCCCCCTATACTGAGCACTCCTTTGTACTTCTATCTGTTATGGCAATGATGACTGCGCACGATTACCTGCTTAAATTCCGCAAAGTAAATAATTCAGACAGTCTGGAAAAGCTTTTCGATCACCTTAACTACTCCCTTACAAATGATATGGAAATCATCAATATGTATCGGGCTGCCGATCATCGTCGCGCCGAACTGGTTTCTGGCGGACGGTTATATGATCTTGGCTGTGTCCCTAAAACGGTGTGGCGCTACGTGGTCTGATTTCCGGCTGATTAATCGCTCTCTTTACCTCTGACCTTGTCCGGATGGGCGTGCCCCTCTGGACATGTTATTCTGCTGCGCTTCGACTCCCCGAGACAGGAATAACCACGATGAATGAACAGGTTGCTGCGCCACGTATTGGTGGCTGGCTTTTGCTGCCACTGGCCTGGCTGATAATGACCCTGTTAACCACCGTTCTGGTGCTGGCGATGTATCTGACCCCCCTCTTTAATCCGGAATGGCGTGTGGCGCTGTTTTCACACGGCAGCACTCTGCTCTCTTACTGGGCCATTTCGCTGCTTACCGCCGTGGCGGTCTGGGCCTACAGCCTCTGGATCAGCTGGCTTTTCTTTAAGCGTTCCCGCCGTTTGCCGCGCCACTATCTGCTCTGGCTGCTGATAACCGTGCTGCTGGCGCTGAAAACCTTTGCCTTTACGCCGGTTGCCGATAGCCGTGCTCTCCAGACGTTACTGCTGTCACTGCTCGCGGCGGCGATATTTGCGCCCTATTTCAAACGCTCAAAGCGGGTAAAAACCACCTTTATCGCGCCGTAACGCTGTGAGTTATGTCAGGAATTTAATTCTGAGTGCGGTCTGCCGCCTTGCGGGAGGCGCGGGTGTTGAGATACGCCGCGCTATCAATGATAATAAGCCGCTTTCCGGCTCCCAGGCGAAAAAATGACCGATTATCTGCTTCTCTTTGTTGGCACCGTGCTGGTGAATAACTTCGTATTAGTGAAGTTTCTCGGCCTCTGTCCATTTATGGGCGTTTCCAAAAAACTGGAAACGGCGATTGGCATGGGCCTCGCTACAACATTCGTGATTACGCTGGCCTCTATCTGCGCGTGGCTGGTCAACCATCTGATCCTGCTGCCGCTGGATCTGGTCTATCTGCGCACAATGGCCTATATCCTGGTGATCGCTGTTGTCGTACAGTTCACCGAAATGGTGGTGCGTAAAACCAGTCCGTCGCTCTATCGTTTACTGGGTATCTTCCTGCCGCTGATCACCACCAACTGTGCGGTGCTGGGCGTGCCTCTGCTGAGCGTTAACCTCAACCACACCTTTATGCAGGCCGCGCTGTATGGTTTCAGTGCCTCTATCGGCTTCTCGCTGGTGATGGTGCTGTTCGCCGGGATGCGTGAGCGTCTGGTGCTGGCCAATGTGCCTGCCCCGTTTAAAGGCAACTCCATTGCCCTGATTACCGCGGGCCTCATGGCGCTGGCATTCATGGGCTTCAGCGGTCTGGTGAAATTCTGATGACCGCGATCTGGATTGCTGTTGCCGTATTAAGTGCCCTGAGCCTGGTGTTCGGCGCCCTGCTGGGTTACGCCTCGCGCCGCTTTGAGGTGGAAGAAGATCCTATCGTTGAGCAGATTGATGCCATTCTGCCGCAGAGCCAGTGTGGCCAGTGCGGCTACCCTGGCTGCCGTCCCTATGCTGATGCGGTCGGCAACAACGGTGAAGCAATCAATAAATGCGCGCCGGGCGGTGAACAGACCATGCTCAAGCTGGCTGCGCTGCTGAACGTTGAACCGCAGCCGATTGATGGCGATGAAACGGCGAAAGAGCCGGTGCGCACCGTGGCGTTTATCGATGAAGCCAACTGCATTGGCTGCACCAAATGTATTCAGGCCTGTCCGGTGGATGCAATTGTCGGCGCAACCCGCGCCATGCACACCGTGCTGAGCGATGTCTGCACCGGCTGCGATCTCTGTGTCGCACCCTGCCCGACTGACTGTATTGAAATGCGTCCGGTCGCCACCACGCCAGCTAACTGGAAGTGGGATTTGAATACCATTCCTGTACGGGTGATCCCGGTAGAAACTCATGCTTAATCTGTTTAACTTCCTGAAAAAAGAGAAAGTCTGGGATTTTCAGGGCGGTATCCATCCGCCGGAAATGAAAACCCAGTCCAACGGCACGCCGCTCAGCGAACTGCCGCTGCCGCACCGTTTTATTATCCCGCTGAAACAGCATATCGGCCATGAAGGGGAGATCTGCGTTGTGCCCGGCGAGAAAGTGCTGCGCGGTCAGCCCCTGACGTTTGGTACTGGCCGCATGCTGCCGGTCCATGCGCCCACCTCTGGCGTGATTGAGGATATCGGTCAGCATATGACCGCGCACCCGTCGGGCCTGTCCGAACTTTGCATCTTCCTGACGCCGGATGGTGAAGACCGCTGGATGCCGCTCGATCCGCTGCCAGACTACCGTCAGCATCCGCGCGCCGACATCGTGCAGCGAATTTACGATGCGGGCATTGCGGGTCTGGGCGGCGCGGGATTCCCGACCGCCACCAAACTGAAAGGCGGCCTGCGCGGGGTTAAAACCCTGATTATCAATGCGGCAGAGTGTGAACCTTACATCACCGCTGACGATCGCCTGATGCAGGACTACGCCGCCGAAGTGCTGGAAGGCAGCCGCATTCTCGCCTGGGTGTTACAGGCTGAGCGGGTGTTGATTGGCATTGAAGATAATAAACCTGAAGCGATCGCCGCGCTGAAACAGGCGCTGGGTAGCGAGCGCGATCTGCAAATCCGGGTGATCCCGACTAAATATCCTTCCGGCGGTGCCAAGCAACTGACCCGCATTCTGACCGGCATGGAAGTGCCGCACGGCGGACGTTCAACCGATATCGGCGTGCTGATGCAGAACGTCGGTACCGCCTGGGCCGTTAAGCGGGCCATCATTAATGGTGAACCGATTACCGAACGCGTGGTGACACTGACCGGCGAGGCGATTGCCCAGCCGCGTAACGTCTGGAGTCGTCTTGGCACGCCAATCAGCCATCTGCTGCATCAGGTCGGATTTACGCCTGCGCCGCGTCAGATGGTAATCATGGGCGGTCCGCTGATGGGCTTTACCCTGCCATCGCTGGATGTGCCGGTGGTGAAGATCACCAACTGTATTCTTGCGCCCTCTGCCAGTGAGATGGGCAACAATGATGAAGAGCAGTCCTGCATTCGCTGTTCCGCCTGTGCCGATGCCTGTCCGGCCAAACTACTGCCGCAGCAGCTTTACTGGTACAGCCAGGGCGGCGATCACGATAAAGCGCGTGCCCACCATATCGATGACTGCATCGAATGCGGTGCCTGCGCCTATGTCTGCCCGAGTAATATTCCGCTGGTGCAATATTACCGTCAGGAAAAAGCGGAACTGCGCGCCATCGATCTGGAAGCGAAACGCACGCTGGAAGCTAAAGCCCGCTTCGAAGCGCGTCAGGCGCGCCTGGAGCGTGAAAAACAGGCCCGTGAAGCGCGTCATGAAGAGGCAAAACAGCGAGTTGCCCGCACCGATACCAGTGAGCTGGCAGCAGCTAAAGCGCGGGTGAAAGCCCGTCAGTCCGCTGAACCGGATGAAGCGACGCTTGAAGCGCAGCGTGAAGCCCGCCATGCGCAGGCGCGTCTGCGTCAGGCTGAGGCGCAGGCTGAAACCCAGCCGGTAACGCGTCAGTCAGTCGATCCGCGTAAAGCGGCGGTTGAAGCCGCGATTGCCAGGGCAAAAGCGAAGAAAGTCTCACCGGCTGATACGGCTGCTGACGCCAGTGTCGATCCGCGTAAAGCCGCCGTCGAGGCCGCTGTAGCGCGCGCCAAAGCGAAGAAAGCGGCTCAGGCGGAAGGCGTTGATGTGACGGCTATGGCTGCATCGGAGAGTGTTACTGACGCCTTGCCGGACGCCACTGCTGAAACCGACCCGCGTAAAGCCGCGGTTCAGGCCGCTATCGCCCGTGCCAAAGCGAAGAAAGCAGCACAGTCTGAAGGCGCTGATGCGACGGCTCCGGCTGCATCGGAGAGTGTTTCAGAAGCCGCACCAGGCACCACTGCTGAAACCGACCCGCGTAAAGCCGCGGTTCAGGCCGCTATCGCCCGTGCCAAAGCGAAGAAAGCGGCACAGGCTGAAGGCGCTGATACGACAGCGTCGCAGAGCGTGACTGACGCCGCGCCGGACGCTGCGGCTGAAGCTGCACCGGACGCCGCAGTGGAAACCGACCCACGTAAAGCCGCGGTTCAGGCCGCTATCGCCCGTGCCAAAGCGAAGAAAGCGGCACAGGCTGAAGGCGCTGATACGACAGCGTCGCAGAGCGTGACTGACGCCGCGCCGGACGCTGCGGCTGAAGCTGCACCGGACGCCGCAGTGGAAACCGACCCACGTAAAGCCGCGGTTCAGGCCGCTATCGCCCGTGCCAAAGCGAAGAAAGCGGCACAGGCTGAAGGCGCTGGTACGACAGCGTCGCAGAGCGTGACTGACGCCGCGACGGACGCTGCGGCTGAAGCTGCACCGGACGCCGCCGTGGAAACCGACCCACGCAAAGCCGCGGTTCAGGCCGCTATCGCCCGTGCCAAAGCGAAGAAAGCGGCACAGGCTGAAAGCGCTG